>NZ_QPES01000002.1:300000-600000 GCF_009455685.1 Paraburkholderia hayleyella | reverse complement strand
TGGTGGAGTACCCCGATCCGCGCGTCAAGCCTGTCCTGCAAGAGACCTACGGCATCATGGTCTATCAGGAGCAGGTGATGCAGATGGCGCAGATCATCGGCGGCTATTCGCTCGGTGGCGCTGACCTGCTGCGGCGCGCGATGGGCAAGAAAAAAGTCGAGGAAATGGCCGAGCATCGCGCCTTGTTCCGCGATGGCGCGGCAAAAAATGGCCTGAGCGCTGAAAAAGCCGATGAGATTTTCGACCTGATGGAAAAATTCGCGGGCTACGGCTTTAACAAGTCGCACGCCGCCGCGTATGCGCTGCTTGCGTATTACACCGCCTGGCTGAAAGCGCACCATCCTGCTGAATTCATGGCGGCCAACCTGTCGCTGGCGATGGACGATACCGACAAGGTCAAGATCCTGTTCGAAGACTGTCTGGCCAACGGCATGAGCGTGCTGCCGCCCGACATCAACCAGTCGGCCTACCGTTTCGAGCCGGTGGCTCCGGCCCCGGGCAAGGTGCGGGCGGATACGATCCGCTACGGCCTGGGCGCGATCAAGGGCAGTGGCCAGAACGCGATTGAAGACATCCTGCGTGCGCGGGAGCAGGACGGGCCCTTTATCGACCTGTTCGATTTTTGCAACCGCGTCGACCGGCGCATGGTGAACCGGCGCACGGTCGAAGCGCTGATCCGTGCGGGAGCGTTTGACCGGCTGCACGATAACCGGGCGCAACTGATCGCCTCGGTCACGCTGGCCATGGAAGCTGCCGAACAGGCCAGCGCCAATGCGATGCAGGCAGGGCTGTTCGACATGGGCGACGCGCCATCGCAAGGGCATGAACTGATCGCCGAGTCCGCCTGGCCCGACAAGAAAAAACTTCAGGAAGAAAAAAGCGCTCTCGGGTTCTATCTTTCGGGGCATCTGTTCGATGCGTACCGCGCTGAGATCCGGCGCTTCGTGCGGCAGAAAATCGGTGAGCTGAAAGAAGGGCGCGACAAGCTTCTGGCTGGGGTGATCGTCTCGTTGCGCACGCAGATGACCCAGCGCGGCAAGATGCTGATCGCGTTGCTGGACGACGGCAGCGGCCAGTGTGAAGTGACCGTGTTCAACGAACTCTTCGAAGCCCACAAGGCACTCTTCAAGGAAGACGAATTGCTCGTGGTGCAAGGCCAGGCGCGCAATGATGCGTTTACGGGCGGCATTCGTTTTACCGTCGAAGCGGTGATGGACCTGGGCCGCGCCCGCAGCCGCTATGCCGAAGCGCTGAAAGTGCAGATGAACGGCAACGCCGATGCGCTCGCCTTGCGTCGCGTGTTGCAGGCGCATTGCGTGCCGCCGGTGGTGGCGATGGCGGCAACGGCCGCACCTGCGCCTGCCGTGCGTGGTGCGCGCGATGCGCGTGATGCTTCACGTGACGGCTACGGCGGCCACGGCTCGCGCCGGCGCGAAGCCGAGCCCGTGGTGCAAGGCTTGGCCGTGCAGGTGGTTTATAGCAATGAGCGGGTACAGGCCGCGGTGCAACTGGGCGAGTCCTGGCGCGTGATTCCCGGCGATGAATTGCTGGCCGAGTTACGTGCCGAGTTCGCCGGCAGTTCGGTTGAAATCGTTTATTGAGGCCAGGCCAGGTTCGCCGCCTGGCCGTACCCGTCGTACCGTTGTAATCCGCGGTTACGTGGTTTGCGGGTTAGTGCCTGCAATGGCGCACGCACCCCGCCAGCGGCTCAGGATGGCGGCGTATCGTTGGCCTGCTGCGTGCGATGCAGATGGTCGAGCTTCAAAAAACGGTAATAGACGGTTTGCGCATTAAACACCGCGATCATGAAGCCGGCGCGCCCATCGAGAAACCCGCATCGCATCACGTAGGTTCTCAGGAAAGCCCAGGTGCCGCGTCCCAGCGCTTTCGCCAGGCCGCCGCGCTGGCCTGCCGCATAGCGCTGTTGCGCCGCCGCGCTTGAGTACGCATCGAGCTTGCGCAACACGGTTTCGAAGTCTTCGTACGAATGGTGCAACAGTTTGCCGTGGAGGCGCTGCGCAGACGTAGCGAAAACCAGGCGTTCATGGACCAGGTCATCTGAAAACCGGGCGCAACCCCGGCGAAAAAGACGCGGAATCCAGTCCGGATACCAACCGCTGTGATGAATCCACTGGCCGCAAAAGCAGGACAGACGGTCCACGGCGTAGACCTCGGCGTCCGGCGCGGCGATGGCGGCGCGAATGGCTGCCGCCAGTTCGGGTGAAACCACTTCGTCGGCATCGAGCGATAGCACCCAGGTGGTGTCCAGTGCCTCGATCGCACGGTTTTTTTGCGGGCCAAAACCCGGCCAGTCAGGCTGCTGGATGACGCGTGCCCCATGAGCGCGAGCGATGTCGATGGTGCCGTCGGTGCTGCCGCCGTCCAGCACGACGATGTCGTCGGCAAAGGCGACCGACTGTAAACATTCGGCGAGCCGGGCAGCGGCATTATGGGTGATGAGTGCAACGCCGAGCGTGACGGTTTTCATGCATGAATGCCTGAGAGTGGCCGGTGAAGAGGCTGTCTGATGTAGCGTTTTTACCGGCGCGGGTTGAAGCGGCCGGGTTGACGCCGCGTTCGCCGCAAACTTGCCACCGCCCCCTGCCAGCGCGGCTGGCAGGGGGCGGTGGCGGGCGCGAGCAGGGAGTATACACAGCACGCCGCTCGGCCCGAAAGGGCGTGTACTGACGGCTACAATGCTGTTTTTTTTATTTCCCGCCAGCCAGTTGGTCTGGTGGATTTTCAGCCGTATTTTCAGAGGATCTTGTGAGCGCCAGGCCCACTGTCAAACCCACCTTAAGCAAGCCCATCGGTTCCGGCGAGGCTTCGTCGCCCGCTGTCGTATTGCGCCGTCTCTGGCCGTATATCAAACCTGTGATCTGGATCGTGGTGGCCGCCATCGCCGCGATGGCGCTGAGCGCCGCCACGGACGCGGCTATTCCGGCCCTGCTCAAGCCGTTGCTGGACAAGGGCTTTGGCGTGCATGCCAGCGACAACGCCAAATGGTATGTGCCGCTCGCCGTGATCGGCCTCGCGCTGGTACGCGGCGTGGCGCAATATGCCTCGGGCTATCTGCTGTCGTATGTGTCGAACCGGATCCTGCTGGAGCTGCGTCTGAAGATGTTCGACCGGATGATCCATACCAGCGTCGCGTTTTTTCAACGTGAAACCGCGAGTACGGTGATCAATGCCATTGTCTTCGAAGTCAACCAGATCCTGAATGTGCTGACCAGCGTGATGGTGACGCTGGTGCGCGATTCGCTCACGGTGGTTTTTCTGCTGGGCTACCTGTTTTATCTGAACTGGCGTCTGACGCTGATTGTCGCCGTGCTGTTGCCTGGTATCGGCTGGCTGGTGGGCAAGATTAACCGCAGGCTACGGCGGCTGAACCGCGAGAACCAGCTGCTCACCAATGAGCTGTCTTACATCGTCGAAGAAGCGGTCGGCGGCTACAAGGTCGTCAAGGTCAATAACGGCGAGCAATATGAAAACGCGCGCTTTGGCGCCATGAGCCGCCGCCTGCGTGGCTACTCCATGCGCATGACCGTCTCGGGGGGCCTTGCGCAACCGCTTACTCAGTTTCTGGCCTCGATCGCGCTGGCAGTGGTCATCACGATTGCCGTGGTGCAGTCGTCGAACGATCAGACCACGGTGGGGGGGTTTGTCGCATTCGTCACGTCGATGTTGCTGATTATTTCGCCGCTCAAGCATCTGATGGACGTCAACCAGCCGTTGCAACGTGGCATGACCGCAGCCGAGCTGATCTTCGGCCTGATCGACGAACCCGCTGAGCCCGCCGGTGGCGGCAAGCCGCTTGAACGGGCCTCGGGCGCCATCGAGTTTCGTGATGTGTCGTTTGGTTATGGGGCGAGCCAGATGGGCCAGGAAAGCCAGCGCTTGACGCTGAATCAGGTGTCGTTTTGCGTGGCGCCTGGTGAGATGGTGGCGCTGGCTGGGCCATCGGGGGGAGGCAAAACGACGCTCGTCAATTTGCTGCCGCGCTTTTTCGATCCGGCTAGCGGTGAGATTCTGCTGGATGGTGTACCGCTGTCCGAGTACAACACGCACGATCTGCGCAGCCAGATCGCCATGGTGAGCCAGGACGTGGTGCTGTTCAACGACACCATCGCCCATAACGTGGCCTATGGGCAGACCGCCGATCTCGACCGCGTCGTCGCGGCCTTGCGCGCCGCTAACCTGTGGCAGACGGTGGAAGCGATGCCCGATGGCATCGAGACACTGATTGGCGACAACGGCACGATGCTCTCGGGCGGCCAGCGCCAGCGTCTGGCGATTGCCCGGGCAATCTACAAGGACGCGCCGATCCTGATTCTCGACGAAGCCACTTCGGCGCTCGATTCCGAATCCGAGCGTTATGTCCAGGATGCGCTCGAAACCCTGATGAAGGGCCGCACGACACTGGTGATTGCGCACCGTCTTTCGACGATCGAGCGCGCTGACCGGATTCTGGTGCTGGAAGCCGGGCGCATTGTCGAGCGCGGCAGCCACCGCGAGCTGCTGGCGCAAAACGGGTTGTATGCGCATTTGCACCGGATTCAGTTTCAACAGACTTCGTCTTGATTGATGGCCTGGGTTAGGAGCGGTGCAGGCCGGGAGGTTATTCAAGACAAAACCCGGCTTCATTGAAGCCGGCTCGGGAACCCCACGCATGAGCCATGATGCAAGCGAAAACGCGCTATCGCGGCCAGTGGTGCCTGTGATGAGTGCCTGTGAGGAGTGCCTGTGAGGAGTGTGTCTTCGCGGTATGGCGTCTGCCGCGATTCATCGTCCGCGCCTGTCACCTCCGGTTCAAGGCCTTCGCGTTTTCAGCGTTTGCGTATCACCCGTTTGAGCCACAGCATCGGCGCATACACCCACGGACACACCGTATACAACACCAGGCGCACTCTAAGCCCGAGCTTGATCGCCGGGTTGCGCCGACATAGCGCTAAGCGCGCGCGCGCATCCGGTGCGCTGAACATCGCCTGAATAAACCGCTCGCGGGCAAGCTTGCCGGCAAGCGCCACACGCATCGCCGCGCCGATTTCGCTTCCCGCCATGTCGGCGTCGCGTTGCAACTGCGCCAGTTCGGCGAGCGCATAACCGTTGCTTTGGCGCTGCCGTGCAACCAGATCGGCGCTCGAGCGGTAACGCCGCTTGCGTGACAGGCCGCCGCGCCGGTAGCGCACCAGCGGTTCGCGCAGACTGAGCGCGCCACCGGAAACCAGCGCGCGAAACGTCATGATCTGGTCTTCGGCCATCGTGCCGGGCAGCATCGGCCCAAAGCGCTCGAAGAGCCGCCGCGACCACGTGTGCGCCGCGCCGATCAGCCAGGGCCGTTGAGCGAGCCAGTCGTCGAGCCCACGATAAGCGCCCAGATCGGTCGGGCTCATGCGCTCGTGAATCATGCCGTGCTCATCCATATCGGCGAGATCGGTGGCGATCAGGTCGGGACGGCGCTCATGGGCCAGCCAGGTCTCGACCACACGCGTGCAACGCTGTGGCAGCGACATGTCGTCGCCGGCTGCGACGAACAGCAACTCACCGCGCGCCATGCCCGCCAGACGCGAGAGATGCGCGCTGATGCCTTCATTGACGGTATTGCAGCGGATGCTGACCTGATGGGGCCCTGCGTAGCCGCGCACGGCTTCTTCGATGGCGGCGAAGGTGCCGTCGCCGGAGGCATCGTCCGAGATCAGGATTTCCAGCGGTGAATAGGTTTGCGCCAGCACGCTGCGCACGGCGTCGGCGACGACGTGCTGCTGCTTGTAGGCGATCAGCAATACCGAAACCAGCGGGCGGGTGGGGCTGGCGGAGGCGGAGGAAGCATCGGACGCAAGGTGGGTCATCGCGGCATGAATCGCTGAGAGTGGGATCGTGAGGGTGGAGCCGGAAGCAGGAGCGTAGAGGGTGAGGCGGCTAGATTCTAATCGGTCCGGCGCGCCAGAGGCTTCCATTACTTCCATTACAATTGCGCCCTCGAACGTGCCCCTCTGCATTCAGCCTGGCTTCGGCCAGACGCTGGATGCCTCTGGCGTCGATAGTCCATGGCTTTTTCCGTGCTCGCTCAAGAGCCTTACCGGGGTTTTCCGTTTTGTCCGACTCGACTCGTTTCGTTACTCCTCTTGCCGATACGGCGCTGCCGCTGACTGATCTCGCGCTCACCACGCAAGCGCTGAAAAATAGTGGCGGCGCGGAGCGCTATACGCGTGATGTGATCGCGGGTTTGCATCGTTTAGGGGTGCGGCCCACGCTTTTTGCCCGCGAAGTGGACCCGCTATTGCCCGAGGCGGCGTGGGTCGAGGCGCAGCCGCTGAATGTGCGCTGGGCGCCGCGCAAGCTGCGCAACCGGGCGTTCGACTGGCGTCTCAAGCTGCGGCTGCGTGCGCATCGTCCGGCGAAGATCATTGCGATCAATCATTCGACGCACGCTGACGTGGCGATTTGTGGCGGTACGCATCCGGGATCGCTCGAAGCTGAAGCGCGCCCAGTGCGGCGCAGCGATGTCTGGCAGATCGCGCTGGAGCGCCAGGTGTACACCCGGGCGCGTGCGGTGGTGGCGCATTCCCAACTGATGGCGCGTGAGTTGCAACGTTTTTATGACGTACCGTCCGAGCGCTTGCATGTGCTGTATCCCCCGGTTGATACCGCGCGCTTTGTGCCGCTCGACGATGCCGCGCGCCGCCGTGTGCGGCAGCAATATGGTTTGCCTGATGACAGGGTGATTTTCCTGTTCTCTTCAACCAGCCACAAACGCAAAGGCTACGATTTGCTGGAAGCGTTTTTTTCCCAGACCACGTTGCCGGTCTGTCTGGTGGTCGCGGGGCGGGGCGTGCCCAGAACCAGCGACACGATCCGTTACGTCGGTTATTGCCGCGAGATGGAAAAGCTTTTTGCCGCGGCTGATTTTACGGTGGTGGCATCGGTGTACGAGCCCTTTGGCCTGGTGGGCGTGGAGTCCGTGCTGTGCGGTACGCCGGTGATCATTGCCGAAAACGTGGGATCGGCGGAGACGGTGACGGGGCCCGCGAAAATCGGTTTTTCGCGCGCTGTGCCTGGGAGTTTCGAGCAGGCCATCGACGAGGCCATCGGACGCGTGCAGCAAGGTGACGCCCGTATTGCCAGCCCGTTCGCACATCTGGCCTATAACCCCAGCGTGGACGAGCACGTGGGCGAACTGTACCGGCTGACCGCGGCGCTTTAGGGCACGAAAAATTTAAGCCGTGCCGCACTCTGCCTGGGCGATTTCGCGTTTGCGCGCGTCGATCATGGCGAGGAACGTCGCGCTTAAAAGCGCCAGCAGCACGGTCACCATGATGGGTACCAGCACGTCGATGGTGAGCCCGAAGATGATGGTGCTGGTGGATACGGCCAGCCCCGAATAGGCCGCCGCGCGAATCGCCGGATCATTGGCCTGGCGGTTGCGCCAGAAGTACACCGAAATGCCGAAATAAAACAGGAAAAGACACAGCACGCCGACCGTTCCCATCTCCGCTAGCGTCGAGAAAAAATCACTGTGCGCACGTTCGTTGACAATCTCGGCTTTCACTTCGCCGTTTTGCGCCATGTCGCGCAGGGACTGCATGAGCCGTCCCTTGCCGATGCCATAGACCGGATGCTTCGTGAACAGATGCCACGACGCTTGCCAGAGCTGAAGACGCAAGCCGATGGAGGTATAGGCATCGCCCTGGTTGAGCAGGGCGATGTCGGTGCTGGCATCGACGACACGCTGCTCGATGCGGCCTGTCGAGAACAGCGCGGCGAGGCACAGCGAGAGCGCCAGCAAGGCGGTGATCAGGCGTTTGCGCTGCGTGAACCAGCGATACTGTGCGCCGAGCAGGACGAGGAAAACGGGCAACGCCAGCCAGCCGCCGCGTGTGCCCGACAGATAAGAGGCGTAACCGCCGCCTAGCAGCGCCAGAATCTTGATCGCAAAGGGCCGCCAGTCGCGCAGGTCATCCCAGCCTAGCGTGAAGAGGGAGAGAAACGCGAGCAGCAGCGCGGTGTCGCCGAACGGAATCGCATTCGTATAGTAATTACTGAGGCGGCTTGTGCCATTCCAGCCCCCCTGGGGCCGGTCCATGAGGGCCCACACGCCAACCGCCAGCCCTCCCGCGGCACAGCCCCAGCCGATCATGCGCAACGCCCGCGAGGGCAGTTGCCGCAACAGCAGGAACACCACGAGCGCCAGCATGAAACGCGAGAGCGCATCGAACTGGCGTGGTAGCCAGTAACCATTCACGAGTTGCTGCAGACCAATCGACACCATAAATGCGAGCATGGCCGCGGTGTACCAGCCATAGGTTTGCAACGCCTTGAAATAACCGGGTGTGCGCCGGTTCACGAACAGGGCGCCGATACCTAATGCGGCTAATGCAAAAAAGCAGTATCCCGTGCCGCCGCGCCACACTAAATTGACTGCTGGGGCTAGAAACAGCAAGACGGCGCTTAACCAGACCAGAGTGGGGGTAAAAATCATAGAGTGTGAAGTCGTAAAGGCTCTCCCGTGCTGGTCGTTATTGCTACGGCGGGAACCGTATCTGTGCGAACTGGGAGAGCAGAGCGACCGCGATTATAACCGCGGGCAAACTTCTGGCAGATTGTCATTTTGTGTAAACGTTGTTGCGTTGTTGCGTTGTTGCGTGCGCCAGATTGGCTGGGTTGCCGTTGTCTTGAGGGTTATCCGGTGGGTTATCCGGTTTTCCCCGGGCGGCAGCGTACAATTTCGCTCCGGGCTTCGACGGACCGGCTGGCATACCCGCTAAAAACGCGGGCCGGGTATCTCAGCCAGACCGTTTGTGCCAGCACGCTGCTCGTCCGACTAGCTGGAATAACGGCTCTTCGGCAGTTCATACCGCCACTCCAACGGGTTTTCATTCTGATGTTTTCAATCATTATTCCGACGTGGAACAACCTGCCTTATCTGCAACTGGTGATCGAAAGCGTGCGGCGTCATTCGACCTATGCGCACCAGATCATCGTGCATGTGAACGACGGCTCGGACGGCACTCTGGCCTGGGTGCGCGAGCAGGGCATTGAACATACCGCGTCACCCCAGAACATCGGCATCTGCCACGCGGTAAA
Organism: Paraburkholderia hayleyella; assembly: GCF_009455685.1. Taxonomy (NCBI): domain Bacteria; kingdom Pseudomonadati; phylum Pseudomonadota; class Betaproteobacteria; order Burkholderiales; family Burkholderiaceae; genus Paraburkholderia; species Paraburkholderia hayleyella. Next base: position 590,916 of record NZ_QPES01000002.1, on the reverse strand, counting down.
CCTGGCGGCAGCACGCGCTACCCAGGACTACGTGGTCTACATGAATGACGACATGTATTGCTGCCCAGGCTGGGACGCGGCGCTCGTGCGCCATCTGGCAGCGATGCCGGACGATGGTCTGTTCATGCTGTCGGGCACGATGGTCGAGCCAGTGGATTCCGGCAACCCGTGCGTGGTGGTACGCGATTTTGGCCGGGAGGCCGGGCAGTTTCAGGCAGCGGAACTGATTGCCGCCATGCCTCGCCTGGTTCGCGCTGACTGGTATGGCGCGACCTGGCCGCCCACGCTGGTGCGGCGCGACTGGTGGCACAAGCTGGGCGGCTATAGCAGCGAGCTGAGCCCAGGCATGAGTAGCGACAACGATTTCTCGATGAAGCTGTGGCATGCGGGCTGCCGGGTTTTTCTTGGCGTGGGTGACAGCCTCGTCTATCACTTTCAGCAAAAAAGCACGGGGAAGATCGTCAAAAATGACGGACGGCGTCAGTTTTTGCATAAATGGGGCATGACGCAGGCGACGTTCGACCGTTTCTATCTGCGCCGTGGTCAGCCCGCAAACGATGTCCTGGTATTGCCCGAGCCGCAAGCGACGGGTCGCTTGCGCCGGGCGCAGCTCAAATCGCGGATCAAGCGCGCACTGACCTGATTCCGCCCGGTTCTGGGCCGGATTGTTGCGTTATTGAGTTATTGCGTTGTTGAATGACCGGGTTCGTGCAAATAGCCTGGAGTAGAGCGTTGCACGATGCATACGGTTTATGTGGCAAGACGTCGCAGCGATGCATGATGGGATAGGCTGGGTCCCGGTCATTTTATTCATGCATTGACGTTAATCATGAAACGCCCTCGTATTCGGCTATGCGCCAGAACAAATACGCTTCGCGTATGGCGATGCTCCGGTTTGCCGTTCGTTCACATCATTGTTGGCATGCCCGACACTTTAGTCTCATTAAAAAAGCAAGAAACCATTCGCGGCTGGAGGGATTGATTTATATAACGCGGCTTGTAGTATTGCGGCAGCGCCAAAAGGATAGTCGGCATATTTTTAAAATGGTTTGTGTAACAGATTCAGGTGTTTGATGAAAACGATTGATGCAGCTTGGTGTGAATGGCTCGCCACTAATATAAAACGCGGCTGCACCATGCAGTCGATGGTGGTATCCATGGTTCAGGCTGGTTTTAACCAGGAGGATGCTGCCGAGGCTGTACGCGATGCCGTGGCGCACGAGCGTTCCAGCCGCCCCGTTAGTGCCCCGGTAGATAGCGAAGTCGCCCGTCTGGCTGCTGCTGTTACTAACGCCACTAATGCTACTAACGCTACTGCCACCACCACGGCTTCCGCCGCTAACGCGAGCATCACGTCCTCGTCGCTGATTGCGGCCGGCAATGTGATTCGGGCCTATGACCGTGATATCAAGGTGGTTTCGCGCCACAGCGACCCATCCGTGATTGTTTTTGCCGATGTGCTGACACCGGATGAATGCAACGAAGTGATTGCCCGTTCGGCGGGCCGGTTGATGCCTTCGACGGTGGTCAATTTCGAGGATGGTGGTCTCGATCGCATTGACCGCCGCACCAGCGAGAATTTCTGGTTCAGCCTTGCCGAGGATGAATTGATTGAGCGTCTGGAGCGGCGCATGGCGGCGCTGATGAACTGGCCCATTGAAAACGGCGAAGGGTTACAGGTCGTGCGTTATGGCGTGGGTGCCGAATATCAGCCGCATTTCGATTATTTCCCGCCAGAGTTTCCCGGCAGCGAGGTCTTTCTTGAACGCGGTGGCCAGCGGGTTGCGACCTTGCTGATTTATCTGAACGACGTTGAAGAAGGGGGCGAGACGGTGTTTCCGCCTATTGGGCTGTCAGTGGTGCCGCGTCAGGGCGGTGCGGTGTACTTCCATTATCTGAATGAGAAGCTGGAGCTGGATCCACAAACCTTGCATGGCGGTGCGCCAGTTATCCGGGGAGTGAAATGGATCATGACGAAATGGATACGGGAACGTCCGTTTGTCTGATTAGGTTAAATAGTTCCTGGTCTGATAATGAGAGAGGCAGAAAATCAGAAAAATGAGAGGGGCGGGAAAACCATAATGGGAAATTAATCAGAAAATTCCTAACATGTTACTAAACGTAACGAGTTGTTTCAAAAAGATGATGTTACGGGGGTAGGTGAGGGGCCAGTCGGAGACCAGCCGAACGGGGTATAAAACGGTAAATAACAAGACTGCAAGATAAAAAAGACGCGATTCAGAATTCAATCGCGCTCAGGGGATGGCCGCGAGAAGTTCGCGGCCATTTTTTTTAGGGGCACGCGCGTTAGACGCATGTTCCTTGAGGAAGAATTTCATATCGCGCTTGTTCCAGGCGCGGTCGTCACTATTAAACAGCGTTTTATATTTTTCGATTTCTGCGGCAGAACCAGGATGGGCCGCGATGGTTTTTGCGGCTACTGGCCGTGCCGCGGCACCCAGTAGCGCCGCGGCGAAGCCTTGCACAAGGCCGCGTCGGGTGTCGTTGTGAACCTCCCGGTGGATGCCATGTTTTTAGATGCTTTCATTGATACTGCTCCTTGAGGTTACGCTGCTGTATTAGCGCGAATCCTGCGCCTGGAGCTAGCCATAAGAATATCGAAAGGGTTTTTACATCAGCACGATATCGTATTGCTCCTGGCTCAGATTAGATTCCACCTGCAATGAAACCGGTTTGCCAATAAAGTCGATCAGCATGGCCAAATGTTGCGACTCTTCTTCCAGAAACAGATCGACCACTTGCTGCGAGGCAATCACGCGGAACTCCCGTGGATTGAACTGGCGCGATTCCCGCAAAATCTCGCGCAGCACGTCATAGCAAACAGTTCGCGCGGTTTTGACCTGGCCTTTGCCCTGACACACCGCTGGTTTCCGTTTCCTTGGGTACGGGAACTTGGGCGGGCTCGGCGACCAAGGGTTCGCGGAATGTCGTGAATGTCGCTATCGCCCCACGGAAATGAGATGCGAGACGGGCCAGATCTTCGGCCCGTCTCAGTTAGGAACTCACATCAATTGCACTGCACGTTCGACAGGATCGCGACGATTTTTCGCAAATCTGGCGGTGCGACAAGCGGTACGGACTTGGAAATATCGCTCGCGTCGATTTGCAGCAAAGCTGGCTTGCCATCTGGGAAGTTGATGGCGACATCGCCGTTAGCCGAATAGTTTTTGATTACGCCGACAGCGCGAATCGCAACCTCTGATGGCGCCGACCCATCCTTGCGCCAAAGCTTAAAATGAGCCGACTTTGTACCTGACGGGCACATGATCGATACCGGTCGTTCAGCCTCGATCCAGTTGTCGGACGTCAAGCCTGTGACAACTGGGCTTGTTGTCTTGAATATCCAGAGTTGATGCTCGTACATGAAATCGATTGCCGGCTTTACCACGTCGTAATGCGCGAGCATGGTCTGCTGGATGTCATTGCGATTCCTGATCGTTTCCGGAAAGGCGAGGATGACAGGAGCCTCGGCAACATATTTGTTCTTGTAATCGGTCACGTATCGGCCCTTCACCCAATCTGCGTGATAGCCAAAGACAGCGCACAGTGTAACGAATGCCATAACTGCGAAAGCGGAGACGGCGCGCCGGCGTGAGTTTGCCACTTCGCACAAAAACCATACCGCAGCAATTGGGATGAATTGAGTATGCACGACATACCAAGGTGCCATCGCACCGTTTATCCCGTTACGGTACCTGAACATAGAGACGGCGAGGACGGTAAAAACCGAGTAGGCGGACAGTGAAAAGATGAACATCGCGCCTGTACGGGGACGACGCAGAATGTATATCCACGTCGCTACGGTGGCGAGTATCAGTACATAACCGGCCACGTAATATGCCGTGAGGCTTGCTCCTTGTTCAAACAGGGCTTTTCCAAGCACGCTTGAACCGGTCATCACGATTGCAAAGCGAATGATTGTTTCCACGCTGCGTTCGGACGCAGCGGGCGCGTAATCGGTCAATGAGCTGTAATGAGTTGTGATCGCAACATAGGCAACCAAACTAAGGGCGACGGTGACACCCGCGCCCCAGACAGAAATGCTAATTTTTCGGTCCTGGATCAGACGAACCAGCAGAGTAAGTCCAATCGACCCAACGGCACCGACGCCATATCCGCCAAGGAAGAGGAGTTGGGCGATCGGGAAGATTACGATAAACGGCCACAACGAAGACTGGTCACCCCAAAGGCGTGAGTCGAGAATGCGGGCGCAGATGGCAAATAGGTAGACTCCGCCAGCTGCAGCCAAGCCCATTCCCCACATCGGGTTGTGGGTGGTGGACAGAAGAAGCAACGAGATGACGGCTAGACCGACAAGCCGTTTTGGAGGTGGCCAGGCAACATCGGCGTTAATTCGCTGGACGACGATTGCGGCACCCGCCACGATGAATAACCCGTAAACAACGCTGTCAAATCCGCCCCAGAATCGGAACAGAAGGATATTGAGCGCAAGGATCAGGTTGTAGCCCGGAAACATGTGCTCGTAATAAACGGTGAAAAATCCTTGCGGCGTCACTCGTCTAGCCAGCAGTTCTTTCATAAACTCAAAATGCATGAACTGCGACTCATAGAACACGTTCGCATTCTGTATATACACGTAACTTGCGAACGCAAAGGCGAACAATAAGAACACGGCGCCGATTGCGAAGGTAACTGGCTTTGAACGCATGGTTGTAAAGTATTTTTTAATTTATATGGACGCTCGACGCCGTGCTGCTGGAGGCAGCATGGCGTCGAGCGTGCTTGACTGGCGCTCCTTGGCCAACGCGCCAAGCCAGGAAGTAAGGGCTGCCCTTCGGATGCACGGGTTGCTCATGCCGAATTCGGTACCGTCGTATCCAGCGACGAAAGCATCGTGCAATGGACCTTGGTGAAGGTATCTGCCGTTGAAAAGCATCACTGTCTCGTTAATTTGGTCTTTTTGTGAGTGTTGCATTCTATTACATGCACATGCACATGCACATGCACATGCACATGCACATGCACATGCACATGCACATGCACATGCACATGCGCCAGAATTTCACTTTCAGATCAAGGGTGTTGCGGGGATGAGCACGGCCTGTCCAAATCGTTCTTGCCAGTCAACCTTGCGCACGGCTGTTCGACTGATGCCTGGTTTGGGATTACGCGAGTCCGAGACCATTACCGCGCGCTGGAAATGGCTCGATGTCGAGCGGCGCACATACACGCCAGAACGCACGAAGGGACGCGAGGCCGACTCTTTACCCGTACCAGACTGGTTGCTCGCTTATCTGATGAAGAAGCACAAGCCGGATGGCTACATGCTCCATAAACGCGATGGGAGACCCTATGCGGCGGGCTTCACCCGCTTGGGCTATGCTGGCAGCCAATCAAGCCGCCGGTGCCCCTCATATTTCATCTACATCAGCACGATATCGTATTGCTCCTGGCTCAGATTAGATTCCACCTGCAATGAAACCGGTTTGCCAATAAAGTCGATCAGCATGGCCAAATGTTGCGACTCTTCTTCCAGAAACAGATCGACCACTTGCTGCGAGGCAATCACGCGGAACTCCCGTGGATTGAACTGGCGCGATTCCCGCAAAATCTCGCGCAGCACGTCATAGCAAACAGTTCGCGCGGTTTTGACCTGGCCTTTGCCCTGACACACCGGGCAAGGCTCACACAACACATGCGCGAGGGATTCACGCGTGCGCTTGCGTGTCATTTCAACCAGCCCGAGTTGCGAAAACGTGCTCACCGTGACCCGGGTGCGGTCGCGCGCCAATGCTTTTTTGAGCTCGCCCAGCACCTGCTCGCGGTGCTCGGCGTTTTCCATATCGATGAAGTCGATGATGATCACGCCGCCCAGGTTGCGTAGGCGCAACTGGCGCGCAATCGTGTGCGCGGCCTCCAGGTTGGTCTTGAAGATCGTGTCGTCGAAGTTGCGGGCGCCGACATAGCCCCCTGTGTTGACGTCGATCGTGGTCATCGCTTCGGTTTGGTCGATGACCAGATAGCCGCCTGATTTCAGGTCCACGCGCCGCGACAGGGCTCGCTGGATTTCGGCTTCGATGCTGTAGAGATCAAAAAGCGGCCGCTCGCCGGTGTAATGATGCAGCCGCGCCGCGACCGCGGGCGTGAATTGCCCGGCGAAGCCAGACAGCATCTGGAAGGTTTCGCGTGAATCGATCTGGATGCGGGTCGTGTTGTCCGTCACGAAATCGCGCAGCACGCGTTGCGCCAGATTCAGGTCCTGGTGCAGCAGGCTGGTGGGCGGCATGCGTTGCGCCTGCAACTGGATCGTGGCCCAGGTGGTGCGCAAATACGCGACGTCGCTGGATAGCTCTTCGGGGCTCGCGTCTTCAGCGATGGTGCGCACGATGTAGCCGCCTTTTTCGTCGGCGGGAAGCACGGCCAGCAGACGGGTGCGGATCGCCTCGCGTTCGGTTTCGCTTTCGATCTTCTGCGAGATGCCGATGTGCGGCTCTTGCGGCAGATAGACCAGGGTGCGTCCGGCGATGCTGATTTGCGTCGATAGCCGGGCGCCCTTGGTGCCGATCGGATCCTTGACCACTTGCACCATCAGCGCCTGACCTTCGAAGACGATTTTTTCAATCGGCTGCGGGGGCGTGTTTGTATGCGATTCGCCGGGTGCGCGAGGGTGCCAGATATCCGCGACATGTAAAAAAGCGGCGCGTTCAAGGCCGATGTCGATGAAAGCGGATTGCATGCCGGGCAACACGCGCACGACCTTGCCGAGGTACACATTGCCGACGCGTCCACGCGATAACGTGCGCTCGACGTGAAGCTCCTGCACGGCCCCTTGCTGGACGAACGCAACGCGCGTTTCCTGGGGCGTGACATTAATCAGGATTTCTTCATTCATGGTGTTGTTTTTAGAAGTCGATGCGAGTTGCTTGCAGCAGGGCGGCAGTTTCGAAAAGAGGCAGGCCCATGATACCCGAGTAAGACCCCTCGATATGTTCGATCAAGGCGGCGGCGCGGCCCTGAATGCCATAGCTGCCGGCCTTGCCGAAGGGTTCGCCGGTTTCGACGTAGCGCCGCAACACGTCTTGCGACACGCTGGCGAAACGCACGCGCGAACGTGACAGCACGACGGGCAAGGGTATGCCGCCGGCATCGACCACGGTGAGCGCGGTGAGTACGTCATGTTCGCGTCCGGCGAGGCGTGTGAGCATGGCTAACGCGTCGGCGGCGTCAGTGGGTTTGCCCAGGATTGAACCCTCGAGCGACACCGTGGTATCGGCGACCAGGATCGGAGCGTTGACGTAGCCGCTGGTGTTCAGACGGGCGCGGGCGGCTTCGGCCTTGGCCTGGCAGACACGCTGCACATAGGCCTCGGCAGGCTCGCCAGGACGTTCGCTTTCGAGCGCTTCGGCGTCTTCATCGGGACGCGGCAGGAGCAGCTCATAGCGCACGCCAAGCTGTTGCAGCAATTCCTGGCGGCGTGGGCTTTGCGAGGCGAGATACACGAACGCATGCCGTGGCGGGGCCATGGCGAGGTCGGGTGCGGACAGGGACATGATGAACAGCTCTCCATGACGTTGGCCGGGCGGCGCTCAAGCACGGCGCGTAGGGGCGGAAGGGATGCGGTGAGCGTTGTCCTGGGCGGAATGCGCGAGGCCCGTTCACACGCGATGGTAGGGATGATTTTGCGTGATGGTCCACGCGCGATATAACTGCTCGGCTAACAGCACGCGCACCATCGCGTGCGGCAAGGTCAGGCTGGAAAGCCGCAACAGCAGGTTCGCCCGAGCCTTGAGCCCGGGGTCGAGGCCATCAGCGCCGCCGATCAGAAAGGCCACATCGTGTCCGTCCTGCTGCCATTGCGGCAAGGCGCTGGCCAGTTGCATCGTGGTCCAGTCGCGGCCATGTTCGTCGAGTGCGATGAGGTGCGCCTGCTTCGGCAGCACGGCTTCGATTTTCTGCCGCTCGGCGGCCATGACGCTTTCAGCGGAGCGGCCGGACGAGCGCAGTTCGGGTTTGATTTCACGCAGCTCAAGACGTAACTCTGGCGGCATGCGTTTGGCGTATTCGTCGAAGCCGCTGGCAATCCAGCCCGGCATCTTGTGGCCAACCGCGATGATGTGCAGCTTCATCGCGTGTAGCGCCTGGCGTGATGAGGCAGCGGCATAAGCATGAGCGACTTCACTTAAAGGCTTCGAGGACTGACCCAGGGACCCAGGGACTCAGGATGAGCGTTTGCGTGCCGCTGTCTTGCGCGCGGGCGTCTTGCGTGCGGGTGCGGGTGCAACTGTGGTTGTATCGTCTTCGTCGCTTTCAGCTTCATCGAGCGGTTCGCTCGCGCGGGCGCCGCCAAATGTGCTGCCGCCCGAGAGCTTCAGGTGGACGGGCTTATCGCCCCAGATTTCTTCGAGGTTGTAATACTGACGCAGCGCGGGTTGCATGATGTGGACCACCGCATCGCCGCAATCGACCAGCACCCATTCGCCGATGTCTTCGCCTTCGATACTGATGATTTCGCCGCCTTCCTGCTTGACCTTGCTGCTGACGCTGGAGGCGAGCGCCTTGGTCTGACGGTTGGAGGTGCCGCTGGCGACAATCACGCGATCAAACAGCGCTGTCAGATGGCTCGTGTTGAACACCTTGATGTCCTGGGCCTTGACGTCTTCGAGGGCGTCGACGATGGCACGTTGCAGTTTGCGAATATCCATGATTACCGGGGTGGGTACAAATGATGTTGAAAGATGTAGTCCTGCACGGCGGCAGGAACGGGAAGTGCTGCGTGGTGCGGGACGGCGCCGTCTGCGCAGAGCGGTTGATGCAAACGGGTACGGATAGCAGTGGCTGAGATATCGCAGGCAAGCGTTGTATCGAGCAGCACATGGCCGCACGGTGTGGCTTGCAGTATCAGGGCGCTGGCTTCGCGTGCGGCGACTTCGGCTGCGACGGCCGCGCCGGCCTGGCGCAGGTCGAACCCCGGGCGCGTTGCGACGCACAGATGCGCGAGCGCGAAAATATCACGCCACGCGTGCCAGGTATCGAATTGCAGGAGCTGGTCCGCGCCCAGCATGAGGGAAAGCGATAGGCCCAGGCCTTCGCGTTCGCGCCAGCGTCGCAGTGTCTCGACGGTGTACGTGGGGCCTTCGCGTTCGATCTCGTCGGTGGCGACCCGCACCTCGACGCCTGGCAGGAGGAGGGTGGCCGCCGCCGCCCGGGTCATCGCCAGGCGGTGCGGCGCGGCTGAGACCCCGGTTTTTTGCCAGGGCTGCCCTGCGGGCAGCAACACCAGCTCGGTCAACTGCAGCAACTCGGTGAAGCGCCGGGCGAGCGCCAGGTGGCCGTTGTGGATCGGATCGAACGTGCCGCCCAAAAGGCCGATCCGGCGTGGCAAGGCAGCAGGGCGGGCAGGCGGTTTCAGGATAGGTCCTTGAGTTTCAGGATCCAGAGGCGAGGTTGCGCCGCAGGTCTGGATGACACGCAGGGCAGGCTTAAACCCATGCGCGTGGCACCAGAAAATCGCTGTAAAGGCGCGCTTCCGGCGTATCCGGCTGGGGTTGCCAATCGTAGCGCCAGGTGGCGGTAGGCGGCATCGACATCAAAATGGATTCGGTGCGCCCGCCGCTTTGCAGCCCAAAGTGCGTGCCACGGTCGAAGACCAGGTTGAACTCGACATAGCGGCCACGCCGGTACGCCTGGAAATCGCGCTCCGTTGCGCCATAAGGCGTGTCGCGGCGTCGCTCGATGATCGGCAGATAGGCCTCGACAAATGCATTGCCCACGCTTTGCACCATGGCGAACGATTGCTCGAAGCCCAGCTCGGCGAAATCGTCGAAGAAAATACCGCCGATGCCACGCGCTTCGTTGCGATGCTTGAGAAAGAAATACTCATCGCATTCGCGCTTGAAACGCGGATACAGCTCCGTGCCGAACGGCTGCAACGCATCGCGGCAGACCCGGTGAAAATGCTGGGCGTCTTCGGTGTAGCCGTAATACGGCGTCAGGTCCATGCCGCCGCCAAACCAGAAAATAGGCGCGGCATCGGGCTGGGTGGCCACCAGCAGGCGCACATTCATATGCACCGTCGGGCAGTAGGGGTTGCGTGGGTGCAGCACGAGCGATACGCCCATCGCATCGAAGCCCCGCCCCGCCAGTTGCGGGCGCGCGGCACTGGCCGAGGGTGGCAGCGCCGTGCCTGAGACATCCGAAAAACCAATTCCGGCGCGCTCGAAAAACTGGCCGCCTTCGAGAATCCGTGTGCAGCCGCTGCCGCTCAGTTTGCCGCCAGGCTCGCGTTGCCAGCTATCGCTGGCGAGCGGCGTGCCGTCGAAGTTGCCGAGCGCGTCGGCGATATGCGTTTGCAGGCCGCGCAGCCATGTACGGACTGCCTCTACGTCGTAAGTTGATTGGGTCATGACAACAACTCAGTTACGAAAGCGGCCGCAGGCCGCTGCTGGTTTAGGGGTGAAACAGAAGGTGTTACGGTACCTCAGGTTTCAGGTGTGCTTGCGTCCCAGCGCGCGATTGCCGATATCGCGGCGGTACTGCATGCCATTGAACGAAATCTGGTTGACCATCTGGTAGGCGACCGACTGCGCGCTGCGCACCGAATCCGCCAGGCCCACGACGCACAGCACGCGCCCGCCCGACGTGGTGAGCTTGTCGTCGACCCGTGTGGTGCCCGCATGGAACGTAACGGAATCGGCGGTTTCGGGGGGATGTCGCTGATCCGGTCGCCCGTGCGCGGGTTCTCCGGATAGTTGTGCGCGGCCAGCACGACGCCTAATGCGGTGCGGCGGTCCCATTCCAGCTCGATCGTATCGAGCGTGCCCGCGATGGCCTGTTCGACGACCCGCGAAAAATCGCCTTTCAGGCGCGCCATGATGGGCTGGGTTTCGGGGTCGCCCATCCGGCAATTGAACTCGAGTGTTTTCGGCTTGCCCTCGGCGTCGATCATCAAACCCGCATAGAGAAACCCGGTGAAGCGCAGACCTTCGCTTTCCATGCCGCGCACGGTGGGCAGGATGATTTCGCGCATCACCCGCGCATGCAGTTGCGGCGTGACGATGGGCGCGGGCGAATAAGCGCCCATGCCCCCGGTGTTCGGCCCGAGGTCGCCGTCGAGCAGGCGCTTGTGGTCCTGGCTCGACGCTAGCGGCAGTACATGCTTGCCATCGACCATCACGATGAAACTCGCTTCTTCGCCCGTCAGGAATTCTTCGATGACGACGCGCGCCCCCGCTTCGCCCAGCGTGTTGCCCGACAGCATCATATCGACGGCGGCATGGGCTTCATCGAGCGTCTGGGCCACCACCACGCCCTTGCCTGCCGCCAGGCCATCGGCTTTGACGACGATCGGCGCGCCATGGGCATCAAGCCAGGCGTGCGCGGCGGCGGCATCGGTGAAGCTGGCGTAGGCGGCGGTGGGAATCGCATGGCGTGTCATGAACGCCTTGGCGAAATCTTTCGAGCTTTCGAGCTGGGCGGCTTCTTTGGTCGGCCCGAAAATTTTCAGGCCGCGCGAGCGGAACAGGTTGACGATGCCCGCTGCCAGCGGCTGTTCGGGCCCCACCAGGGTAAAAGCGACCTGTTCCTGTTCGGCGAAATCAGCCAGTTCGGCTGGATTCGTGATGGGGATGTTACGCAGGCGCTCGTCCCGGGCTGTGCCGCCGTTGCCTGGTGCAACGTAGACGAGCTGGACACGGGGTGACTGGGCGAGTTTCCAGGCGAGGGCGTGTTCGCGGCCACCGGAGCCTACGACGAGTAACTTCATGTGAATTCCTGAAAACTAAAAACAGAAGTGGCCAGCGTTTTCAGCGCCAGCCGGGACAAACAGCAACACATACGTCTGCGTGCATCGCTCATGCTTCGACGATCACAGCGTTGGTGTAGACCTCTTGCACATCGTCGAGATTTTCGAGCGCGTCGAGCAGTTTTTGCATTTTGATGGCGTCGTCGCCGCTGAATTCGACTTCGGTTTGCGGTTTCATCGTGACTTCAGCCATTTCAGCCTTGAAGCCCGCGGTTTCGAGCGCGGCCTTGACCGCCGGAAAATCATGCGGCGGGCAGGTGACTTCGATGCTGCCGTCGTCATTCGTGACGATGTCTTCGGCGCCGGCTTCGAGCGCGGCTTCCATCAGTTTGTCCTCGGGCGTGCCGGGGGCGAACAGGAACTGGCCGAGATGATCGAACATGAACGACACCGAGCCATCGGTGCCCATGTTGCCGCCAAATTTGGAGAAGGCGTGGCGCACTTCGGCCACGGTGCGAATGCGGTTATCCGTCATGGTGTCGACGATCACCGCTGCGCCGCCGATGCCATAGCCTTCGTAGCGGATTTCTTCGTAGTTCGCGCCATCGACCCCGCCCACGCCGCGCTGGATCGCGCGGTTGATGTTGTCCTTGGGCATGTTGGCGTCGAACGCCTTGTCGACCGCCAGCCGCAGACGCGGGTTGGAATCAGCTTCGCCGCCGCCCATGCGGGCCGCCACCTGGATTTCCTTGATGAGCCGGGTCCAGATCTTGCCGCGTTTCGCGTCAGTCGCTGCTTTTTTGTGTTTGATGTTGGCCCATTTCGAATGACCCGCCATATGTTTCTCCGTTGCCTGCCGTGGCGTATGCCTTGAGCGATTGTTGTTGCGTTGCCGCGTCCGGGTTTAACCCCCGCCGGGTTGAGCGGCGGACCGGGGCCCCGTCAATCAAGTAAGTGCGCGGGTGCCCGGCTTATGCCTGATCGAGGGGGCGGATTTTATCATGGCCACCTGGGCACCGGCCGTGTGGTAGAGGGTGCCGCGGCTAGTTTTTCGTGCCAAACAGACGGTCCCCGGCATCGCCCAGGCCCGGCACGATGTAGGCGTCCGTGTCGAGATGCGAATCGAGTGATGCCACATACAGTTTGACCTCGGGATGCGCCTCCTGAAACACCTGGACGCCTTCGGGCGCGGCCACCAGCGCGAGAAACAGGATGTTGGCCGCGCTCACGCCGCGCTGCCTGAGCACATCGACCGCATGCACCGCCGAATAACCGGTGGCGACCATCGGATCGCACAGGATGAACACCCGGTCTTCGAGGTCCGGCAGGCGCACGAGGTATTCGACCGGACGGTGATCGTCGGCGCGATACACCCCGATATGGCCGACGCGGGCCGAGGGAATCAGCTCCAGCAGGCCGTCGGACATACCGACGCCCGCGCGCAGCACGGGCACGATGGCCAGCTTTTTGCCCGCGATCACGGGCGCATCGATTTCGACGAGCGGAGTCGTGACCCGGCGCGTGGTGATCGGCAGGTTACGGGTGATTTCATAGCCCATCAGCAAGGTGATTTCGCGCAGTAGCTCGCGGAACGTGCGAGTCGATGTGTCGCGGTCGCGCATGTGCGAGAGCTTGTGCTGGATCAGTGGGTGATCGAGGATGAAAAGATTGGGGAAACGGCTGTCCTGAGTCATGGCGAGCGTCCACGCGACGGCGAAAGAAGACGGTTGAGGGCGGGTGCACTTAGAGGCCGAAGGGGGCAAAAGCGTGCCCAGGAGGCGCCAGGGCGCCCAGTCATCGGGCCAGATCTTGCGCGACTAGCCCATGATGTTCCGGCCGCGAGTTTACCGAAAGCACGCGAGCATGCCAGCGAAGATTGCGCAGGCAACGCCATGGCGGCGATTCTTTTAGAATCGGACCTTTCGGCTAGAGCGGGCCCATCATGCGGATCACGTCGATCAGGTCGGCCACATCGACCACATCGACCACATCGACCACATCGGCCACATCGGCCACATCGGCCACATCGACCACGCCCGGCATGCTCACCACGACAACCGCAGTTCGCCATTCATCCCGCACCAGGAGCGCCTTGTCATGAAACCCCGTATTGCGCTGATTGCGCACGATCGCAAGAAAGACGACATCGTGAAACTCGCGGGGGAATATGCCGCCACGCTCAGCCAATGCGCGCTGCTGGCCACGGGCACGACGGGCGCGCGGATCGCCGCCGCCCATGGGCTCGAGGTTGAATGCATGCTTTCGGGCCCGCATGGCGGCGACCTGCAAATTGGCGCGCAGCTTGCGGAAGGCCGGGTGGACAGGGTGATCTTTCTGCGCGACCCGATGACGCCACAACCCCACGAACCCGATATCAACGCCCTGGTGCGCGCCTGTGATGTGCATAACGTCGCGTGCGCCACCAATATTTCGACGGCCCGGATGATTCTTGATGTGCTGGCCCTGCGTTTGGCGCAGGCCGCCTGACATCGCGTCTCATGCGGCTGGATGACCGCGCAATCCGCGCAACCTGCGCAATCAGGATAAACAGGATAAACAGGATAAACAGGAGAAACAGGTATGACGAAAGCAATCCGTTTTGACAAAACCGGGGGTCCGGAAGTGATGAAGTGGGTCGATGTCGCCGTAGGTGAACCGGCCGCTGGCGAGATCCGGATTCGCCAGCGCGCGGTGGGCCTGAACTATATCGACGTGTACTTCCGCACGGGGCTGTATCCCCTGCCGTTGCCAGGCGGGCTGGGAATGGAAGCTGCAGGCGAGGTGAGCGCGGTCGGCGAGGGCGTGACGGCGCTGAAGGTGGGCGACCGCGTCGCCTATGTCGCGCGCCCACCGGGCGCTTACGCCGAGGAGCGGGTGCTGCCTGCGGCCCAGGTGGTGCGCGTGCCCGACGGCCTGAGCGACGAGCAGGCGGCTTCGGTGATGCTGCAAGGCTTGACCGCGCAGTATCTGCTGCGCCGCACGTACCGCGTGCAGGCGGGCGACACGATCGTGATTCATGCCGCAGCGGGCGGCGTCGGGCTGCTGGTGTGCCAGTGGGCGAAGGCGCTCGGCGCGACGGTGATCGGCACGGTCGGCAACGACGAAAAAGCGGCGCTGGCTCATGCCCATGGCTGCGATTATCCCGTGGTCTATACCCGCGAAAACCTGGCCAAACGGGTGCGTGAGATTACCCAGGGCGCGGGCGTGCCGGTGGTCTATGACTCGGTAGGCAAGGATACGTATTTCGCCTCGCTCGATTGCCTCGCGCCGCTGGGCATGTTCGTCAGCTTTGGCAATGCCTCAGGGCCGCTGCCACCGCTTGATTCTTCCGAGCTTGCCGGACGCGGCTCGCTCTTTTTCACGCGGCCGACGCTCTTCACGTATATGAGCCGGCGCGAGGATTACGAAGCCATGTCGGCGGAGTTGTTCGAGGTCTTGCTCTCGGGCAAGGTGAAAACCAGCATTAACCAGCGTTATGCGCTGGCGGACGTGAGTCAGGCTCATATCGATCTGGAGGCGCGCCGCACGACAGGCTCGACGGTGCTGTTGCCATAGGCGCGGCCCGGCTGTGGTGTGCCGCGCTGAACGCTAGTGGGAGCCGGGTGAGTGAGGGCCCGGCTGCGTCTGCGTGATGGGCGCTTCAGGCAGGAGCCGGAGCGCCTCGAGGTTAAGCCAGGGGCCGGTGATGCTCCGGTTGCACTGTTTTTCTGAATTTTCCAGCAGGGCGATCAATTTTTCCGCTCGAATGTCTTTTGCATAATCGAGCGCGGTTTTACCTGCGTTGTCGCGTAAAAAAAGATTCGCGCCGCGATAGATGAGCTTCCATGTCAGATATAAATTTCCTCTGATTACCGCGTAATGCATGGCGGTTTTGAGTTCATTGTCCTGGGCGTCAAGCAGCGCGTGGTTGTGGCAAATCAACAGGTCGACCAGTCGAAGATTTTCCCCTTGGTGCAAGACAACGAGATGGAGCGGGCTCCGGCCTTGCGGGTCGATTTGGGGCCGCGCGTTGTGCAATACCGTCCCTGTTTCGTGAGCGGCACCCTGCATGGGGTTCTCGTCGCTGGATTGGCTCTGGATGTGATTATCTGGCTGTATTTCAGCGGTTATAGAAGCTGAAAAATTCTGTTGAGAATAAGCATGATTGCGCGGCATTTCGTTGGCCGGCGAAATTTTGTTTTTTTTATTCTGATATAAATCCGTTGGCAGATGATTTTTTATTGAGATTAAAGAATTTTTTTTCATGTGAAACAGGTGAATAAGCGCCATGGCCGCTATTCTGGACAAGGCGCGTAGGTTGCGGTGAGGATCCTGCGATTTTCGTGATTTTGAAGCTAGGTAACACGTAGTGGAAAAGAGTTCCATTTGATTTTATGGTGCCGGCCAGAATGATTTTGATTCATTGGCCGCGGAACTTTTTTGCCGTGCTAGTTACATATTGCACTCTTTCGGGCTAGTTAAGAAAAAGAGACAAAATTTAAAATCGGTATGTTCAACTCCAACATCTACCATGCTAAATATAATTTTCTGGTTTAAAAAGTGTTTCCAGGGTGACGCGAGTTCCAGTGATAATTTAAATAAAAAAATAAAGCAGGTCAATCAGGATGGCAAGCAGAGAGCAAGGGTCGAAGAAAATAAATTAAATAATCTTCCATTTCATTTGCAAAAGATAATCCTTGGCGAGGTGCTGATCGATCCAGGAGCGGACTGTGAAGAATATTTTTTTAAGAATCTCGCTGAATTTAAATTGCTGTCTAAAAAATTTAATTCTGAATTCAGTAAAAATTTATGGGATGCGAGTGCCAAAGATCAGGTTTGGCATGCGGCGAGTGCTCCCGGTGTAGCGGGAAAATTGAGCGAACAATGCATTGACAGAGAGCTGCGGAAAGGTTTGCCTGAGGCAGAGTTAAGAAAAAATCTTCTGAAAATCATGAAGTTTTTTCCTCATATCAGGATTCGGCTGTCTCCGAAGATGTTAAATCGGCATAGGAAAATTTTGCTGGATTTAATGCTAAATGAAGCCTTTCTGGAGCAGAATAAATTCGAGCTAATAGCCTCGGACGAGCCAGGAGTTATATCATCTATAATCCAGAAGTTGATGAGCTCGAAAACGTTGGTGGAGAGCGGGCGTTTGATCGGTCTTAATCTAACCAGCACCTTACCTCTGGAAAGTCCGGACCTACCGATTCTGAATCCTGTCTGTCTGCTATCTCATAAAAACTTGAGCCCCCTTAATCTGAACAGCGACTCTCCTCTAGGACGTGCGCGCCTACCGATTCTGGATCCTGTCTGGCTGTTATCGCACAAAAATTTGAAAACCCTTAATCTGAAACAGATCGAGTTACGCAAATCCAGTCGAGAACTCGAAGTTCAACCGGATCAGCCCATCGGTTTAGAGAACGTGGATTTATTAGATTGCGTCATGGTGCAAGATGTGGCGACCTGTTTTGCGAAATGTGAAGCGCTCGTTAGTTTTAAGATTTCACGGGTGGTTGTTAGTGAGGTTCTTTTCCTGGGATTAGCTGAAATGAAGAATTTGAAAACTTTATTTATGACTGGATGTTTTTTTAATTGGATAGATTATCAAGTGTGTCATCAAGTGAATCATGGTTTCAGTAGCTTGAATTTTCTGAATGTCAATGCTAGCCTTTTTTGCGCTCGTGCCATGAACGTAATGTTTCGTGGTGCCGCCTTGAAGCATATAAATGCATTGATTTTCAGGGTATTTGATAATAACCCGGGCGATGTAAAAACGTCAGAGGCGTTATTTAATGAAAAGTCAGAGGCGTTATTTAATGAAAATATTGTCGCCATCCTGGCTGATGATGGCTTGAAGTATCTGGAATTTTTTCATATGTTTGGGATCAAAATAACGCAGTCTTGCCTGAGTGGATTAAGTAAATTGAAGCATTTTGAGAAATTAATATCGACCGTGCCGGATACGATTGAAGTCGATGAGATTAAAGGATTTATCGAAAAATCTGAAAACTTAAAAAGTTTGATGATTAATTATTATAAAGATTTGGATCCGGCCAGCCGGACGGAATTATTTAGCTGGTCGACTAGGCTCAGGCCGGGTTTTGAACTGTATTTTTATGGACATTGAGCGATGTCCTCCATATCCTGGCGGCATGACAAGACGAAAAATCAGTAACGAGTTATGGGCCGCCCTGGAGCCGTTGATGCCGGCGTTCACGCCATCGCCCAAGGGCTACGACTTCGCCCGCTGCAGGGCAGTACCTGAAACAGCGTGGGATCACGGCATGCATTGCCCGGCGTGACGTCGAGAGCAAAGAACGGCTGGGCTGGCATCGTTAGGTGGTTGAGGGCGCGCATGCCTGGTTTGCCGGTTTCGGCAAGCTGCGCATGCGCTTAGAGCGGCGTCTCGATATTCATGCGACGTTGCTCTCCCTTGAACCCTGCATGGGGTTCTCGTCGCTGGATTGGCTCTGGATGTGATTGTCTGGCTGTATTTCAGCGGTTATAGAAGCTGAAAAATTCTGTTGAGAATAAGCATGATTGCGCGGCATTTCGTTGGCCGGCGAAATTTTGTTTTTTTATTCTGATATAAACCCGTTGGCAGATGATTTTTTCTTGAGATTAAAGAATTTTTTGCATGTGAAACAGGTGAATAAGCGCCATGGCCGCTATTCTGGACGAGGCGCGTAGGTTGCGATGAGAATCCTGCGATTTTCGTGATGCTGAAGCTAGGTAACGCGTAGTGGGAAAGAGTTCCATTTGATTTTATGGTGCCGGCCAGAATGATTTTGATTCATTGGCCGCGGAACTTTTTTGCCGTGCTAGTTACATATTGCACTCTTTTCGGCTAGTTGAGAAAAAGAGACAAAATTTAAAATCAATATATCCAATATCCAATACCTGCCATGCCAAATATAAAGTTCTCGTTTAAAAAGTGTTTCCAGGGCGATGTGAATTCCAGTGATGATTTAAATAAAAAAATAAAGCAGGTCAATCAGGGTGACGAGCAGAGAGCAAGGGTCGAAGAAAATAAATTAAATAATCTTCCATTTAATTTGCAAAAAATAATCATTGGCGAGGTGT
Organism: Paraburkholderia hayleyella; assembly: GCF_009455685.1. Taxonomy (NCBI): domain Bacteria; kingdom Pseudomonadati; phylum Pseudomonadota; class Betaproteobacteria; order Burkholderiales; family Burkholderiaceae; genus Paraburkholderia; species Paraburkholderia hayleyella. The sequence goes on along the minus strand of NZ_QPES01000002.1, from coordinate 572,132 downwards.
TGCTCGATCCAGGAGCGGATCGTGAAGAATATTTTTTTAAGAATCTCGCTGAATTTAAATTGCTGTCTAAAAAATTTAATTATGAATTCAGTAAAAATTTATGGGATGCGAGTGCTAAAGATCAGGTTTGGCATGCAACGAGTGCCCCCGGTGTAGTGGGAAAATTGAGCGAACAATGCATTAATAGAGAGCTGCAGAAAGGTTTGCCTGAGGCAGAGTTAAGAAAAAATATTCTGAAAATCATGAGGTTTTTTCCTCATGTCAGGATTCAGCTGTCTCCGGATAAGTCAATGCATCATAATAAAATTATGCTGGATTTAATGCTAAATGAAGTCTTTCTGGAGCAGAATAAATTCGAACTAATAGCCTCGGGCAGGCCAGAAGTTATATCGTCTATAATCCAGAAATTGATGAGCTCGAAAACGTTGGTGGAGAGCGGGCGTTTGATCGGTCTTAATCTAACCAGCACCTCACCTCTGGAAAGTCCAGCCCTACCGATTCTGAATCCTGTCTGGCTGCTATCGCACAAAAATTTGAAAACCCTTAATCTGAAACGAATCGAGTTATGCAAACCCAGTCGAGAACTCGAAGTTCAACCGGATCAGCCCATTGTTTTAGAGGACGTGGATTTATTAGATTGCTTCATGATGCAAGATGAGGCGACCTGTTTTGCGAAATGTGAAGCGCTCATTAGTTTTAAGATTTCAGAGGTGAATGTTAGTGATATTCTTCTTCTGGGATTGGCTGGAATGAAGAATTTGAAAACTTTGTTTATGAATAAATGTTTTTTAGGTCAGGACGATTATCGCGTGCGTGATGGTTTCAGCAGCTTGAATGTTCTGAGTCTCAAGAATAGCATTTTTCACGGTAATGCCATAGACGTAATGTTTCGTGGGGCGGCCTTGACGGATATAGATGCATCGATTCACACGGTGTTTGATGGTCGCAGGGATATAAAAATGTCAGGTGAGTTGTTTAGTAGAAGTATTATCACCATCCTGGCTGATGGTGGCTTGAAATGTCTGAAAAATTTTGATGCGTTGGGGATGAAAATAACGCAGCCTTGTCTGAATGGATTAAGTGAACTGAAGCATCTTAAAAATTTAAGGCTAGGTAAACCGGATACGGTTGGAATTGATGGGCTTAAAGAATTTATCGAAAAATCTGAAGAATTAAAACAGTTGGTAATGAATGATTGTCAAGATTTGGATCTGTCCAGCCGGACGGAATTAGTTAGTTGGTCGACCAGGCTCAGGCCGGGTTTTAAACTGGATTTTTATCCGCGGATGGACAGTTAGAGTTGCTAACCCAACCGGGACATTGAGCGATGTCCTCCGTATCCTGGCGGCATGACAAGACAAAAAATCAGTAACGAGTTATGCGTCGCCCTGGAGCCGTTGATACCGGCGTTCACGCCATCGCCCAAATAAGTGCGATGGCGCGGCATTTTGTCGGCCGACGGAATTTTACTTTTTTTACCCTGATATAAACCCGTTGGCAGATGATTTTTTGAGGCGAAAGAACTTTTTTGCCGTGCCGGTTACATATTGTGCTCCTTCTGGCTAGTTGAAGAAAAAAGACAAAATTTAAAACCAGTATATTAAAAATTCATCATGCTAAATATAAATTACTCGTCTAAAAAACGGTACCTGGATGGTGCGAATTTCAATGATGATTCAAATAAAAAGATAAGACAGGTCGATCAAGAGGGCGAGCAGGAGGCAAGGGTCGAAGAAAATAAATCAAGGGACCTTCCATTTAATTTGCAAAAGATAATCATTGGCGAGTCATTGGCCAACCCAGGAGAAGGGTGTGAAAAATATTTTTTCGAGAAGCTCGAAAAATTTAAATTTCTGTCTAAAAAATTTAATGCTGAATTCAGTAAAAATTTATGGGATGCGAGTGCTGAAGATCAGGTTTGGCATGCAGCGAGTGCCCCCGGTATAGCGGAAAAGTTGAGTGAAAAATGCATTAAAAGAGAGTTGCAGAAAAATTTGCCCGAGGCCGGGTTAAGAAAAAATATTCTGAAAATCATGAGGTTTTTTCCTCATGTCAGGGTGCGGCTGAATTCGAATATGTTAGAGCGGCATAGTCAAATCTTGCTGGATTTAATGCTAAATGAAGTCTTTCTGGAGCAGAATAAATTCGAGTTGATAGCCTTGGGCACGCCAGAATTCATATCGTCTTTAATCCAGCGGCTGATGAGCTCGAAAACTCTGGTGGAGAGCGGGCGTTTGATCGGTCTTGAGCTAGACACCCTCGATCCGGAAAGCCAGCCCCTACCGATTCTGGATCCTGTCTGGCTGCTATCTAACAAAAACTTGAAAACTCTTGAACTGAAAAACATCGAATTACGCAAATCCAGTCTGGAGTTTGAGGTTCAGCCGGATCAGCCTATCGCTTTAGAAGACGTGAATTTATTAGATTGCTTCCTGGAGAAAAATGCGGCGACCTGTTTTGCGAAATGTGAAGCGCTCGTCAATTTTAAGATTTCAGGGGTGAGTGTTAGTAATATTCTTTTTCTGGGATTGGCTGGAATGAAGAATTTGAAAACTCTGTTTATGAACGAATGTGTTTTTGATCCGCTAGATTATCAAGTGTGTCATCGAGTGAGTCATGGTTTCAGAAATTTGAATTTTCTGAATGTCGGAAATAGTATTTTCTGCACTCGTGCCATGAGCTTGATGTTTCATGGTGTCGTCTTGAAGGAGGTATGTGCATCCGGAGCCGAGCTGGTTGATGAGAGCGCGGATGAGGCAACAATGTCAGATGAGCTATTTAATAGTAATATTGTTGCCATTCTGACTCGTGGTGGCTTGAAATACCTGAAAATTTTTCATGTGTCTGGGATCGAAATAACGCAGTCTTGCCTGAATGAATTAAGTAAGCTGGAGCATCTTGAAAAATTAATCTCGGATCTGGCGGATTCAGTTGGAGCCGCTGAGCTTAAAACGTTTATCGAAAAATCTAAGAAATTAAACTTGTTGAAAATTTCTAGTTACGAATATTTAAATCGGGTCCGCCGGACGGAATTAACTGACTGGTTGGCCGGGTTCAGGCCGGGTTTTTCACTGATATTGCAATCGTCGATGGACAGTTCGTCGGACGTATCGGATATATCCGATGTGCCTGATATGCCTGATATGCCTGATGTTCCCAATGCGCCGCTGGTTTTAGAGAATGAAATCTGGGCGGACCTGGAGGATCCGGTAGACCTTGGGAAGCTGGACGGACGCTAAGACATGACAGCCCAAAGCGTTCATCAGGAAAGCTTTGGGCTTACTTGGGACGGGTTTGCACGAGCCCCCTGATTTTCCGTGATTGGCGTCGTGGATGGATGATTAATGGGCCTGGGTAAGTAACGGATAACGGATATATGTCATGCGTTCCAGCAAGGCGAATTCTTGACGTTTCACCAGCGGTTTCATCAGCGGACGATCGGTAGACACCACGGACACCATGAGCGCGCGCCGTTTACACGATTTTTATATCCCCTCCTGAATCTTTAATCCGGCTTTTACACGCATCGGCATACCGTTGTGGCTGTTCATCCTGTCCCTGTTCATTACCCGGAGAACCCATGATGGATCTGCTGTATGTCGGAGGGCTCGTGCTCTTTGCTGCGCTGAGCTATGGCCTGATTGCCGCTTGCGCGAGGTTAAGACCCTCGCGCCCAAGCCCTGGGGCGCGCTCATGAACTGGATTCTCTGGTTGGCCGGCGCCACGGCGATGCTGCTGTTTGGCTATCTCGTCTACGCGCTGCTGCGCGCGGAGGACATCGAATGATCGCCAGCCATGTTCTGCAAGTGGTCGTTTTCATGGTGCTGCTTCTGGCCTGCGCGGTGCCGCTGTCGGGCTATATCACGCGCGTGATGGACGGTAGCGCGCGTGTCGTCCGTTTTTGCGGCGCGCTCGAACGTGTGCTGTACCGCATGGCGGGCGTCGATCCTGGCGCCGAAATGAGCTGGAGATCCTATGCCCTGGCCACGCTCGCGTTCAATGTGCTGGGCGTACTGGTGCTGTATGGCCTCTTGCGCCTGCAAGGCGCTCTGCCGGGCAATCCGCAGCATCTGGGGGCGATGAGCCCGGATGGCGCGTTCAATACCGCGGTGAGCTTCGTCAGCAATACCAACTGGCAGGATTATTCGCCCGAGCAAACTGTGGGCTATCTCGCGCAGATGCTCGGCTTCACGGTGCAGAACTTTCTTTCGGCCGCGACCGGCATCGTCGTCGTGATCGCCCTGATCCGGGGCTTTGCGCGCCATACGGCGCAGACCCTCGGCAACTTCTGGGTGGACCTCACGCGCGTGACGCTGTATGTGCTGCTGCCGCTGGCTAGCCTGATCGCGGTGCTGCTGATCGGGCAGGGTGTGATCCAGAACTTCCACGCGTATCAAACCGTACCGACCTTGCAGGCCACGCATTACCTTGCCGCGCAACCCGATGCGCCGGGCCAGCCGACGCTGCAGGCCATGACGGTGACGCAGCAGACCCTGGCGCTGGGCCCGGTCGCCTCGCAGGAAGCGATCAAGATGCTCGGTACTAACGGTGGCGGGTTTTTCAATGCCAACTCGGCGCATCCGTTCGAGAACCCCACGCCGTTTTCCAACTTCCTGCAGATGTTTGCGATTTTGCTGATTCCGGCCGCGTTGTGTCTTGTGTTTGGCCGCATGATTGCCGACCGGCGTCAGGGGGTGGCGCTGCTGGCGGTGATGACGCTGCTGTTCGCGGCCTGCGTGACAGGCGAGATCGCCGCCGAGCAAAGCGGTAACCCCGTATTCACCGCGCTGCATGTCGACCAGCACGCGAGCGCCTTGCAACCCGGCGGCAACATGGAAGGCAAGGAGGCACGCTTTGGCATCACGCAGTCGGGCCTGTTCACGGTGACGACCACCGCGGCCTCATGCGGCGCGGTCAATACCCTGCACGATTCGCTCACGCCGCTCGGAGGCTTGTATCCGCTGCTGTTGATGCAACTGGGTGAGGTGGTGTTTGGCGGCGTGGGTTCGGGGCTCTACGGCATGCTGGTGTTCGCGCTGCTGGCGGTGTTCGTCGCAGGTTTGATGATTGGCCGCACGCCCGAATACGTCGGCAAGAAGATCGAAGCCTATGAGATGAAGATGGTGTCGCTGGTGGTGCTGCTGACGCCGCTGCTGGTATTGCTGGCGACCTCGCTGGCGGTGCTGACCGAGGCGGGCCGTGCGGGGCTCGGCAATCCGGGGCCGCATGGTTTTTCGGAGATTCTGTACGCCTTCAGCTCGGCGGCCAATAACAACGGCAGCGCGTTTGGCGGGTTGTCGGTGAACACGCCGTTTTACAACGTGTTGACGGCGATAGCGATGTGGTTTGGCCGCTTCGGCACGATTGTGCTGGTGCTAGCGCTCGCGGGCGCGCTGGCCGCGAAGCCGCGTATCGGCGTCACGGGCGGCACGCTGCCTACTCATGGGCCGCTCTTTGTCGCGTTGCTGCTGGGCGTGGTGCTGCTGGTCGGGGCGCTGACTTATGTGCCAGCGCTCGCGCTCGGTCCGGGCGTCGAACACCTGATGCTGCTGGCGCATGGGTCGTGACCTCGCATGAGGCGATGACTGATGAAGCCCCGTTCCCCTATCCCTATCGGGCACACCTGAACACCTGGAACACTTCTGGACTCGACACAAGATGACCGATTCCCTCGTCAAGCCACACCTGCCCGGCATTTTCGAGCGCACGCTCGTGCGTCCGGCGCTCGTCGCGGCTTTTAAAAAACTCACCCCGCGCACGCAGGTGCGCAACCCGGTGATGTTCTGTGTGTACGTCGGCAGCATTCTGACCACGGTGCTGTGGTTCGCCGCGCTCGCGGGTCAGGCCGAAGCCCCTGCGGGTTTCATTCTCGCGGTATCGCTCTGGCTCTGGTTCACCGTGCTGTTCGCCAATTTCGCGGAGGCGCTGGCCGAAGGCCGCTCGAAAGCCCAGGCGGCCGCGTTGCGCGGCGCCAAACAGAACGTGCTGGCGAAAAAGCTCGAGGCGCCGCAGCGTGAGGCGGCGGTACGCGTGCTGGCAGCGGCGGATCTGCGCCGCGGCGACGTGGTCCTGATCGAAACCGGCGATACCGTCCCCGCCGATGGCGAGGTGATCGAAGGCGTGGCCTCGGTCGACGAATCCGCCATCACGGGCGAATCGGCACCGGTGATTCGTGAATCAGGCGGCGATTTCTCGGCGGTGACGGGCGGCACGCGGGTGCTTTCGGACTGGCTCGTGGTGCGGGTCACCGCCAATCCGGGCGAGGCTTTTCTCGACCGGATGATCGCCATGGTCGAAGGGGCGAAGCGGCAGAAAACACCCAACGAAATCGCGCTGACGATCTTGCTGGTGGCGCTAACGATGGTGCTGCTGCTGGCTACCGCGACCTTGCTGCCGTTTTCGCTGTTCGCCGTGCAGGCGGCGGGCGCGGGGCAGGTGGTCACGATTACCGCGCTGGTGGCATTGCTGGTGTGCCTGATTCCGACGACGATCGGTGGCTTGCTCTCGGCGATCGGCGTGGCGGGCATGAGCCGCATGATGCAAGCCAATGTGATCGCCACCTCGGGCCGGGCCGTCGAAGCCGCGGGCGATGTCGATGTGCTGCTGCTCGACAAGACCGGCACGATCACGCTCGGCAACCGCCAGGCCTGTGCCTTCGTGCCCGCGCCCCAGGTGTCTGAGGCGACGCTGGCGGATGCGGCGCAACTGGCTTCGCTGGCCGATGAAACCCCCGAAGGCCGCAGTATTGTGGTGCTGGCCAAGCAACGTTTCGCGCTGCGGCAACGGGATATGGCCGCGTTGCAGGCCCGCTTTCTGGCGTTCAGCGCACAGACGCGTATGAGCGGCGTCGATTTGCCCGGACGTGAAATTCGCAAAGGCGCGGCCGATGCCGTGAAGCAATACGTCGAAGGCGAGGGGGCTGCGGCCGTTTTCCGCCTGAAGTGAACGAAGCCGTGGCGAGCATCGCGCGCCGGGGCAGCACGCCACTGGTGGTGGCCGAGCGGCAGGGCGGCACGACGCAGGTGCTCGGCGTGATCGAGCTGAAAGACGTGGTGAAAGGCGGCATCCGCGAGCGCTTTGCCGAGCTGCGCCAGATGGGTATCCAGACCATCATGGTGACCGGCGATAACCGCCTGACCGCCGCCGCGATTGCCGCCGAAGCCGGAGTCGATGATTTTCTCGCCGAAGCCACGCCGCAAGCCAAGCTGGAAGCGATCCGCGCGCACCAGGCGGCAGGCCGCCTGGTGGCGATGACCGGCGACGGCACCAACGATGCCCCCGCGCTGGCCCAGGCCGATGTCGCGGTGGCGATGAACACCGGCACTCAGGCCGCGCGCGAGGCGGGCAACATGGTCGATCTGGATTCGAATCCGACCAAGCTGATCGAGATCGTCGAGATCGGCAAGCAGATGCTGATGACGCGCGGTTCGCTGACGACGTTCTCGATTGCCAACGACCTCGCCAAATATTTCGCGGTGATTCCCGCGGCGTTCGCGGCGACTTACCCGCAACTGAATGCGCTCAATGTGATGCATCTGGCGACCCCGGCTTCAGCGATCTTGTCGGCGGTGATTTTTAACGCGCTGATTATCGTGCTGCTGATTCCGCTTGCGCTCAAAGGGGTGCGTTACCGCGCGCTCGGGGCGGCGCGCCTGTTGCGGCGCAATCTGCTGGTGTATGGCCTCGGCGGGATCGTGGTGCCGTTTCTCGGCATCAAGCTGGTGGACTTGCTGCTGGTTGCACTGGGATGGGTTTGAGCAGGAAGGCTCGCTTGGGCCGGGTGGTTTCTCCCCTCACTGAAACGGAAAAACGGAAACGCGAATCATGAAACAGGCTCTTCGCCCCTTGTTGGTCATTTTTATTGCGCTGACTGTTGTGACGGGGCTGGCGTATCCCGCTGTCATCACGCTGATCGGCCAGACGGCGTTCCCGCACCAGGCGAACGGCAGCTTGCTGGAGCGCGATGGCCAGATCGTGGGCTCGGCGCTGATCGGCCAGCAGTTCGACGCGCCGCAGTACTTCTGGGGCCGGCTCTCGGCGACCAGCCCGATGCCCTATAACGCGCAGGGTTCGGGCGGGGCCAATGTCGGGCCTTTGAATCCGGCGCTGGCGCAGGCGGTGAAAGGCCGGATCGCGGCGCTCGCGGCGGCGGGCACCGATATGTCGCAGCCGGTGCCGGTCGATTTGGTCACCGCCTCGGCCAGTGGCCTCGACCCGGCGCTCAGCCCTGCTGCGGCGGCGTATCAGGTGGCGCGGGTGGCGCGCTCGCGGGGGATGACGGAGGCGGCGGTTCGTGCCCTGGTGCAGCGTGCGACGAGCCCGCGCCAGTTCGGCGTGCTGGGTGAGCCCACGGTCAATGTGTTGCGCCTGAACCTGGCGCTCGATGCGGCGGCGGGTGGCGGGACTTGAAGGCAGCGGCTGAACGGGCCCCAAGCCTGGAAACCGGCTCGCGCCCGTGGTTTAAGCCAGCGGTGGCGCGCATCGTGTCACCATGAGCCCTTCCCTGAGCGCTTCGCCACCGCTTCGCTACTGTTTCGCTACTGTTTCGTTACCTTATGCCCCGTCCTGATCCGGATGCCTTGCTCGACCAGTTGCAACGCGACGAAGAAAAACGTCAGCGCGGGCGGCTGAAGATTTTCTTTGGCGCGTCGGCGGGCGTGGGTAAAACCTGCGCGATGCTGCAGGCTGCGCGGCGGCTGCGCGATGAGGGCGCCGATGTCGTGATCGGCATCGCTGAAACCCATGGCCGCAGCGAAACCGCCGCGCTGCTCGAGGGGCTCGAACTGCTGCCGCCGCTGCGTCTCGCTTATCGTGGCCGCACGCTGGACGAGTTCGACCTCGATGCCGCGCTCGTGCGCTCACCACGCCTCATCGCGGTGGATGAACTGGCGCATTCGAACGTTCCGGGCACGCGGCACCTGAAGCGCTGGCAGGACGTACAGGAGCTGCTGGACGCGGGCATCGATGTCTACACCACTGTCAATGTCCAGCATCTGGAGAGCCTGAACGATATCGTCGGGCAGATCACGGGCATTCGCGTCTGGGAAACGGTACCCGACCGTGTCTTCGATCTCGCCGACGAAGTCACGCTGGTCGATCTGCCAGCCGAGGAACTATTGCAGCGCTTGCGCGATGGCAAGGTGTATCTGCCGCACCAGGCCGAGCGCGCGGTGCGCCACTTTTTCCGCAAAGGCAACCTGATCGCCTTGCGCGAACTGGCGCTGCGCCGCACGGCGGATCGGGTGGATGCGCAGATGCGCGAGTACCGCGCGGACCGTTCGATTTCACAGATCTGGCAGGCGCGCGAGCGCTTGCTGGTGTGCGTCGGGCCTGGGCCGGAAGCCCCCGCCCTCGTGCGGGCGGCGGCACGGCTGGCGGCGAGCCTGAAAGCCGACTGGCTCGCGGTGTATGTCGAAACCCCCCGTTTGCAGCGTTTGCCCGCCGCCCGCCGCGCCTACACGCTCGACGCGTTGCGCCTCGCGGCCGAACTGGGCGCGGAAACCACGACGCTCGCGGGCCCGGATGCATTGACCACGCTGGCCGGTTATGCACGCGTGCGCAATGTCTCGAAGCTGGTTGCCGGTGGCGCGCCGCGCACGGGCTTGAAACGCTGGCTGCGCCGACCGTTGGGCGAGCGTCTGGCGCAAGGCGCGCTCGCGCTGGATTTGATCCTGATTCATCCGGACGCGGCGCGCGACGGCGCTACAGACCGCCGCACGGGCTTTGCCGCGGGCGCGCAGACGTGGCGCGAGGCGCTCGCGGCGGCCCGCGAGCCGCGCTCCACGCCGCGCGCCTATGCATGGGCCGCAGGCATCTGCACGGCGCTGACGCTGCTGGCGAGCCAACTGGATGAGCGCATCGACCTGACGAACCTGGTGATGCTGTATTTGCTCGGCGTGATCTTCGCGGCGGTGAAACTGGGGCGCGGGCCTAGTGTGGCGCTCTCATTCATGAGCGTGGCTGCCTTCGATTATTTCTTCGTGCCGCCGCGCCTGTCGCTGTCGGTGTCCGATACGCAATATCTGCTGACCTTTCTGGGCATGCTGCTCACCGCGCTGGTCATCAGCCATCTCACCTCCAGCCTGCGCCGCGAGGCGAGCGTGGCGCGCCGCCGCGAAGCGCGCACTGGGGTGATGTATGCGATGGCGGGTGAGCTGGCCTCGGCGCTCAGCATCGAGCAGATCGTGGCGACGGGCAGCCGTCACGTCAGCGAAGTCTTTGGCGCAAGGGTGGCGCTGTTGCTGCCCGATCACGCGGAGCGCTTGCAGCCCATGCCAGGTGCCGCCGATGCGCCGCAGACCCTCGCTGGCGCCAGTCTGGATCTCGATGTCGGGCAATGGGTGTACGACCAGCAAAAGCCGGCGGGCTGCGGTACCGATACGCTGCCCGCGGCGGTGGCGCTCTACTTGCCGCTGAAAGCGCCGATGCGCACGCGTGGCGTGCTGGCATTGCAGTGGCTCGAGGATGACCGGGGTGGCAGGGGCAATAGGGGTGACAGGGGTGATAGGGGCAATAGAAGCGATAGAGGCCGGAGCGAGACCAGCCTCAACGCCGCACGGGAGACGCCGGAGCAGCGCCGGATGCTCGATGCGTTCGCGGCGCAGATCGCGCTGGCGCTTGAACGGGTGCATTACGTCGAGGTCGCCCGCGATGCGCTCGTCAATATGGAATCCGAGCGTTTGCGCAATGCCTTGCTCTCGGCGATTTCGCACGATCTGCGCACGCCGCTGACGACCATCGTGGGTTTTTCCTCGATGCTGGCGCATGCTCAAATCCACGCCGATGCCGATGCCGATGCCGATGCCGATGCCGATGCCGATGCGGTACAGCCGGGCGGCTTGCCGGATGGTGAGTTAGCCCTGGCGATTCACGAAGAAGCCCTGCGCATGACAGGCATCGTCACCAATCTGCTGGATATGGCGCGGCTCGAAGCACACGGAATGCGTCTGAATTGCCAATGGTCGCTGCTCGAAGAGACCGTGGGCGCGGCATTGCGCGCTTGCCGCCGGGTGCTGGCGGGGCATCCGGTGCAAGTCGCGCTGCCTGCGGCTTTGCCGCTGCTGCAACTCGACGCGGTGCTGATGGAGCGGCTGCTGTCGAACCTGCTCGAAAATGCCGCCAAATACACCCCTGCCGATGCGCCACTCATCATCGGCGCGCAATGCATCGACGTGGAAGGCAAGCCGTTTGTGCGCGTCATGCTCGATGACGCGGGGCCGGGTTTGCCGGGTGGCATGGAAACTCGTATTTTCGAAAAATTCACGCGAGGCGCGAAAGAGCTGGCGCAACCCGGCGTGGGCCTGGGCCTGGCGATTTGCCGGGCGATTGTCGAGGCGCATGGTGGCGCGATTGGCGCGTTCAACCGGCTGTCACCGCAGGGCGTGGTGGAGGGCGCGCGTTTCTGGTTCACGCTGCCGGTTGGAATACCGCCGCCGGTTCCAGATGGCTCCGATGGATTCGAAGAAGAGGCCTTGTCATGAGCGCGCCGCATGCCACGCACGCCACCCATTTCACGATTGTGCTGATCGAAGACGAAAAACAGATTCGCCGTTTTGTGCGACTTTCACTCGAAGCCGAGGGCATGACGGTGCATGAGGCGCAGACCGGCAAGCAAGGATTGGTCGAAGCCGCAACGCGCCAGCCGGATCTGGTGATTGTCGATTTGGGCTTGCCGGATATCGAGGGGCTCGAGGTGATCCGCGCGCTGCGCGGCTGGAGCGAAGTGCCGATTATCGTGCTGTCGGCGCGCACGCAGGAAAGCGAGAAGGTGGCCGCGCTCGACGCTGGAGCCGACGATTATCTGAGCAAGCCGTTTGGCGTGTCGGAGCTGCTGGCGCGAATTCGCGCGCAATTGCGCCGTCGCCGTGCGGCGGGGGCAAACGATACGCCGCTGGTGCGCTTTGGCGCGGTGCAGGTTGACCAGATACGGCGCGTGGTGAGCCGCGACGGCGTGACGGTGCATCTGACACCGCTTGAGTACCGGCTGCTGGCGCTGCTGCTGCGTCATGCAGGCCGGGTGCTGACGCACCGGCAATTGCTGCGTGAGGTCTGGGGCCCGTCACACGTCGAGAGCTATCACTATTTGCGGATTTACATGGCGCATTTGCGGCAAAAGCTGGAACGCGACCCGGCGCAACCGGAACATATCGTCACCGAAACCGGGGTGGGCTACCGCCTGACGGGAGTGATCGAGGGTAACGGTTGAGTGGCTGAGTGGCTGAGTGGCTGAGTGGCTGAGCGACTGGGCGGCTGAGCGACTGGGCGGCGGACGGCGGGCGGCGGACGGCGGGCGGCGGGCGGCGGGCGGCGGGCGGCGGAATGCTGCCGGTATGCGTTCTGCCTTAAGCCACAGCCCAGCCTGTAAGGGTTTGCTATGATGGCGGCGCGCCAGGACGACCTGGCGTATGCGCTTTCACGGGGACGACCCCATCCGGTACAGGGAGTTGCCTCATGTCATGGATTTTTCTTTTCATTGCGGGTCTGCTTGAAGTGGCGTGGGCTGCGGGCCTGAAAGCGTCCGATGGTTTTACCCGGCTCTGGCCCTCGGTGTTTACGCTGGTCACGGCGGCGGGCAGTTTCGTCCTGCTGGCGCTGGCGATGCGGCAACTGCCGCTGGGTACGGCTTATGCCATCTGGACGGGTATCGGCGCGGTGGGCGCTTTCATTGTGGGCATCGTCGTGCTGGGTGAGGCGCTCACGCTCGCGCGGGTGGCGAGTGCCGCGCTGATCGTCATCGGGCTGATTGGCCTCAAGCTTTCCAGCGGCCACTGACGGCGGCCGCCGCGCCACGCGCGCCAGCCGCTGCCAGAGTCGGAGCATGAGCGCTGACTATAATAAAACCGCTTGGCCGCTCGAAAATGTCGAATAACACGCCCCGCGCCCCGGATCTCGCGCGGGTTTCGCTTGAGCGCGGCATCCGTGCCGCGTCTGAAGATGATGAGCCCAACCCCACGCAACGCGCCAGGAGGCGGCCATGCTCGAATCTCTCTCTCTTGCCGCAGGTCTTTCCTGGGGTAGCGGTTTGCGTCTTTATCTCACGGTGCTGCTGGCCGGCGGGTTAGAGCGCCTGGGCTGGATCCACTTGCCCGACACGCTTTCCGTGCTGGGCTCGCCCTGGGTGATGGGCACGGCAGCCGTGCTGGGCGCCATTGAGTTTTTTGCCGACAAGATTCCCGCGCTCGATTCATTCTGGGACGCGATTCATACCTTTATCCGGATTCCGGCCGGTGCGGTGCTGGCCGTGGGCGCACTCGGCCACGCCGATCCGGCGCTGCTCACGATAGCCGGGCTGGCGGGCGGTACGCTCGCAGGTACCGCGCATATGGCCAAAGCGGGGACGCGGGCACTGATCAATCTGTCGCCCGAGCCTGTGTCGAACGTTGTGACTTCCACGGCTGAAGACGGTCTGGTTTTTGGCGGCCTGTTGCTGGCGCTCTTTGTGCCCGTGCTGTTTCTGATCTTTCTGCTGGGGTTCTTGCTGCTGGCGGCATGGGCTTTGCCGCGTTTGTGGCGTGGCGTGCAGGGCGGTTTTCGTGCCATGGGGGCCCGCATGGTGTCGCGGCTAGCCAGGAGCCGACACGATTGAGCGCGGAACAAGAGACGAAAGCAGGTAAAAAGGCCAGCGAGGCCGAAGCGATCGGCGCGGTTGCAACGGTTGCAACGGTTGCAACGGTTGCAACGGTTTCGGCGGCGCGCGGTCTCGGCGCGTTGGCGCTACTGCGGCAAGCTGCGCGCATGACGCAGCGCGACTGGCGCGCGGGCGAGCTAACCATGCTGTTGCTGGCGTTGTTGCTCGCGGTGGCGGCGCTTTCCAGCGTGGGATTTCTGGCCGACCGGCTGAATCAAGGGCTCGAGCGCGATGCCCGCCAGATGATCGGCGCGGATTTCATCGTGCAGGCCGATCATCCTGTTCCCGCAGTATTCCGTGACAAGGCACAAGCGCTAGGATTGAGGAGCGCCACCACCGCGATTTTCCCAAGCATGGTGCGCGCGCTGACGCTGCCCGCCCTGGCGGTTCCGTCTTCTTCCGCTTCTTCTGCTTCTTCCGCGGTACAGCCCGCTTCGCAACCATTTTCACAACCGTCTTCACAACCCGCCGCCCAACCGGTTACCCGCCTCGCGGCGCTCAAGGCCGTTTCCCCCGGCTACCCGCTGCGCGGTGCGCTGCGTATTGCGGACGGCCCGAATCTTCCAGATCGTCCCGCGCTGTCCATTCCCGCGCCAGGGACGGTCTGGGCCGATGCCGCGCTGCTCGATGCCTTGAAGCTGCAGGTCGGCGATAAGGTGCAAATCGGCCAGCATGCGTTTACGATTGGCGCGCTCATCACGCGCGAGATGGACCGGGGGTTTGCCTTCGTCAATTTTTCTCCACGTCTGATGCTGCGCGCCGACGATCTGCCTGCGACGGGCCTCATCACCTATGGCAGCCGCGTCACTTACCGGCTGCTGGTTGCGGGCCCAGACCTGGCGCTGGCGCAGTATGCCGCCTGGGCGCATGCCGAGGTGGATGGCGGCAAGCTGCGTGGGGTCGCGCTCGAATCCTTGCAGGACGGCCAGCCGCAAGTGCGCCAGACGCTTGAGCGTGCCCGCCACTTTCTCACGCTAGTCGCGCTGCTGACGGCGCTCCTGGCTTCGGTCGCCATCGCCATGGCCGCGCATCGCTACATGCGGCGTCATCTGGATGGCTGCGCGGTGATGCGCTGTCTTGGCATGAGCCAGGCCGCCTTGCGCACGCTGTTTGCCCTTGAGTTTCTCGCGCTCGGTTTAATCGGCGGCTTGGCGGGGGTGATGCTGGGTTTTGCCGGGCATCTCGTGCTGCTGCGCTGGCTCGGCAGCCTGATTGATGTCGCCTTGCCCGCTGCCCGCCTCTGGCCCGCGCTTCAGGGGGTCGTAACAGGGCTGGTGTTGCTGCTCGGCTTTGCTCTGCCGCCGCTGGTGCCGCTCACGCGTGTTTCGCCGCTGCGGGTGCTGCGCCGCGAGTGGGGCGAGGCAGGGCGGACCGCCTGGCTTGCCTATGGCCTGGGCATTGCGCTATTTGCCGCGCTGCTAGTGCTGGCCGCCGGCGAAATCCGCCTGGGGGGCATTGTCGCCGGTGGGTTTGCCGTGGGCTTGCTGCTCTTTGCGGGCGTGGCGCAGCTGGCGCTCTGGGTGGCGGCGCGTCTGGCACGCAGCCCGCGCCTGCATACCAGTTTCGGCTGGCGCTATGCGCTGGCATCGCTGGAGCGGCGGCGTGGTGCGAGCGCGCTGCAAATTACCGCGCTCGGCATCGGCCTGATGTGCCTGTTATTGATTGCCATGACGCGTAACGATCTGATCGAGGGTTGGCGTCAAGCCTCGCCGCCCGATGCGCCAAACCAGTTTCTGATTGATATCCAGCCTGACCAGCGCGAGGCGCTGACGCGCTATCTGGCTGACCAGGGCGTACCGGGCGTGGTGCTGTCACCGATGGTGCGGGCGCGGCTGGTGGCAATCAACGGCCACGCGGTCAATCCGGATAGTTACAAGACCAGCCAGGCCCGCCGCCTGGTGGACCGCGAATTTAGCCTGTCCTACACCACGCATCTGCCGGACGATAACCGTATCGCTGCCGGAACGTGGTTTGGCACGAATCCGCAAGCGCAGATTTCACTCGAACAGGGTCTGGCGAAAACGCTGGAACTCAAGCTGGGCGACCAGTTGCGTTTCGATGTCGCGGGGCAGACGCTGGAAGCGCCGGTGACCAGCCTGCGCAAGCTCGACTGGGGTTCGTTCAAGGCGAACTTCTTTGTGCTGATGCCACCCGAGGTGCTGCAGGCGTATCCGGCGACATTCATGAGCGCGTTTCATTTGCCCGCGAGGCAGCGCGCCACGATCGACAGGCTGATCGACACCTGGCCGAACCTCACCGCGATCGACACGGCACCGATTCTCACGCAGGTGCAGCAGATGCTGGCGCAGGTGATTGGCGCGGTGCAGTTCCTGTTTGTCTTCACGCTCGCGGCGGGCCTGCTGGTGCTGTATGCCGCGCTCGCCGGAAGCCGTGACGAGCGCATGCGCGAATCCGCCTTGTTGCGGGCGCTGGGGGCCTCGCATCGCCAGGTACGGGCGGTGCAGGTTGCGGAATTCATCGCGGTGGGCGCATTGGCCGGGCTGCTGGCCGCGCTCGGGGCGCAGGCCATTGGCTGGGTGCTGGCCACTTACGTGTTCGATTTTCACCTGGCGTTCAACCTGTGGCTGCTGCCGGTGGGCATGGCCGCGGGTGTCGGCTGCGCGGGGCTGGGTGGCTGGCTGAGCTTGCGTCATGTGCTGCGGCGTTCGGCCTGGCGCTCGTTGCGCGAGGGGTAAGGCGCGATGGGGTGGGGTGTTTGAGATTGCAACGGGAGGTGAGCGCGAAATGAAACAACGCTTGATGGACTACCGCACGGAGGCCGATTACGCTGCCCTCGATGTGCGTGCGAAAGCGGTTCTCGATTGCTGGTTTGGCGCGCCGGATTCAGCGGACTATGGCCAGCGCCGTAAGGCCTGGTTCGCCCGCGATGACGCTTTCGATGCGATGCTGCGCGAGCGCTTTGGCGCGCTGATCGAAGCGGGCCGCGCGGGGGCGCTGGATGCATGGTGCGCCACGCCGCTGGGGACGCTGGCGTTGATCATTGTGCTCGACCAGTTCTCGCGCAATTGCCATCGCGGCACGCCGCACGCGTTTTCGGCTGATCCGAAAGCACTGGAGATCGCCCGCGATCTGGTGGCGAGCGGCGCCGACCGGTGCTTGCCGAGCGCGCATCACCGCGCGTTTGCGTATCTGCCGTTTGAACACGATGAAACCCTGGCCAGCCAGCGCGAAGCGCTGCGCTTGTTCAAGGCGCTCGAAGCCGAGCCCGGTGGTGAAGGCTATTACGCATTTGCGTTGCAGCACGCGGTGATCGTCGAGCGCTTTGGACGCTTCCCGCATCGCAATGCGGTGCTGTCGCGCCCATCGACCGAAGAAGAAAGCGCGTTTTTGCGTGAACCGGGTTCGTCGTTTTGACGGAGGGGTTGGGTTTTTGCCGCGATGCGGATTTTCAGGCCGTGCTCACATCGCTTGACGATGCGCGCTCCGTTGATCGGGGGCGGGTGGCTGATAGCGCTGCAACCTGTCGAGCAGCGCGAGCGGCTCGTGTTCGATGACCAGCGTGTCGAGCCAGGCTTGCTGCATGAAGCCTTCGCGCACTGTGTGCTGTAACAGCGCCAGCAGCGGGTCGTAAAAGCCATCGAGGTTGAGCAGCGCGACGGGCTTGTGGTGATAGCCGAGTTTGGCCCACGTAAAAGCTTCAAATAGCTCTTCGAGGGTTCCGACGCCGCCCGGCATGGCGACGAACGCATCGGACAAATCCGCCATTTTCTTTTTGCGCTGGTGCATGTCCGGCACGATCAGCAACTCGGAGAGGCCGGTGTGCGCGACTTCCCGGCTGACGAGCAATTCGGGAATCACGCCTGTCGCATGGCCGCCGTGGGCCAACGCGGCATCGGCCAGCACGCCCATCAGGCCGACCTTGCCGCCGCCAAAAACCAGCCCGATGCCGGCTTGCGCCAGCGCCTGACCCAAGCCGCGCGCCGCATCGGCATACAGCGGGCGTGCTCCGGTGGCGGAGCCGCAATATACACAGACTGATTTCATGAACGAAGCACCTTGCTGGCAGGACGTGGCGAAGCGCTGTTCTGCGTCTTGCTGGTGTTGTTTTCACGCGGTGGCAGGTAATCGGCATACTCGCGCCGGGGCAGCTTGCCCGAGACCAGATCGTCGAAGAGCTGGCGCGAGCAGCCGCGCAAATATGGCGCCATCAACGAGATGATCTGCATGCTGACCTGATGCAGCTCAGCGCGAATGGTTTCGGGTTCGTTGTATTTGCGCGGATTCATGACGAACTGATAGGACAGCCAATAAGTAGCAATGACGCCGATGTTGGTGGAGATTACCTGAATTTCAGCGGGTGTGGCTTCCATTTCGTTGTCGGCCATTAACTGCTCGCAGAACTGTCTGGCAAACCGGACCTTATGGCTGATGATCTGCTTGAACTGTGTTTCGAGGGTGCGGTTGCGCGCGAGCAGGTCATTCAGATCGCGGTACAGAAAGCGGTAGCGCCAGGTGAACTCGACCATGTATTGCAGATAGGCCCACATTTCGTCGATGGTGGCGCGCCGTCCTTCGGGAAAACGCAGGCGCTTGCCGATCTCCTGCTCGAACTGGCTGAAGATGCTGTTGATGATGTCGTCTTTATTGCGGAAGTGGTAATACAGGTTGCCCGGACTGATTTCCATTTCTTCGGCAATGGTCGTCGTGGTGACGTTGGGTTCACCGATTTCATTGAACAGTTTCAATGACAGTTCGAGAATCCGTTCACGAGTGCGGCGGGGAGGTTTGGCTTCCATGTCATCCGGTTCTGGTGGCATCGGCTGAATACACTGCGGCAGGTTGCGGCGCGAGTCATCCGGAGCGGTAAGTATTTTTGAGATTATCGTCTAATTATAAGCCGATGATCGCTGGACTTCGCCAGAATAATCTGTTCCGGGTTGTGGCGATTGCTTCAGCAAGCGCGGCAAAAGGAGTGGGAGTGCCGTTGCGAAAGGGGCTGTGCGATTTAGCGCGGCAGCAAGACGATGCGTGTTCTGGCCAGGCGATCGTGCAGAAACTGCTTGTCGGGGCCGATGCAGGCTGTAGCGGCCCAACTGGCGAACCATCCGGCGCTCACTGCCAGGGTATGGGAGAGGTCGAGTCCGAAGAGCGGATGCAGCGCCAGCGGCGGCAAGAACCAGAGCCAGGCCAGCGCGTAGCGCAGCAGGGCGCGAGGAGCTGACAGCGGTCGGCCCGCGGCGCTTAGCACGCGCAGCCGCCAGGTTTTCATCGGCAAGGTTTGGCCGCCATGGCTCCAGCACCAGACGAAATAAACTCCGACCACAAGACCAATCCATCCTGCGAGCAGGTTGCGGTGCGTCAGGCCATCGCGTTGCTGCGTCAGTGTGCTGAAAAGGTAGCCGGCAAGAAACACAATGCCAAACAGAATCACGCCTTCGTACATCAGGGCGGCGAGCCGTCGGCGAAGCGTTGGCGTGGGCAGCGCGTCAAGTGATGCTGAAACGGGCGAAGACGCAGAGTGCGAGGTAGGCACGGCGCGTCAGGAGCCGTTATAGAGCGAAGGGGCCTCGGAGGGCGACACGGGGATGGGGGCCGGAGCAGAACTGTTGCTGGCTGCGAGCGCCGCCGCGGCCGCCGCCGCGCTCGCAGCAGAGGCACTCGCGTTTGCGGCATGCTGGCGCGCATTGACCAGACGGTCGATATCCCGAAGCTCGGGTTTGCCGCTGGGCGGCGCGCTGACAATGGTCGGACGGCGTTTGCGCTCGAGCGCGGCCAGCCGTTCTTTTTGTGCTTCGGGGAGTTCCTGATAAGCCTTCCACGCGTTCTGGCGGTCGGCGCGCGGTAACTCTTTCGCGGCTTGGTAAT
This sequence comes from Paraburkholderia hayleyella, assembly GCF_009455685.1. Taxonomy (NCBI): domain Bacteria; kingdom Pseudomonadati; phylum Pseudomonadota; class Betaproteobacteria; order Burkholderiales; family Burkholderiaceae; genus Paraburkholderia; species Paraburkholderia hayleyella. The sequence continues at coordinate 552,679 of NZ_QPES01000002.1, read as the reverse complement.
TTTCGCGCGCCACACGATGTTGCTCAGGTGACATGCGAATCCATTCGGTCATTCGGGCATGCAGTCTTTTTTGTGCTTCGGAGCTCATCTTCGGGTAACGCGAGGCGATTTTCAACCATTTGCGTTTGCGCTCGGTGCTGAAGCTATCCCATTGCGCAGCAAAAGGGGCCAGTGCCAGATGTTCCGCGGCGCTCAGGCGCGCCCATGACAGCGGGTTGCTGCCTGGCAGGTCCGGAAGCGCGGCCACCAGCGAGGGCGTGGTGGCTACGGCAGCGGTACCGGTTGCTGCGGCCTTTGGGCTGTCGGGATAAAAGCGGGGAAAGGTTGCGGCAAACGCCACAATTGCCGCGATTGCACATCCAAAAACAATGGCAAGGCTGCGCTTGTAGCTCACCGGGTCATTCCTTTGCTTTGATTAGCGTTGGTGCGACAGATACGCGTTGAAGCCGTGATCAAGATAGGCGTTGAGCGGCAAATCGTCGCTCAGCATGGCGGCGTCAATGTCTGCGAGTTCGGCGCTGCGTTGCTGGTCTTCCCAATAGGCGATGCTGACGAGGCCCAGCACCAGCGCGACGAGCGGCCAGGCGAGCGCGAGGCGGCGCAGCGGCGACGGACGGTGTTGCGGGCGCGTGAACTGCGCGCCTGACGTTGCCAGGGCAGGGACGAACGAAGGGGCGCAAACGGTTTCGGGTTTTTTGCGGGCGACAGCCAGATGACGGGCGGCCGCGAGCCGGCTGAGCGTGGCAGGCGCAAGGCGGGTGGCGCTTTCATCAAGGGCGCGGCGTACCTGCCGGGAAAATTCAAGTTCTTTTGTTTCGGGAGAGGGGCTCATAGCGTGATTCCTTTGGCCTTGAGCGTGTGCGCCAGCGTGTGGGTGGCCCGCGAACAGTGTGTTTTGACACTTCCTTCGGAACAGCCCATCGCGGCGGCAGTCTCGGCGACATCCATATCTTCCCAGTAACGCATGAGAAACGCCTCCCGTTGACGTACCGGTAACTTTTGAATCTCGTCGTCGATCAGTTGTAAAACCTGCTCGCGCTCGAGCTGTTGCTCACTGCTTTCGGCGCCGCGCGTGCCCGCCTGGGTTTCGAATGTTTCCAGCAGATCGAATTCATCATCTTCGGAGTGGCCGAACGATGAAAAAAGGCTCACCCATGTATTGCGTACTTTCTGCCGACGAAAATAATCGTGCATCGTATTTTGCAAGATACGCTGAAATACGGGCGGTAATTCAGCGGCAGGCCGGTCGCCATATTTTTCGGCGAGTTTGATCATCGCGTCTTGCACGATATCGAGCGCGGCGTCGTTATCCCTTACGGCATAAACGGCCTGCTTGAACGCGCGCCTTTCGACGCCTGCCAGAAAATCAGCGAGTTCTTTGTCTGATGCCATCCAATGGGCGGCGCAGCGAGCGTGCGCGGAGTGGGTCGTAAGCAGGTCGCAAAAGAGCCGAAACGGTTTTGCAACACATTTCTCAAATCCGAATCGAGAAAATCAGGGAAGTCCATAAAACGAGGCGGATGCTAACAAATTTTCATACAAACCGGTGCTGGCTCGCATCAGACGGGATTAATCGAAGCACGAACTGTTGCATTGCGGAAAATTTTCTTGACCGCCTGAAGCGCAGCGGATATCGTCTTTGGTTCGCAACATAAGTGCTTTGTCTCAATTGAGGTGCAGCCCACAAAGCTCACCTTTGAACTGGACGCGCCGCTTGAACCTGGGTCATAAGCCTGGTAGAGAGCACCCAATCAATTTTTTGCCGAAAATTCGAAAGGTAAAGATGAATCTCCCTAGCGCGGAATTTCCCATGGCGGAAACTGCTTCCTCATCCTCATCCTCCCAGTCTTTCCAGGCTTCACCTGCAAACGGTTCGAGCGCTGGTTCGAGCGATTCAATCGGCGCCACTGTGCTCATGAAGGCACTGGCTGACGAAGACGTCGAATTCATCTGGGGCTATCCTGGCGGCTCGGTTCTGTATATCTACGACGAGCTTTACAAGCAGGACAAATTCCAGCACATCCTGGTCCGGCACGAACAGGCGGCGGTTCATGCCGCCGATGCCTATGCCCGCTCTACCGGCAAGGTCGGCGTGTGTCTCGTGACCTCTGGGCCTGGCGTGACCAATGCGGTCACCGGCATTGCCACGGCATATATGGATTCGATTCCGATGGTCGTGATCAGCGGCCAGGTGCCGACTGCCGCGATCGGTCAGGATGCGTTCCAGGAGTGCGATACGGTGGGCATTACACGTCCGTGCGTGAAGCACAATTTCCTGGTCAAGGACGTGCGTGAGCTGGCGGCCACCGTCAAAAAAGCGTTTTATATCGCCCGTACCGGCCGTCCTGGCCCGGTATTGATCGACATCCCCAAAGACGTTTCCAAAAAGCCGTGCGAATACGAGCCGGTGCACAGTGTGTCGCTGCGCTCCTATAACCCGGTGACCAAAGGCCATTCGGGGCAGATTCGCAAGGCGGTTGCGTTGCTGCTGTCGGCGAAACGGCCTTATATCTACACCGGCGGCGGCATTATTCTGGCTGACGCCTCGCGCGAGTTAAACCAGTTCGCCGATCTGCTGGGCTATCCGGTCACCAATACGCTGATGGGCCTGGGCGGCTATCGCGCGAGCGACAAAAAATTCCTCGGCATGCTCGGCATGCACGGCACCTATGAAGCCAATATGGCGATGCAGCATTGCGATGTGCTGATCGCCATCGGTGCGCGCTTTGATGACCGCGTGATTGGCGACCCTGCGCACTTTGCTTCCCGGCCACGCAAGATCATTCATGTTGATATTGATCCTTCGTCTATTTCCAAGCGCGTGAAGGTCGATATTCCGATCGTCGGCGACGTGAAAGAAGTGCTCAAGGAACTGATCGAGCAGCTGCAGGGTGCCAAGCCAGGCCCGGACACCGCGGCGCTTGCGCAATGGTGGCAAGAAATCGAAACCTGGCGCGCGAAAGACTGCCTGAAGTACGACCGCGAAAGCGAGATCATCAAGCCGCAACATGTGGTCGAAAAACTCTGGGAGCTGACGGGTGGCAACGCGTTTGTCTGCTCGGACGTGGGCCAGCACCAGATGTGGGCGGCGCAGTTTTACCGTTTCGATCAGCCGCGCCGCTGGATCAACTCGGGTGGCCTCGGCACGATGGGTTTTGGCTTGCCCGCCGCGATGGGCGTGAAGATGGCGCATCCGGACGACGAGGTGGTTTGCATCACGGGCGAAGGCTCGATCCAGATGTGTATTCAGGAACTATCCACCTGCAAGCAGTACGACACGCCGGTCAAGATCATCTCGCTGAACAACCGCTATCTGGGCATGGTGCGCCAGTGGCAGCAGATCGAATACAGCAAACGCTATTCCCATTCGTATATGGATGCGCTGCCGGATTTCGTGAAGCTGGCTGAAGCCTATGGTCACGTTGGCATGCGTATCGAAAAAAGCGCGGATGTCGAACCGGCACTGAAAGAAGCGCTGCGCCTGAAAGATCGCACCGTGTTTCTCGATTTCCAGACCGATCCGACCGAAAACGTCTGGCCAATGGTTCAGGCTGGCAAGGGCATCACGGAGATGCTCCTCGGCTCGGAAGATCTATAGCGCGTCCGCCGCGTTCTGGCTGAAAACGTCAGACGTGCGCGGTACAACGGCGCATACATCGATACATCGACATCTGGACTGGAATACCCATGAGACATATTATTTCCGTTTTGCTGGAAAACGAGCCGGGCGCGCTATCGCGCGTGGTGGGTCTTTTTTCGGCGCGCGGCTACAACATTGAAACCTTGACGGTGGCGCCGACCGAAGACCATTCGCTGTCGCGCATGACCATCGTGTCTATTGGCTCGGACGACGTGATCGAACAGATCACGAAACATCTGAATCGCCTGATCGAGGTGGTAAAAGTGGTTGACCTGACCGAAGGCGCCCACATCGAACGCGAGCTGATGCTGATCAAGGTAAGGGCGGTTGGCAAGGAGCGCGAAGAGATGAAGCGGATGTCGGATATTTTCCGCGGCCGCATCATCGACGTCACCGAAAAAACCTACACCATCGAGTTAACGGGAGCAAGCAACAAGCTGGATGCCTTTATCGAAGGGCTCGACGCGGCGGCGATTCTCGAAACGGTCCGCACGGGCAGTTCGGGTATCGGACGGGGCGAGCGCATTTTGAAGGTGTAGTGCCCTTATCAAACCTGTCACTTGCCGCAGCGGGGGATCCGTTTGGGCCGGTAGACCGGTAGACCGGTGGTCCGGTAATTTTTTCGCACGATTTAAATTTTATTGATTACCTGAAGGAATAAACATGAAAGTTTTCTACGACAAGGACGCCGACCTTTCCCTCATCAAAGGCAAGCAGGTCACGATCATCGGTTACGGTTCGCAAGGCCACGCGCACGCGCTGAACCTGAAAGACAGCGGTGTGAATGTCACAGTGGGCTTGCGCAAAAACGGCGCCTCATGGAGCAAGGCTGCAAATGCGGGCTTGCAGGTCAAGGAAGTGGCTGAGGCGGTGAAGAGCGCTGATATCGTGATGATGCTGTTGCCCGACGAGCAGATTGCCGAGGTTTACAAAAACGAGGTACACGCGAATATCAAGCAGGGTGCAACGCTTGCGTTCGCACACGGCTTTAACGTGCATTACGGTCAGGTCGTGCCGCGCGCGGATCTCGACGTCATCATGATCGCGCCGAAGGCGCCGGGTCACACGGTGCGTGGCACGTATTCGCAAGGTGGCGGCGTGCCGCACCTGATCGCCGTGGCACAGGACAAGTCGGGCGCTGCACGCGACATCGCGCTGTCCTACGCGACCGCCAACGGCGGTGGCCGTGCGGGCATCATCGAAACCAATTTCCGCGAAGAAACCGAAACCGACCTGTTCGGCGAACAGGCCGTGTTGTGTGGCGGTACGGTCGATCTGATCAAGGCCGGGTTCGAAACGCTGGTGGAAGCCGGTTATGCCCCTGAAATGGCGTACTTCGAATGCCTGCATGAAATGAAGCTGATTGTCGATCTGATTTATGAAGGCGGTATCGCCAACATGAACTATTCGATTTCGAATAACGCGGAATACGGCGAATACGTCACGGGCCCGCGCATCATCACTGACGAAACCAAAAAAGTGATGAAGGATGTACTGAAAGACATTCAAACAGGCGAGTACGCCAAGAGCTTTATTCTTGAAAACCGCGCGGGCGCGCCGACCTTGCAGTCGCGCCGTCGCCTTACAGCTGAACACCAGATCGAGCAGGTTGGCTCGAAACTGCGTGCGATGATGCCGTGGATTGCGAAAAACAAGCTGGTTGACCAGTCGAAGAACTAAGCGTCGCCAGGTGGTGTGGCAGTGGCAGCGGTTGTCTGCCCGGCGCGACCCGATGGCTCACGGGTCACGCTGCTCACTGCTGCTTTTGCCGCCGGATTACGCTGATGGACGCGAGGAAGCCGTCCAGGTGCGCTTAAGCCCTGGACGGCTTTTGTTATCCTGTGGGTTTTATAAAAAAGACTGAAACTATCCATGAATTATCCTCATCCGATCATCGCGCGTGAAGGCTGGCCGTTCATCGCTATTGCCGCTGTTGTCGCTTTGCTGGTTCATGCTGTCGCGGGGTTTGGCGTGGCATGGCTGTTCTGGTTGCTGCTGGCATTTGTGGTCCAGTTTTTTCGTGATCCACCCCGCCCCATTCCTTCCCAGGCGAACGCCGTCCTCAGCCCTGCCGATGGCCGCATCGTTGCCGTCGAAACCAGCCACGATCCTTATGCAAACCGTGAAGCACTCAAGATCAGCGTGTTCATGAATGTCTTCAATGTGCATTCGCAGCGTTCGCCGGTGGATGGCGCGATTTCGAAGGTGGAATATTTTCCCGGTGCGTATCTGAATGCGGCGGTTGACAAAGCCTCGCTCGAAAACGAGCGCAATGCGGTCGTCATTGAGATGGCGGATGGCACGACCGTCACGTCGGTGCAGATCGCCGGGCTGATTGCTCGCCGGATCCTGTGTTATGTGCGCTCGGGCGAGCCGCTGACACGTGGACAGCGTTATGGCTTTATCCGTTTTGGCTCGCGCGTCGATGTCTATTTGCCTGTGGGCAGCCGTCCGCGGGTCTCGATTGGCGAGAAGGTTTCCGCTTCGTCCACCATTCTTGCTGAACTGTAAAGCGGCACAAGGAGGTTTCGATGGCCGCACTCAAACCGCGTCGTCCCCGTAATAGCCGCACGCCCTTGCCACGGCCGTTTCGGCGTAACCAGCCGATGGTGCAAGAGCCGGGAGCAGAAAGCCGCCGGGCGGCGCGGCAGCAGCTTTTGCGCAAACGTGGCATTTATTTGCTGCCGAATGCATTTACGACTGCCGCGTTATTTTGTGGCTTCTTCGCTGTGGTTCAGGCGATGAACGTGCGCTTTGAGATGGCGGCGATAGCGATTTTCGTCGCCATGGTGCTCGATGGCATGGATGGCCGGGTGGCACGCATGACCAACACCCAAAGCGCGTTTGGCGAACAGTTCGACAGCTTGTCGGACATGGTGTCGTTTGGCGTTGCGCCCGCGCTGGTGATGTACGAGTGGATTCTGAAAGACCTCGGCCGTTGGGGCTGGCTGGCGGCGTTTGTCTACTGTTCGGGCGCGGCGCTTCGGCTGGCACGCTTCAATACCAATATTGGCGTGGTCGACAAGCGTTTCTTCCAGGGGATGCCGAGCCCTGCGGCGGCGGCGTTGATCGCGGGTTTTGTCTGGCTGGCGACCGATAACCGGGTGCCGCTCAAGCTGGTATGGCTGCCGTGGGTGGCTTTTGCCTTGACGGTCTACGCGGGTGTCACGATGGTCTCGAATGCGCCGTTTTATAGTGGCAAGGCGCTCGATGTCCGCCATCGCGTGCCGTTTGCGACGATTTTGCTGGTGGTGGTGGCCTTCGTGCTGGTGTCGTCCGATCCTCCGCTGATGCTGTTTGGTCTTTTTGTGCTGTATGGTTTTTCCGGCTATGTTTTCTGGGGCTACCAGGCCGTGCGCGGGCGTGCCAATCCAGCGCGCTCGGCTGAGCGGCCTTCCTGAAATCGCGTTCAAGTCACACCTGGCTGGCACATTGCAACGCAGCGCTAACGGCTTTCCGGCGGGCACGGCTTGAAGCTCGCCGCAGCGCTTGCATACCCCCTCGCGCGCACTAATTGCGCGTTTGATGGAATGTCGCTATAGTCGCCGACATGTTTATTTTCAAGCCCCCCCTCCTTTCGCTTCTAGCTGGTGCGCTGCTATGCGCGCTAGCCCTGGCGCGCCTACCGCGCTAACCGTTTCGCCCCCCGTCTGCCTCGTTCGTTTTGTGTGGCGTCGCCAGCGGTGGCGCAAACACCCGAATGCCCTGTTTTGATCCCCTCGTTATTCAATATTCAATTACTGGTTAATCCCCTCAGGAGCCCGAGATGGCAGACAAACTGATCATATTCGACACGACATTGCGCGATGGTGAGCAATCCCCCGGCGCATCCATGACAAAAGACGAAAAAATCCGGATTGCACGGCAGCTCGAAAGGCTGAAAGTCGATGTGATCGAAGCCGGTTTTGCAGCGAGTTCGAATGGCGATTTCGATGCCATTCACACGATTGCCTCGATGATCAAGGATAGCCGCCTGTGTTCTCTCGCGCGGGCCAATGACAAGGATATCCAGCGCGCGGCCGACGCGCTCAAGCCCGCCGGGCAGTTCCGGATTCATACGTTCATTGCCACCTCGGCGCTGCATATGGAAAAGAAGCTGCGCATGACACCGGAGCAGGTTCTGGAGCAGGCTAAGCTGGCCGTGCGTTTCGCCCGTAAATTCACCGACGATATCGAGTTTTCTCCTGAAGATGGTAGCCGTTCGGACATGGATTTCCTGTGCCGGGTGCTGGAAGGGGTGATCGCCGAGGGCGCGACCACGATCAACATTACCGATACCGTTGGCTATGGCGTGCCAGAGCTGTACGGCAATCTGGTGAAAACCTTGCGTGAGCGCGTTCCGAATTCGGATAAGGCCGTGTTCTCGGTGCATTGCCACAATGATCTGGGCATGGCCGTGGCCAATTCGCTGGCAGGGGTGCAAATCGGCGGGGCGCGCCAGGTCGAATGCACGATCAATGGCCTGGGTGAGCGTGCTGGCAATACCTCGCTCGAAGAAATCGTCATGGCTGTGAAGACGCGCAAGGATTACTACGGCCTCGATCTCGGCGTCGACACGACGCAGATCGTGCCGGCATCCAAGCTTGTGTCGCAAATCACGGGGTTTGTGGTGCAGCCGAACAAGGCGGTGGTGGGCGCGAATGCTTTTGCACACGCTTCGGGCATCCACCAGGACGGTGTGCTGAAGGCGCGTGACACCTACGAAATCATGCGTGCCGAAGACGTGGGCTGGAGCGCCAACAAGATCGTGCTGGGCAAACTGTCGGGCCGCAATGCGTTCCGCCAGCGCTTGCAGGAGTTGGGCATTGCGCTTGAAAGCGAGGCGGAACTCAATGCCGCTTTTGGCCGCTTCAAGGAGCTGGCCGATCGCAAGGCGGAAATTTTCGACGAAGACATTCTGTCGATCGTTTCAGAAGAGTCCGTCGAAGCGCAGGAGCGTGAGCATTACAAGTTTGTTTCGCTGGCGCAGCATTCCGAAACCGGTGAGCAGCCGCACGCTCGTGTGGTTTTCTCGGTTGAAGGCAAGGAAGTGACCGGTGAAGGGCGTGGCAATGGTCCGGTCGACGCGACGCTCAATGCTATTGAATCGGAAGTCGGAAGTGGCTCGGAACTGCTGCTGTATTCGGTGAATGCGATCACGACCGGTACGGAGGCGCAAGGCGAGGTGACCGTGCGCTTGTCGAAGAGTGGCCGCATCGTCAATGGCGTGGGGACGGATCCGGATATCGTGGCCGCGTCGGCGAAGGCTTATTTGTCGGCGCTGAACCGGCTGCATTCGCATGCGGACAGGCTGAACCCACAACGGGCCTGACCGGTGTGTGGCGCGGCAAGACGCAGCGCCACAGGCTCTCTTTCATGCAACGAAGCCCCATGCTGAATGCAGCATGGGGCTTCGTGTTGTTTACCGCGGGGAATGCGCAAACGGATGCAAGGGCGATGAATTAAAACAGCCCGGGGTGATCCGGATCATGCAGCGGATCGGGCGTTTTCTGCGTGAGGCGCAGTATGCCCTGATCGTCGAAATAGAAGTTATACATCAGGTACCAGACGTTGTCTTCGAGATAACGGTAGGTCCAGACTTCGCGCTTCATTAAAGGGAAGTACGAGGTTTCGACAGGGCGGCCAAAATTGACCAGCACGTCATCGCGCGTCCATTTACCGATTTCGGCGCGATAGAACTCGCTGGGTTGCAGCACCTGACGCACGTTCAGGATTTTGCCGGAGGCGTCGACATCTGCCGCGGTGGTGGTTTCACCCATGGGTTGGGTGGGCCACATCAGGCGCTTGCCGCCGTTCGGCAGATCATAGGTTTCGCGCGGGGCACCAAGCGAGGCGATGATCGTCGACTGATCCATGCCCGGCTGAAATTTTTGCCATGGCTGGGCGCAGCCCGCAAGAGCGAGCGCCCCCAGGCAGGCTAATGCGAGGCGGCGAACAGGCTCGCGTGGCAGGACAAGTGCGATGCGTGACGCAAGCACCGATGAGAGACGGGTCAGCATGAGTGGCTCCGATAGCAGTTAAGACAAGTAGGGTTGGACTCGCTCGCCATTTTGACATGCGCGATTCGGTGTGGGCTGATTGCGCTTGATCGGCTCGCGTGCGCGGGCCCGTTGTTCAGGCCTGCTGGAGCCCGCACGGACTATTTCGACCCTTCGGGCGAACCGGGGCGTCATGGCGCAACGGTGATCCGCTATGATCCGCGTCTCATTATTGTTTGGCTGGAGTAGCGATGGCGATGACATGGCGGCAGGTGGCACGCGTCGGGTTGATGGGGTTGATGGGGTTGATGGTCCTGAGCATGAGCCAGGTGCACGCTGACACGGTGCTGCCGGGGCGGGCGCCCGTCCGGCTCGCGTTGATCGAAGGCATGTCGGGGCCGTTTGCCAATGCGGGTGCGGCGATGGAGCGCAATCTGCGTTTTGGCATTGAACGCGTGAATGCACGGGGTGGGGTGAAGCTGGCGGACGGCATGCATCCGCTAGCGTTGCTGACGCTGGACAGCAAAGGCAGTGCGGAAGAAGCGCTAGTGCAACTCCGCGCGGCCGAGGATCAGCACATTGGCTTCATCTTGCAAGGCAACAGTTCAGCGGTGGCGGCCGCGTTGCTGGGAGCCATCGGGCGGCAAAACACGCGTGAGCCGCAACGGCGCATGCTCTTTCTGAATTACGCCGCGGTCGATCCCGCCTTGACGGGGGCGTCCTGTAGCTTTTGGCATTTTCGTTTCGATGCGCACGCCGGTATGCGCACGGACGCGTTAGTGAGCGTGCTTCAACGTGACCACTCGGTTAAACGGGTTTATCTCTTGAACCAGGCGTATACCTTTGGCCGTGACGTGAGCGCGCTGACACGGGCAGCACTGGCGAGCCGCCGCCCCGATATAGCGATTGTCGGCGACGAGTTTCATCCAGTGGGCCGGGTGAAGGATTTCACGCCCTATCTTGCCAAGATCCGCGCCAGCAAAGCGGATGCTGTGGTGACCGGCAACTGGGGCAATGATCTGGCGCTTTTGGTCAAGGCCGCACGTGAGCAGGGGCTGACGGCGAAGTTCTATACCTTTTATGGCAATAGTCTGGGGGCGCCTGCGGCACTGGGCGAGGCGGGTGTACAACGGGTGCTTGCGGTCGCGGAGTGGCATCCGAATGTCGCGGGCAAGGATTCAGAGGCGTGGTATGCCGCGTTTCGCCAGCGCTTTCCGGCCGCGGCCGATGATTACCCGGTGTTGCGCCTGGATGTCCTGGTGCAGATGCTGGCACGGGCCATGGAACGTGCCGGGAGCGCTCAACCTGAGGCGGTCGCCCGGATGCTGGAGGACATGAGATTCGATAACGGTTTTCATCGGTCGTGGATGCGTGCAGCTGACCACCAGCTGATCCAGCCCCTTTATGTCATGGAGATGGACCGGCGTGGTACGCCCGGTGTGCGCTTCGACAACGAGGGCTCGGGTTACGGGTTTCGTACGGTGCTGGCGCTGAGTCCCGAACAGGCCACGCCACCCGTAACCTGCCGCATGGTGCGTCCCTGATCCGGTGCGTGGGCAGTACGCGGGCGGGCAGGCCCCTGTGCTACAATCGCACTTTGTTGTAACGCTGCAGTGTAGTAATGAAACCGCAATGCGGAAATCGTAATGCGTATGTCCACGGCACGGCCTTTCTTCCGTGACCGCCTGTCTAGTTTCCAAGGAAATAAACATGTCTGCTGTTGAAACCAAAGTTGAAACCAAAAAATCCGATGTTGTTGCGCAATTTGCCCGCGCAGCTAACGACACCGGTTCTCCCGAAGTGCAGGTCGCGCTGCTGACGACCCGTATCAACGAGCTCACTGCCCACTTCAAGACTCATTCGAAAGATCACCATAGCCGCCGCGGTTTGCTGCGCATGGTGAGCCGCCGTCGCAAGCTGCTTGATTACCTGAAGGGCAAGGACGCTGACCGTTATCGTGCACTGATCGGAAAGCTGGGTCTGCGCAAGTAATCGGATGGTCTTTCAGCAAGATGCCTGTGTCAGTTCAACTGATACAGGCATTTTGTTTTTAAACGGTGCGCAAGTCCGGGGGCATGCATCATGAATCGCCCATCGGGCGTGTTGGCTTGAATGATGGATTACTAAAAATAACACCGGTTTGCAGGGTGGAGGCTTGTGTCATTCCAGCGGTTCGTGCGCGCGTTTCATGCGGTTTGCGTGGTCCGCTGGAATGGCATAACACTCCTCTCCCGTGCCGCGCCGGTCATGGTGTTGCCGCGCCGCTGCTGGTCTGCGCGGCATAACAAAATCAAGGAGTGACAATGTCAATGTTCAATAAGGTCGTCAAAGAATTTAAATGGGGGCAGCATACTGTTCGCCTCGAAACAGGCGAAATCGCCCGCCAGGCAAGCGGCGCTGTGCTCGTGGATATTGAAGATACCGTGGTGCTGGCGACCGTGGTTGGTGCACGTACAGCAAAGCCCGGCCAGGACTTTTTCCCACTGACGGTCGACTACCTCGAAAAAACTTATTCCGCAGGCAAGATTCCTGGCGGTTTCTTTCGCCGTGAAGGCCGTCCTTCGGAAGGCGAGACGCTGATTTCGCGCCTGATTGACCGTCCGCTGCGGCCGCTTTTTCCTGAAGGCTTCTATAACGAAGTTCAGGTGGTGGTGCATGTGCTGTCGATCAATCCGGAAATCCCCGCTGATATTCCGGCGCTGATCGGCGCCTCGGCGGCGCTCGCGGTTTCCGGCCTGCCATTTAATGGCCCGGTGGGTGCAGCGCGTGTGGCCTACATCGATAACGAATACGTGCTGAATCCGACACGCGCGCAAATCAAGGCCTCGCGCCTTGATCTCGTGGTTGCGGGTACGGAGCGCGCGGTGCTGATGGTCGAATCGGAAGCTGACCAGTTGCCAGAAGACGTGATGCTGGGCGCGGTGGTGTTTGGTCACGAGCAGATGCAAACGGCGATCGACGCCATTCATGAGCTGGTCCGTGAAGGCGGCAAGCCTGAGTGGGACTGGCAGCCTGCGCCGAAAAACGAAGCGCTGATCTCACGTGTCAGCGCGCTGGCTGAGGCGAATCTGCTGGCTGCGTATCAGATGCGCGACAAGCAGGCCCGTTCGACCCGGCTGAAGGAAATCTACGCGGCGACGTCGGCCAGCCTTGAGGATGAAGCCGCTGCCGCAGGCACGGTGGCTGCCGACAAGGCCACCGTTGGCAATGTGCTGTTCGATATCGAAGCGAAAATCGTTCGCAGCCAGATTCTGAGCGGTGAGCCGCGTATTGACGGCCGCGATACCCGCACGGTTCGCCCGATCGAAATTCGTACAGGCGTGTTGCCGCGCGCACACGGTTCGGTGCTGTTTACACGTGGCGAAACACAGGCGCTAGTTGTGGCCACGCTTGGCACGCGCGGCGATGAGCAGATTATTGACGCGCTCGAAGGTGAGTACCGCGACCGCTTCATGCTGCACTACAACATGCCTCCGTTCGCCACGGGCGAAACCGGACGGGTTGGTTCGCCCAAGCGCCGCGAGATCGGTCATGGTCGTCTCGCCAAGCGTTCGCTGGTGCCGTGTCTGCCAGGCGCAGATGAGTTCGGCTATTCGATCCGGGTGGTTTCGGAAATCACCGAATCGAACGGCTCGTCGTCGATGGCTTCGGTGTGCGGCGGTTGCCTCGCGCTGATGGATGCAGGCGTGCCGATGAAGGCGCACGTCGCGGGCATTGCCATGGGCCTGATTCTGGAAGGCAACAAGTTTGCCGTTCTGACCGATATTCTGGGCGACGAGGATCACCTTGGCGACATGGATTTCAAGGTCGCGGGCACGGCTGCGGGGATTACCGCGCTGCAAATGGATATCAAAATCCAGGGCATCACGAAAGAAATCATGCAGGTTGCCCTGGCGCAGGCGAAAGAAGGTCGCATGCATATTCTGGGCAAGATGACATCAGCGGTGTCGGGTGCCAATACCCAGCTTTCGGAATTCGCGCCACGCATGATTACCGTAAAGATCAATCCGGAAAAAATCCGCGACGTGATCGGCAAGGGTGGTTCGGTGATCCGCACACTGACTGAAGAAACCGGTACGACGATCGATATTTCGGAAGATGGCCTGGTGACAATCGCTAGCACGAATAGCGAGGGGATGGCCGAAGCCAAACGCCGTATCGAAGCAATCACGATGGATGTCGAAGTCGGCAAGGTTTATGAGGGCACGGTCCTTAAGCTGCTGGATTTCGGTGCGATCGTGAACATCTTGCCGGGCAAGGACGGTCTGTTGCACATCTCCGAGATCGCCAATGAGCGCATCAAGGATCTGAACGACTATCTGAAGGAAGGCCAGCGAGTCAAGGTCAAGGTCATTCAGACGGATGAGAAAGGCCGGGTACGCTTGTCGGCCAAGGCGCTGCTCAATGATGCGGCGCCAGGCGCGGCACCTGTGGAACCCACGCCGCTGTAAGGCATTGGCAGGAGGGATGACGGCCGATAGCGTGGTTCACGCGTCGGCCGTTTTTCCTGATAGGCGGGTAAAAAGAATCTCATGTACTGCTTGAGTCAGTGCAAACCTGGAGGGCCGGGCAGATGAAAGCGATTGAAATTACCGAATTCGGCGCACCTGATGTGTTGCGGCTGGTTGAGCGCCCGATACCGGTGCCTGGGGCTGGAGAGGTCTTGATCCGGGTCGCGGCGTCGGGGGTGAATCGTCCGGATGTGTTTCAGCGCAAAGGCGCCTATGCACCGCCACCGGGAGCGTCTGATTTGCCGGGGCTGGAAGTCGCGGGTGAGATTGTGGGCGGGGCGATCGACGGGCCCAATCCGTTTGGACTCAAGCTGGGTGATCGTGTTTGCGCCTTGCTCGCGGGCGGGGGCTATGCCGGGTACGCTGTGGCGCCGCTGATGCAATGTTTGCCCGTGCCTGCAGGTTTGACGGAGATTGAGGCCGCCTCGCTACCCGAGACGTTCTTCACTGTCTGGAGCAATGTGTTTGACCGTGCGCAGCTTGGTGCGGGCGAAGGCGGCGCTGATGAGATTTTGCTGGTGCAAGGGGGCTCGAGCGGGATTGGCGTGAGCGCGATCCAGATTGCGCGGGCCTTGGGCTTTCGGGTTTTCGCCACGGCGGGCACGGACGAAAAATGCCGCGCTTGCGAGCAGCTTGGCGCAGAGCGGGCGATCAACTACAAGACGGAAGATTTCGTTGAGGTCATCAAATCGCTGACGCATGGCCGTGGTGTTGATGTGATCCTCGACATGGTGGCGGGCAGCTATGTACCGCGCGAGCTGTCGGTGCTGGCCGACGGTGGCCGCCTGGTGGTGATTGCCTTGCTGGGTGGCGCGACGGCTGAGCTTAATCTGGGCGAAATTTTACGTCGCCGCCTGACGCTGACGGGTTCGACGTTACGTCCGCGTTCGGTGGCATTCAAGGCGGGTATCGCGGCGCAGTTGAAGGCGCGCGTGTGGCCTTGTCTGGAAGATGGCCGGATCAAGCCGGTGGTGTACCAGGTGTTCCCTGCGAGCCAGGCTGCCGCTGCGCATGCATTGATGGAAAGCAGCACGCATGTGGGTAAGATTGTGCTGGATTGGCGCACGTTAGTTTGACCCGGTTGGCGTGTCCGCAGTAAAATTGCGCGCTTTGCCCGCCAACGGCATTCAAAGATTTTGATGGGTTCCGCGGTTGGGTCCCGGTTTGCCAAGCCGTCACGAGCCAGGCCGTCACGACAAGATAAAGCGAAGCCATGTTGAAACAACGAGTAAGACTGGTAGTGGGTAACTGGAAAATGCATGGCCGGCTAGCGGGCAATGCAGCGCTTTTGCAAATGACGGCGCAAGGTGCGGCGGCGTTGTCGGGTTCGGTGCAGGTTGGGTTGTGCGTGCCTTGTCCTTATCTTGCGCAGGCGCAGTCGCTGTTAGAGGGCAGTCGTGTTGCGTGGGGCGTGCAGGATATTTCGGCCTATACCACGGGGGCTTATACGGGGGAAGTCGCGGCAGAAATGGCGCTTGAGTTCGGCGCGTCGCTGGCGATCGTTGGGCATTCTGAGCGCCGGGCTTATCACCGCGAAAGTATCGAGCTGGTGGCGCTCAAGACAGGGCAAGCGCTGGCTGCGGGATTAACGCCGATTGTCTGCGTGGGTGAAACGCTTGCAGAGCGTGAGGCTGGCCTGACGCAACAGGTGGTCGGGGCGCAACTGGGCGGTGTGCTGGACAAGTTATCCGTTGAGGCGGCTGCACGAATCGTTGTGGCGTATGAGCCCGTTTGGGCGATTGGCACGGGTAAAAGTGCCACGGCTGTAGAGGCGCAAGAGGTTCATGCGTTTTTGCGGGGCCTTTTGCGGGCAAAAGATCCGATAGTGGCGCGAGTGCCGCTGCTATACGGTGGAAGTGTGAAGCCAGAAAATGCGCGTGAATTATTCCTTCAGGCGGATATTGATGGCGGCTTGATCGGCGGTGCTTCCTTGAAGGGCGAAGAATTTCTGGCGATCTGCAAGGCGGCTGATAGGGCAGGTGCTGAACAGTAAGTTCGTTGCTCGGGCAAGCCTGCCTAACAAACATGCCATCGGTGCGCGCATTTTGCGCTGCACGGCTAAATATTGATTCAGGTGAATGCAATGCTGTATTTGAAAACATTGATTGTTGTAGTCCAGTTGCTATCGGCGCTGGGTGTAATTGGCCTCGTGCTGTTACAGCATGGCAAGGGCGCTGATATGGGGGCTGCCTTCGGTAGCGGTGCGTCTGGCAGCCTGTTTGGTGCAACGGGATCGGCCAACTTTTTGTCGCATACCACGGCAGTGCTGGCGGCGATATTTTTTGTCACTACGTTGACGCTGACCTATCTTGGTGCGTATCGGGCCAAGCCTTCTGCCGGTGTGCTGGGTGAAACGGCTGCGATCACTGCTCCAGTGGCCCAGGCTTCCGCGGCAGCCGGCGTATCGGCACCATTGGCTGCTTCGACACCGGGCCAGAACGTACCAAAATAATTTTTTTGTTTTAAGCACTTTTGTGCATTGAACAACCTTATTTTCCGAGTTATAATTCAAAGCTTGAAGCGATTCGTGGGTTTTGTGAGTTATCCCCGCATTGCAGCCGTGCCGACGTGGTGAAATTGGTAGACACGCTATCTTGAGGGGGTAGTGGCGTAAGCTGTGCGAGTTCGAGTCTCGCCGTCGGCACCAATGTTGTTTAATGCCAGCCGCTTGCTTCGCTTCGGCTGGCATTTTTACTTCTGCCCTGTGTCTTGCCGCTGGCTTGCGGTGCCAGGCAGATCGAAGTAATTTGCGCTGGGCGTGTGTTTTTCCCTGGCGGTTTTTAGAACCAACCGATTGAGGATAGTCTTGAACCTCGCAGCCTATTTCCCCGTCTTGCTGTTCCTTATCGTGGGCACCGGTTTGGGCATAGCGCTGGTCAGCATTGGCAAGATCCTCGGTCCCAGCAACCCTGACAGTCAAAAGAACGCACCCTACGAGTGCGGCTTCGAAGCGTTTGAAGACGCGCGCATGAAGTTCGATGTGCGTTACTATCTCGTCGCCATTCTGTTCATCATTTTCGATCTTGAAACCGCGTTTCTGTTTCCGTGGGGCGTGGCTTTGCGCGATATCGGCTGGCCCGGCTTCATCGCAATGATGATTTTTCTGCTCGAATTCCTGCTGGGCTTTGCCTATATCTGGAAAAAAGGTGGCCTCGACTGGGAGTGATGGGTTTATTGCCGGTTTGCGGGGCAGCCAGGGCTAGAGCTGTCCGTCTGGAGTGGAAAGCAAAATGAGTATCGAAGGGGTCTTGAAGGAAGGGTTTGTCACCACGACGGCTGACAAGCTAATCAACTGGACGCGCACCGGTTCGTTATGGCCGGTGACGTTTGGTCTCGCGTGCTGCGCGGTTGAGATGATGCATGCGGGCGCAGCCCGCTACGATCTTGATCGTTTTGGTGTGGTGTTTCGCCCTAGTCCGCGTCAGTCCGACGTGATGATCGTGGCGGGTACGCTCTGTAACAAGATGGCGCCTGCGTTGCGCAAGGTCTATGACCAGATGGCGGAGCCGCGCTGGGTGATCTCGATGGGCTCGTGTGCGAATGGGGGCGGGTACTACCACTATTCGTATTCGGTGGTGCGTGGTTGTGACCGCATTGTGCCGGTTGATGTCTATGTGCCGGGTTGTCCGCCCACCGCAGAAGCACTTGTTTATGGTGTGATCCAGTTGCAAGCCAAGATCCGCCGTACAAGCACTATCGCTCGTCAATAAGACTCGAGCCTCTTCCTCCCTCTCCCCACACTATGGCAAGCAAACTCGAGATCCTTAAAGCGAACCTGGATGCGGCACTGGGCAGTGTCCTGGTTAGCATCACTGAAGCAATCGGTGAGCTCACGATCGTTGTCAAACCCGCTAATTATCTTGAGGTGGCGACGCGCTTGCGTGATGATCGCCAGTTCGGCTTTGAGCAACTCGTTGATTTATGCGGCGTCGATTACCAAACGTATGGCGATCGCCTGTGCGAAGGCCCGCGTTTCGCTGCGGTGCTACATCTGCTGTCGGTGACAAACAACTGGCGTGTGCGGGTGCGAGTGTTCGCCCCGGATGACGACATGCCCGTGATTCCATCGGTTGTTGATATCTGGAGTTCGGCCAACTGGTACGAGCGCGAAGCGTTTGATCTATACGGCCTTGTCTTTGATGGGCATCCGGATTTGCGCCGAATTCTGACTGACTACGGTTTCGTGGGTCATCCTTTCCGCAAAGATTTCCCCATTTCCGGATACGTAGAAATGCGTTACGACCCGGAAGAAAAGCGTGTTGTTTATCAGCCTGTGACGATCGAGCCCCGCGAGATCACGCCCCGCGTGATTCGGGAGGACCGGTATGGCGGCCTGAAACACTAGGAGAACGCCATGGCAGAAATCAAAAACTACACGCTCAACTTTGGCCCGCAACACCCGGCTGCGCACGGTGTGCTGCGCCTGGTGCTCGAGCTTGACGGTGAAGTCATCCAGCGTGCCGATCCCCATATCGGCCTGTTGCATCGTGCAACCGAAAAACTCGCTGAAACAAAAACTTTCCTCCAGTCCGTGCCGTATATGGACCGTCTCGATTACGTGTCGATGATGGTCAACGAGCACGGCTATGTGATGGCGATCGAAAAACTGCTCGGCATCGACGTGCCGGTGCGTGCCCAGTACATCCGGGTGCTATTCGACGAAATTACGCGCGTGCTGAACCACCTGATGTGGATTGGCTCGCACGCGCTCGACGTCGGTGCGATGGCGGTTTTTCTGTATGCCTTCCGCGAGCGTGAAGACCTGATGGACGTGTACGAAGCGGTGTCCGGCGCCCGGATGCACGCGGCTTACTATCGTCCGGGCGGTGTTTATCGTGATTTGCCGGATGCGATGCCGCAATACAAGGCATCCAAAATTCACAATGCAAAAGCATTGTCGAAGATGAATGAAAACCGTCAGG
The DNA here is from genome assembly GCF_009455685.1 of Paraburkholderia hayleyella. Lineage (NCBI taxonomy): Bacteria > Pseudomonadati > Pseudomonadota > Betaproteobacteria > Burkholderiales > Burkholderiaceae > Paraburkholderia > Paraburkholderia hayleyella. The sequence goes on along the minus strand of NZ_QPES01000002.1, from coordinate 533,628 downwards.
GCTCGCTCCTTGATTTCATCGAAGATTTTTTTATCCGGTTTCCGGGTTGCGTCGATGAGTATGAAACCTTGCTCACCGATAACCGGATCTGGAAGCAGCGTCTGGTAGGAATCGGCGTTGTCAGCCCTGAGCGTGCGTTGCAGCTTGGCATGACGGGCGCGATGCTGCGTGGTTCCGGGATTGAATGGGATTTGCGCAAGAAGCAGCCTTACGAAGTCTATGGCGAGCTTGATTTCGATATTCCGGTGGGCGTGAATGGCGATTGCTATGACCGCTATCTGGTCCGTGTTGAAGAGATGCGTCAGTCCACCCGCATCGCCAGGCAGTGCATCGACTGGCTGCGTAAAAATCCCGGCCCGGTGATGATCGATAACCACAAGGTGGCGCCGCCGTCGCGTGTCGGGATGAAGTCGAACATGGAAGATCTGATTCACCACTTCAAGCTCTTTACCGAAGGCTTCCACGTGCCAGAAGGCGAGACGTATGCCGCGGTTGAGCATCCGAAGGGCGAGTTCGGTATCTATCTGATTTCGGATGGGGCGAACAAGCCCTATCGCCTGAAGATCCGCGCGCCTGGCTACGCTCACCTGTCCACGCTGGATGAGATGGCGCGCGGCCACATGATCGCCGATGCCGTGACCATTATCGGTACGCAAGACATCGTGTTTGGCGAGATAGATCGTTAGGTCGTTAAGTCGTTAGGTATAGCGCTGCAATATGGGTAAGGGCACACGCATGAGCGTGTTGCCAGGCAAAGGAACGCCGGGTCTGTCGCACATGCGGTTGGCGACAGGTTTTCGTTCGGTAGGAATTGAAAGAGTCGTGTCTGAAAATGATCTCAGCTGAAGGCCTGAAAGAAATTGATCGTGCGGTAGCGAAATATCCCGCCGAGCAAAAGCAATCCGCCGTGATGTCCGCGTTGGCCGTGGCTCAGGAAGAGCACGGCTGGCTGTCGCCGGAAATCATGGAGTTCGTCGCGGATTACCTCGGCATGCCGGCAGTCGCCGTGCAGGAAGTCGCCACGTTCTACACGATGTATGAGACCTCTCCGGTCGGCAAGTACAAGATCACGCTCTGTACCAATTTGCCTTGTCAGCTAGGCCCCGACGGCGGCTCGGATAGTGCGGCTGATTATCTGAAACAAAAGCTCGGCATCGGTTTTGGCGAAACCACCGCGGATGGCCGGTTTACGCTGAAAGAAGGCGAGTGCATGGGCTCTTGTGGCGATGCGCCGGTGTTGCTGGTGAATAACCACCGGATGTGCAGCTTTATGAGCCGCGAGAAGATCGACCAGCTGCTCAAGGAGCTTTCGAAATGACGTCTTTGCACGATCGTCACATCAAACCATTGATTCTCGCCGGCCTTAACGGCGACAACTGGCATCTCGAAGACTACGTGGCGCGCGGCGGTTATGTTCAGTTGCGCCGCATTCTCGAAGAAAAAATTTCACCGGAACAGGTTATCGCCGACGTGAAGGCTTCGGGCTTGCGCGGACGTGGCGGTGCAGGGTTTCCGACCGGCTTGAAGTGGAGCTTCATGCCGCGCCAGTTTCCTGGGCAAAAGTATCTCGTTTGCAATTCGGACGAAGGCGAGCCCGGCACGTTCAAGGATCGTGACATCCTGCGCTGGAACCCCCACTCGCTGATCGAAGGGATGGCCATTGGCGCTTACGCGATGGGCATCACGGTTGGTTACAACTATATTCACGGCGAAATCTGGGACGTTTACAAGCGTTTTGAAGAGGCGCTTGAAGAGGCGCGCAAGGCGGGCTTCCTTGGCGATAACATCATGGGCTCCAGCTTTTCGTTTGAGCTGCACGCACACCATGGGTATGGCGCCTATATCTGCGGCGAAGAAACCGCATTGCTTGAGTCGCTTGAGGGTAAAAAAGGCCAGCCGCGCTTCAAGCCGCCGTTCCCGGCCAGCTTCGGTGCTTTTGGCAAGCCCACCACGATCAACAATACCGAAACATTTGCGGCGGTGCCTTTCCTGCTGCAGATCGGTCCGCAAAACTATCTCGAACTCGGCAAGCCGAATAACGGCGGCACGAAGATTTTTTCGATTTCCGGCGATATCGAGCGTCCAGGCAACTACGAAGTGCCGCTTGGCACGCCATTTTCGGCGCTGATGGATCTGGCCGGCGGGATGCGCGGCGGCGGCAAGATCAAGGCCGTGATTCCTGGCGGTTCGTCCGCACCGGTCCTCCCGGGGGAGGTGATGATGCAGACCGACCTCGATTACGACTCGATTGCGAAAGCGGGTTCGATGCTGGGTTCTGGCGCAGTGATCGTGATGGACGACACACGCTGCATGGTGCGTTCGTTGTTGCGCCTGTCGTATTTCTATTACGAAGAATCATGCGGCCAATGCACGCCCTGCCGGGAAGGCACGGGTTGGCTGTACCGCGTCGTACACCGGATCGAACATGGTCAGGGCCGTCCGGAAGACCTGGATTTGCTGAACTCGGTGGCCGAAAACATCATGGGCCGTACGATCTGCGCGCTGGGCGATGCGGCGGCGATGCCCGTGCGCGGCATGCTCAAGCATTTCTGGAATGAATTCGAATATCACGTTGCCAACAAGCGATGCTTGACCGGCGCTCATGCCGGTGCGGTACACGCGCCCGAAGTCGCTGCCGCATAGAGGCCGGTGCGTGGCGTGTGCCGCGGGTTCATCGCTGCACGCAGGCAACGCTTGAGCGGATTCAGCGAGCGGCGAGTGGTGAGCGAACAGGCGATTGATTGAGTGATATCAGGTTAAGGAAGATTGACCATCATGGTTGAACTGGAAATAGACGGCAAGAAGGTTGAGGTGGCCGAAGGCAGCATGGTGATCCAGGCTGCGCACAAGATCGACACCTACATTCCGCATTTCTGCTACCACAAGAAGCTGTCGATTGCGGCCAATTGCCGGATGTGCCTTGTCGAAGTCGAGAAGATGCCGAAGGCTGTGCCGGCCTGCGCGACCCCCGTGTCCGCGGGCATGATTGTGCGCACCAAGTCGGACAAGGCGGTGAAGGCGCAGCAATCGGTGATGGAATTTTTGCTGATCAACCATCCGCTTGATTGTCCGATTTGCGATCAGGGCGGTGAATGCCAGTTGCAAGATCTGGCTGTGGGCTACGGCAAATCTTCCTCGCGTTATAACGAAGAAAAACGCGTGGTCTTCCACAAAAATGTCGGCCCGCTGATTTCGATGGAAGAAATGACGCGTTGCATCCATTGCACGCGTTGTGTGCGTTTTGGCCAGGAAGTCGCGGGTGTCATGGAGCTTGGCATGCTGGGCCGTGGCGAGCACTCTGAAATTACGTCGTTCGTCGGCAAAACAGTTGATTCGGAACTGTCGGGCAACATGATCGACCTGTGCCCGGTAGGCGCGCTGACCAGCAAGCCGTTCCGTTACAGCGCCCGGACGTGGGAGCTGTCGCGCCGCAAGTCGGTCAGCCCGCATGATTCGGTTGGCGCCAATCTCGTGGTGCAGGTGAAGAACAACCGCGTGATGCGTGTTCTGCCCTATGAGAACGAAACGATCAACGAATGCTGGATCTCCGATAAAGACCGCTTCTCATATGAAGCGCTCAATAGCGCCGAGCGTCTGACGCAACCGATGCTCAAGCAGGACGGCAAGTGGATCGAGACCGACTGGCAGACAGCGCTCGAATATGTTGTCAAGGGCTTTAACGGCATCAAGGGCGATCACGGCGCGAATGCACTGGCGCTGCTTGCCAGCCCGCATAGCACCGTTGAAGAGCTTTTCTTGCTGAAAAAGCTGGCGCAAGCCGTAGGTACGCCGAACGTCGATTTCCGTCTGCGTCAAAGCGATTTTTCCGCACCCCTGAAAGGTGCGCCGTGGCTTGGAATGAAGATCGCTGAACTGTCCACGCTCGATGCCGCGCTGATCGTCGGCTCGCATCTGCGCCGCGATCATCCGCTGTTTGCCGCGCGTTTGCGCCAGGCCGCGAGGGATGGCGCGAAGCTTGCCATGCTCCAGGCAAGCGCCGATAACGCGCTGATTCCCCAGGCACAACGTCTGGTGGCTGCTCCCTCTGCGTGGCTCGACGAACTCGCCGGTATTGCCGTGGCCGTTGCACAAGCCAGGAGTGTTGCCGCGCCGCAAGCTTTTGCCGACATCGAGCCATCCGATGCGGCCAAACAGGTTGCGGCTGCGCTGGCTTCGGGCGAGCGCCGGGCCGTACTGCTTGGCAACGATGCCGTGCGTCATCCTGAATTCAGCCGTATTCACGCTGCGGCTCAATGGATTGCCGAAAATACGGGTGCAAAACTGGGCTTCCTGACCGAGGCGGCTAATACCGTGGGGGCTTACCTCGCAGGCGCGACGCCGGCTGATGGCGGTCTGAACGCCCAGGAAGCCTTCGCGCAGCCGCGCAAGGGCTACGTGCTGCTCAACCTCGAGCCCGAGTACGACACCGCTCATCCCGCTCAGGCTGTCGCCGCGCTGAATCAGGCTGAAATGGTGGTGGTGCTGTCGGCCTTCCGGAGCGGTATGGATTACGCCGATGTTTTGCTGCCGGTCGCGCCGTTTACCGAAACCGCGGGCACGTTTGTCAATGCGGAAGGGACGTTGCAAACGTTCAACGGCGTGGTGCGGCCATTGGGCGAAACACGTCCGGGCTGGAAGGTGTTACGTGTGCTGGGCAACCTGCTGGGTGTGCCGGGCTTCGAGTTCGACACCGCAGAAGAAGTTCGCAGCGCGGCATTGGATGGCGGCAATTTCGACGCGGCCAGGCTGTCTTCGAACAAGACTGATGCCGTCCCCGCACGCAGCACGGCATCCAGAATGGCAGAAGGCTCATTTGAGCGGATCGCCGATGTGCCGATTTATCACGCCGATGCGTTAGTGCGGCGTGCCGAGTCGCTGCATCTGACAGCGGCGGCCCGGATAGCGAATACCGCAGGCTTGCCAGCCGCGTTATTCGACCGCTTGGGTTTGAAAGATGGCGACGCGGTTCGCGTGCGCCAGGGTGAGCGTTCGGTGCAGTTGCCCGCCGTGCGCGACGTCAATCTTGCGCAGACGGCCGTCCGCGTATCGGCGGCGACGTCCGCGGGTGCAGCGCTGGGCAGCCTGTTCGGTGAACTGGTGGTGGAGAAGGCGTAAATGAGCTTGTTCGAGACGATCAATTCGGGCGGCGCGCAGCTTCTCGGTGTGGCGTGGCCGACGGTGTGGGCGCTGGTGCGCATCCTGGTGGTGGCCGTCGTGATTTTGCTATGCGTGGCTTACCTGATTCTGTGGGAGCGCAAGCTGATTGGCTGGATGCACGTGCGCCTTGGGCCGAACCGCGTGGGCCCGGCAGGTTTGCTGCAGCCGATTGCGGACGTGCTGAAGCTGTTGCTAAAGGAAGTCATTCAGCCAACCAAGGCGAGCCGCTGGATTTATCTGGTTGCGCCGATCATGACCGTGGTGCCGGCTTTTGCAGTTTGGGCGGTGATCCCGTTCCAGGCGGGGGCGGTGCTTGGCGATATTAATGCGGGGCTGCTGTACGCGATGGCGATTTCGTCGATTGGTGTGTATGGCGTGATTCTCGCGGGTTGGGCCTCCAATTCGAAATACGCGTTTCTGGGTGCAATGCGGGCCGCGGCGCAGATGATTTCATATGAAATTGCGATGGGCTTCGCGCTGGTCGTCGTACTGATGACGGCAGGCAGTCTGAATCTGTCGGAAATCGTTGGCTCCCAGGAACGAGGTGTTTTTGCCAGCTATGGCCTGACTTTCCTCTCATGGAACTGGTTGCCGCTGTTGCCGATGTTCGTGGTGTATTTCATTTCAGGCATTGCTGAAACGAACCGTCACCCGTTCGACGTGGTCGAGGGCGAATCAGAAATCGTCGCGGGTCACATGATTGATTACTCCGGCATGGCGTTCGCGCTGTTCTTCCTTGCCGAATACATCAACATGATCGTGATCTCGGCGCTGACCGCAACGCTGTTTCTCGGTGGCTGGAGTGCGCCGTTCGGTTTCCTGTCGTTCATCCCGGGCATCGTCTGGCTGGTTGCGAAGGTTTTCTTCCTGTTATCGGTATTCATCTGGGCGCGTGCGACGTTTCCCCGTTACCGCTATGACCAGATCATGCGTCTGGGCTGGAAAGTGTTTATCCCCGTATGCGTGGTGTGGCTGGTGGTGGTCGGCTTCTGGATCATGTCGCCATTGAATATCTGGAAATAAAGGGCGGATGAACCCATGACCGCAATTCAAAACTTTTTTAAAGCCTTCTTTCTGACCGAGCTGCTCAAAGGTCTTGCACTCACTGGGCGTTATACGTTCCAGCGCAAGATCACGGTGCAGTTTCCGGAAGAAAAAACGCCGATATCGGCACGCTTTCGTGGCTTGCATGCACTGCGCCGCTACGAAAACGGCGAAGAGCGCTGCATCGCATGCAAGCTGTGCGAGGCCGTGTGCCCTGCGATGGCGATCACGATCGAATCGGAGACCCGTGCGGACAATACCCGCCGCACCACGCGCTACGACATTGATCTCACGAAATGCATCTTTTGCGGTTTTTGTGAAGAAAGCTGTCCCGTTGATTCGATTGTTGAGACACATATTCTCGAATACCACGGTGAAAAACGCGGTGACCTGTATTTCACCAAGGACATGCTGCTGGCCGTGGGCGACCGCTATGAAAGCGAAATCGCTGCGAGCAAGGCCGCGGACGCGCCGTATCGTTAAGCGCCCAAGCCGCCTGGATGTGCCCCGCTGGGGTGCTCTCCCAGGCCTTGAGCCGGATACCGCGGTTGACCACCTGGCAGGCCGTAAGCCTCAGCCTGTACTGAAGAACAATGCCTGACGATGGCCTAACGATGAACCGGTAATCATGGAATTCACGACCGTACTGTTCTACATCTTCGCGCTTCTCCTGATTGTTTCAGGGCTGAAGGTGATCACTTCCCGCAATCCGGTGGCATCCGCACTGTTTCTCGTGCTTGCGTTTTTCAACGCGGCGGCGATCTGGATGCTGCTTGAAGCCGAGTTTCTGGCGATCCTGCTGGTGCTGGTCTATGTCGGCGCGGTGATGGTGCTGTTCCTGTTCGTCGTGATGATGCTGGATATCGATCTCGACGTCCTGCACCGCGATTTCAGGCGCTTCGTGCCGATGGCGACGGTTGTCGGCGCGATCATCGTGATCGAAACGGCATTGATCCTGTGGCACGGCTATGGCGCAACAACGGCTGCGCTGCATGACACTGCGGCCGGGGCCCAGGCCGGCTGGTCCAATACACGCCTGATCGGCAAGGTGATTTACACCGATTACATCTTTGCCTTTGAAATCGCCGGCCTCGTGTTGCTGGTGGCGATCATCGCAGCCATCTCGCTGACCACGCGTCAGGCGAAAGACAACAAGCGCCAGAAGGTGAGCGACCAGGTGCGGGTGCGCCGTCAGGATCGCGTGCGTCTCGTCAAGATGGCCGCGGAAAAAAGCGATCCACCTGCTGCAGCGGCTGACGATTCAGCGTCTGGCAAAAATAGCTGAGTGGACAGGAGAAAAACATGTTGACCCTTGCTCATTACCTCGTCCTCGGCGCGATCCTGTTTGCGATCAGCATCGTCGGCATCTTTCTTAACCGCCGCAACATCATCATCATCCTGATGGCGATTGAACTGATGCTGCTTGCGGTGAATACCAATTTTGTCGCGTTCTCGCACTACCTCGGCGATGTGCACGGCCAGATTTTCGTGTTCTTCGTGCTGACCGTCGCAGCCGCGGAAGCGGCGATCGGTCTCGCCATTCTGGTGACCCTGTTCCGTAGCCTCGACACGATCAATGTCGAGGATCTCGATCAGCTCAAAGGTTAAATTCAGGCAAAGCTGTTATGTCAACGACACTCAATGAAAACCTGCTGCTGGCGGTCCCGCTGGCACCGCTTGCTGGTTCACTGATCGCGGGGTTGTTCGGGAAAGCGGTTGGGCGGGCAGGAGCCCATTCGGTCACTATCCTCGGTGTGACGATTTCCTTCATTCTCTCGGCCATCGTCTTTTTTGATGTGCTTCATGGCGCGAGCTTCAATGCGACGGTGTACGAGTGGATGACCGTCGGCAAGATGAAGTTCGAAGTGGGCTTCCTGGTGGATTCGCTGACTGCCATGATGATGTGCGTCGTGACCTTCGTGTCGCTGATGGTGCACATCTACACGATCGGCTATATGGCCGAAGAAGACGGCTATCAGCGCTTTTTCTCCTATATTTCGCTGTTCACGTTCTCGATGCTGATGCTCGTGATGAGCAACAACTTCATGCAGCTTTTCTTTGGCTGGGAAGCGGTGGCGCTGGTGTCATATCTGCTGATCGGCTTTTATTTCACACGTGAAAGCGCCATCTACGCCAACCTGAAGGCGTTTCTCGTGAACCGCGTAGGGGATCTCGGCTTTTTGCTGGGTATTGGTTTGTTGTTCGCGCATGCGGGCTCGATGAATTACAGCGACGTATTTGCACAGCGCACCGAACTTGCCGCCATGACCTTCCCGGGGACTGACTGGGGTCTGCTGACCGTGGCCTGTATCTGCCTGTTCGCGGGCGCGATGGGTAAATCGGCCCAGTTTCCGCTGCATGTCTGGCTGCCAGACTCGATGGAAGGCCCGACGCCTATTTCAGCGCTGATTCACGCCGCAACGATGGTGACCGCCGGTATTTTCATGGTGACGCGGATGTCGCCGCTGTTTGAGCTGTCGGATACCGCGCTGTCGTTCGTCACGGTGATCGGGGCGATTACTGCGCTGTTCATGGGCTTTCTTGGCATCGTGCAAAACGATATCAAACGCGTGATCGCCTATTCGACGCTGTCGCAGCTTGGCTACATGACGGTCGCGCTGGGTGTGTCGGCCTATCCGGCCGCAACATTTCACCTGATGACGCACGCGTTTTTTAAGGCGCTGCTGTTTCTTGGCGCAGGCTCGGTCATCATCGGCATGCACCACGACCAGGATATGCGCAATATGGGCGGGCTGCGCAAGTACATGCCCATCACGTGGATTACCTCGCTGATTGGTTCCCTGGCGCTGATTGGCACACCGTTTTTCTCTGGGTTTTACTCGAAAGATTCCATCATCGATGCCGTCAAGCTATCGCATTTGCCGGGTTCGGGCTTTGCCTATTTCGCGGTGATCGCCAGCGTCTTCGTGACGGCGCTATATTCGTTCCGGATGTATTTCCTCGTGTTTCATGGCGAGGAGCGTTTTCGCCATCCGCCGGTCAAGAGCAGCGCGCCGGCTGCGGCTCATGGCGATGAATCTCATGGACATGCCGACGCTCATCACGGTCATCAAGGCCATGGCGTGCACGTGCCGCATGAAACGCGGTGGATGGTCTGGCTGCCGCTGGTGGTGCTGGCGATTCCCTCGGTGCTGATTGGCGCGATTGCTATCGAGCCGATGCTGTTTGGTGGTTTTTTCCAGCATGGCGTGGCGTTCGACAAGGTGATCTTCATCGGCGAGAACCATCCGCCCATTCATGAAATGGCCGAAGAGTTTCACGGCTGGATGGCGATGGGCCTGCATTCGGTTTCCACCGCACCGCTTTGGCTTGCGGTAGCTGGCGTGGTAGTCGCGTGGTTCCTGTATCTGAAACGGCCTGATTTGCCGGCCGTGATCCGCCGTGCGTGTTCGCCGGTCTACACACTGCTGGAAAACAACTACTACCTCGACAAGCTCAACGAAGTCGTATTTGTCAAAGGCGCGGTTGCCATCGGCCGCGGCCTGTGGAAAGAGGGCGATGTGGTGGTGATCGACGGCATCGTCAATGGCAGCGCGCGGTTCATTGGCTGGTTCGCCGGCGTGATCCGCTTTCTTCAAACCGGTTACATCTATCACTACGCGTTCGCCATGATTATCGGCATGCTGGGGCTCCTGACCCTGTTTGTAACGCTCGGCGGCAAATAAGGCGAGGGACACTTAATGCACGCTTATCCGATTCTCAGTATTGCCATCTGGCTGCCGATCCTCTCTGGCTTGCTGGTTCTGGCCATTGGATCCGACAAAAACCCTGCGCCCGCACGATGGCTGGCGCTGGTGGGCTCGATTCTCAGTTTTCTTGTCACGCTTCCGCTCATTACGCATTTCGATGCCAGCACGGCGGCCCTTCAGTTCGTTGAAAACGCTAACTGGATCGAACGTTTTAATATCCGCTATCACCTGGGCATCGATGGCATTTCGATGTGGTTTGTCGTATTGACCGCGTTGATTACCGTGATTGTCGTTGTCGCGGCGTGGGAAGTGATTACGAAGAATGTGGCGCAATATCTGGCCGCGTTCCTGATTTTGTCGGGGATCATGGTCGGCGTATTTAGCGCCGCCGACGGCATGCTGTTTTATGTGTTCTTCGAAGCCACGCTGATTCCGATGTACATCATCATTGGTGTCTGGGGCGGGGCGAACCGGGTGTATGCCGCGTTCAAGTTCTTCCTCTACACATTGATGGGCTCGCTCTTGATGCTGGTCGCGCTGCTGTATCTGTACACACAGACCGGCACCTTCGATCTCGCCACCTGGCAGAGCCTGCAAATCGGCATGTCGCCGCAAATCCTGCTGTTCATCGCGTTCTTCATGGCTTTCGCCGTGAAAATACCGATGTGGCCCGTGCATACCTGGTTGCCAGACGCTCACGTGGAAGCGCCAACAGGCGGCTCCGTCGTGCTGGCCGCGATCATGCTGAAGCTGGGTGCGTATGGGTTCCTGCGCTTTTCCTTGCCGATCACGCCAGATGCGAGCCATTTTCTTGCGCCTGTCGTCATTACGCTGTCGCTGGTCGCGGTGATTTACATCGGTCTGGTGGCGCTGGTGCAAGCCGACATGAAAAAGCTTGTCGCGTATTCGTCGATTGCACACATGGGTTTTGTGACGCTCGGCTTTTTCATCTTTAACCAGTTGGGTGTCGAAGGCGCGATCGTGCAGATGATCTCGCACGGTTTTGTATCGGGCGCGATGTTTCTGTGTATCGGTGTGCTGTATGACCGCATGCATTCGCGTCAAATCGCCGATTACGGCGGTGTCGTGAACAAGATGCCGAAGTTCGCCGCGCTGGTGATGCTGTTTTCGATGGCCAATTGCGGCTTGCCAGGCACTTCCGGTTTCGTTGGCGAGTTCATGGTGATTCTGGCCGCGGTGCAATACAACTTCTGGATTGCAGGAGGCGCCGCGCTCACGCTGATTCTGGGCGGTGCCTACACACTCTGGATGTACAAGCGCGTGTACTTTGGTCCCGTGACGAACGACAAGGTCAAGAACCTGAGCGATATCAACTGCCGCGAGTTTGCCATGCTGGCGGTGCTGGCCGCGTTGACGCTCTTCATGGGGCTGTATCCGAAGCCTTTCACCGATGTGATGCACGTTTCCGTGGACAATCTCCTCTCCCACGTCGCGCAGTCCAAGCTGCCGTTGTCACAGTAATGCAGAGCGGAGCTATTTAAAGATCATGCAAAACGCCCCTATGAGTGCTCTGTTGCCCGACGCGCTGGTCATGCTTGCGGTTGTCGTCGCATGGCTTAACGACACGTTCGCGGGCCAGGCTGGCCGACGCACTACCTGCACCACCTATTTCATTGCACTGGTGTCAACGGTTGTGGCCGGCATCTGGTTCGCGCTGAATGCGTTCGATCCGCAAACGCATTATTTCTTCTCCCGCATGTACGTGGTCGATTCGTTTGCCAGTGCGATGAAGGCCGTGGTGTCGCTGGGTTACGCGGTCTCGATTGTGTACTCGCGCAAATATCTCGAAGATCGTGGCCTCTTTCGCGGCGAGTTCTTTTTGCTCGGCATGTTCTCGCTGCTCGGGCAACTGGTGATGATTTCCGGCAATAACTTCCTGACGCTTTATCTCGGCCTGGAGTTGATGTCGCTGTCGCTTTATGCCGCCATTGCCTTGCGCCGCGATGCACCACAATCGAACGAAGCCGCGATGAAGTATTACGTCCTCGGCGCGCTCGCTTCCGGGTTTTTGCTGTACGGCATTTCGATGCTGTACGGTGCGACGGGCTCGCTTGATCTCAACGACGTGCTGAAGGCGGTAGCCTCGGGGCATATCGACGATGCAGTATTGCTCTTCGGCGTGATTTTTATCGTGGCCGGCGTGGCGTTCAAGCTGGGCGCGGTGCCGTTCCATATGTGGGTGCCCGACGTGTATCAGGGTGCGCCGACGGCCATGACGCTGATGGTGGGCGGTGGTCCAAAGGTAGCGGCATTCGCGTGGGGGCTGCGCTTTCTGGTGATGGGCTTGTTGCCGCTGGCTGTGGACTGGCAGGAAATGCTGGTGATTCTCGCCGCGCTGTCGCTGATCGTCGGCAATATCACGGGTATCGTCCAGCGCAACATCAAGCGGATGCTGGCGTATTCCGCGATCTCGAACATGGGCTTTGTGCTGCTTGGCTTGCTCGCTGGCGTGGTCGATGACAATGCCCGTGGCGCAGCGGGCGCGTATAGCTCGGCGATGTTTTATAGCATCGTGTACCTGATGACGACATTAGGTACCTTCGGCGTCGTGATGCTGCTGGCACGCGGTGATTTCGAGGCCGATACGATTGATGATTTCAAGGGCCTCAACCAGCGTAGTCCGGTTTTTGCTTTCGTGATGATGGTGATGATGTTCTCGCTCGCTGGGATTCCCCCTGCGGTTGGGTTCTACGCCAAGCTGGCCGTGCTTGAGGCCACCATGAGTGCGGGCTTGACCTGGCTGGCGGTGCTGGCTGTACTGACTTCGCTGTGTGGCGCGTTCTTTTATCTGCGGATCGTCAAACTCATGTATTTCGATGCGCCTGCCGATACCACGCCGATTCAGGCTGATGCCTGCAAGCGCACCCTGCTGGCGCTTAATGGCGTGGCGATACTGGTACTTGGGATTATTCCTGGCCCGCTGATGACAGTCTGTCTCCAGGCTATCTCACACTCGTTGCCGCTCTGATGTCGGCGGCAGGCTGGTTTATCGTGCTGTTGGCGCTTGTGGGCGCCAACCTGCCGTTTCTGAACCAACGGCTCTTTGCTGTTGTGCCCCTGAAAACGCCGAAGAAAAACACATGGTTGCGGCTTGCCGAGATGATCGTGCTGTATTTCATCGTCGGCGCGCTGGGCTTTATGCTTGAAGCGCGTGCGGGCAATCGCTTTGAGCAAGGCTGGCAGTTTTACGCGATCACGTTCAGCCTTTTTGTCGTGTTTGCGTTTCCGGGTTTTACTTTTCAGTATCTCGTCAAACATCGCTGACGGCCGCTCGCGCCGTCACGCTTTGCGTTTGTTGCGCTCATTGCGCCGCTTATTGTCCCGCTTATTGTCCCGATTACTTTCTTTGCTTCCAGGTGGTCCATGGCTGATCTGCCCAATCATGATGTCACGCTCAAAGAGACATGCCTGGATAGCACCACGCTTCATCAAGGCGCATTTCTGACGCTCAAATGCGATACGGTCCGTTTGCCGGATGGGCAGTCCGCCACACGCGAATACGTCCAGCATCCTGGCGCGGTGATGGTGATCCCGCTCTTCGACGATGGTCGTGTATTGCTGGAAAGCCAGTATCGCTATCCGGTTGCTCAGGTGATGGTGGAATACCCGGCAGGCAAGCTCGATCCGAACGAAGACGTGTTGGCCTGTGCGCGGCGTGAGCTGCTGGAAGAAACAGGTTATAGCGCCCGCGAATATTTCTACCTCACCCGGATTCACCCGGTTATTTCGTATTCGACGGAATTCATTGATATCTACCTTGCGCGGGGTTTAAGCGCGGGCGAGCAAAAGCTCGATGACGGCGAGTTTCTTGAGCTGTTTACCGCGAGCGTGGCCGATGTCGCTGAATGGGTGCGCTGCGGCAAGATCACCGATGTGAAAACGATCATCGGAACGTTCTGGCTGGAAAAAGTCCTTTCGGGTGAATGGCCGCTCGTGCCAGCCCATTAAGGCGGAGACAACTGGGCAGGATGGCGGGCTATGGCGCGCCATCCTGCCCAGCGCCACACGGCTATTTTTTAGTACGACCGTTCATAAATTTCCCTGTTCCGCGCTACACTTGCGCGCAAGCCCTGATTCCCGGTATGGCAACGTCTGGACATGCCATCGTTTCAGGCTGATGAAGGCTCCGGAAGGCCACGAATTCATGCTGTCGCCGGTTTTCGCCGCGTTGTACAAGCCCTGAGAGCGTTGCTTGCAAGGGGTACCTCCTGGCGGTGCAGGCTGACAGCCAGGAGACATTGCATGGACCTGAATTATTCTCTCGCCGACGATGCGTTTCGCGCTGACATTCGCGCCTGGCTCGAAGCCAATCTGCCGCATACGCTGCGCGACAAAGTTCTCAAACACAAACGCTTGAAGCGCGATGATTACGCGCTCTGGCACCAGCGTCTTGGCACGCGCGGCTGGTCCGCGCCTGCCTGGCCGCGCGAGTATGGCGGCCCTGGATGGAGTGCCACGCAGCGGCATATCTGGGAAGACGAGTGCGCGAGGATCGGTGCCCCGCTTGTGTTGCCCTTTGGGGTGTCGATGGTGGCGCCGGTGCTGATGAAATACGGCAGTGAAGCGCAAAAACGGCATTACTTGCCGCGCATTCTCGATGGCACCGACTGGTGGTGCCAGGGTTATTCGGAACCGGGGGCAGGCTCGGATCTGGCGTCGTTGCGCACCCGCGCCGAGCGTCATACCGATCACTACCGGGTTAATGGCCAGAAAACCTGGACCACGCTGGCGCAGCACGCGGACATGATGTTTTGTCTGGTACGCACCGATAGCGGCGGGAAGAAGCAGGAAGGCATTTCATTTTTGCTGATCGACATGAAAACACCGGGCATCACGGTGCGTCCGATTGCCATGCTCGATGAGGATCATGAAGTTAACGAGGTTTTCTTTGAAGATGTGAGCGTGCCGCTTGAGAATCTCGTCGGCGAAGAAAATCACGGCTGGACCTACGCGAAATATTTGCTGGGGCACGAGCGCACCGGCATTGCCCGGGTTGGCCAGTCGAGGCGCGAGCTGGTGTTTCTCAAGCAACTCGCGCTGAAGCAGCTTAAGAATGGCGCACCGCTTTTGCATGATCCGGTTTTTGCGGCCAAAGTCGCGCTACTCGAAATCGAGCTGATGGCGCTGGAGGTCACCGTGCAGCGTGTCGTGGCGAGCGAGGCCGGGGCTCGCGGGCCGGGACCTGAAGCCTCCATGCTGAAAATTAAAGGCACCGAAGTGCAGCAGGGTTTGACTGAACTGATGGTCGAAGCTATCGGGCCCCTCGCAGCACCTTTCGATGTGCTGTTTCTGGAAGGCGAGCGTGACCATGCGCTTGGCGGCGATGATGACGCGGCGCCACTCGCCGCGTACTACTTCAATTTTCGCAAGACGTCGATTTACGGCGGCTCAAATGAGATTCAGAAGAACATCATCGCGCAGATGATTCTTGGACTTTAAGGGGCGGCGCATGGACTTTACCCTGACGGATGAACAGCAACAGTTCGGCGACACGGTGCGCCGTTATCTGGAGCGGCATTATGGTTTCGAGGCACGCCGGGCGATTGTGCATTCGCCGGAAGGCGTCTCCGATACGCACTGGCAAGCGTTCGCCGAACTCGGTTTGATGGCGTTGCCGGTGCCAGAAGCACAAGGGGGCTTTAACGGTAATGCGATCGACATGATGGTTGTGATGCAGGCGCTCGGGCGCGGCCTGGTCGTCGAGCCTTATTGGGCGACAGCCGTCGGTGTCGAAGCGCTGCGTGTGGCTGCATCAGGAGCTTGCGCCGATACATTGCTGGCACCATTGCTTGAGGGCGTGGCTCAGGGCAAGAACCGTCTTGCCGTGGCGTTTCATGAGCCGCATGCGCGCTATGACCTGTTTTCGCTCGCCACGCTGGCCACGGCCACGCAGCAAGATGGGCTGTATCGGCTGGAGGGCATCAAATCGGTTGTGCAGCACGGTGCTCAGGCTGACCACTGGATCGTGCCTGCGCGGCTCGCTGATGAGATCGTGTTGTTCCTGGTCGCGCGTGATGCAGCTGGCGTCGACGTGACGGAATACCGCACGATTGATGGTCAGCGCGCCGCGACGCTCACGTTTCGCAGCACGCCGGGCCGCCGCTTGAGCGCTCCAGGCTGTGGTGCTGAACGCCTTGAGCAGATTGCCGATTACGGTGTGGTGCTGTTGTGCGCGGAAGCGCTCGGCGCGCTTGATGCGTTGAATCACGCCACGCTTGAATATACGAAAACACGCCAGCAGTTCGGTGTGCCTGTCGCCCGTTTTCAGGCGTTACAGCATCGCATGGTCGACATGCTGATTCATACCGAACAGGCCCGTTCGCTTACCTGGCTGGCCGCGATGCGCTATGCCAGTACCGATACCGAGGTTCGCCATCGCGCCGTATCCGCCGCAAAGACCCGGGTTGGGCAGGCCGCGCGGTTTGTCGGGCAGCAGGCCATCCAGTTACACGGCGGCATGGGCGTGACCGACGAGGTCGCGGTCGCGCATCTGTTCAAACGTTTGACGGTGATCGAAACCACCCTGGGCGATGTCGATCATCATTTGGCACGGTTTGCCGCGCTGCCGGGCTTTGCGAATACCGTGGCGTATGCCCCGGTTAGCTGAATCAAAGAGGAAGCAGAATGAAAATCAGTTTTGAGGACATGGTGGTGGGTTCCACGATGGATATCGGCGAACACACATTCACGCGCGATGAAATTATCGCGTTTGCCACGCAGTTTGACCCTCAGCCGTTTCATCTCGATGAGGCCGCGGCTGAGCGTTCGATGTTTGGCAAGCTGGCCGCGAGCGGCTGGCATACCTGTTCGGTGATGATGGGGCTGCTGGTGCGCAATGTACTCGCGGATTCGACTTCGTTAGGGTCGCCCGGCATTGACGATATTCGCTGGTTCAAACCCGTGTATGTAGGCGACACGATTAGCATGAAGAATACGGTGCTCGACAAGCGGGTTTCATCGAGCAAGCCCGACCGGGGTATTGTATCGACGCAATGGGACGGTATTAATCAGCACGGTGAGACGGTGATTACCGTGCGTTCGAAGGCGTTTTTCGGGCTGCGTCATCCGGGTGTCCAGAGTACCTGAACACGTCTGCCGGGCGGAGGCGGCGCTTGGGGTTTGAGCGCTTTTAAACAGCGGCCTTGCTGCCCGGCAAAACAGGCTATGCGACGTTAGCGCCGCACGTATTGCGTTGCGCCGTAAAGCACTTCCTGTTCTTGCGCGTTCATTTTCGGGCGGCGTGCCGTGCCGAAGCCAGCACCTCAACGCCGCGCTGGACCGCCGGACGCGCAGCGATTTCTTCATGCCAGCGTTGCACGTTGGCAAACTCGCTCAGCTCAATGCCCTGATTGAGCCATGAACGCGTCCACGGAAAGGCCGCAATGTCGGCGATCGTATAAGCATCGCCTGCCAGATAGCGGGTCTTGCCGAGTTGCGTGTCCATTACCTGGTACAGCCGCTGCGCCTCATTGGAGTAGCGCTTGATCGCGTATTCGATGCGCTCGGGGGCGTAGAGGCGGAAGTGGTGTGCCTGCCCCAGCATGGGCCCGAGGCCACCCATCTGGAACATCAGCCATTGCAGCGTGGTGTATCGCGCTAAAGGATCGGAAGGTAAAAATTGCCCGGTTTTTTCCGCCAGATAGATCAGGATCGCTCCTGATTCAAATAATGAAAAAGCTTGGCCATCTGGCCGTATGGGGCCATCCGTATCGACGATTGCTGGAATTTTATTGTTGGGGCTCAGCGCCAGAAACTCGGGCTTGAACTGCTCGCCTGCACCGATGTCGATGGGATGCACCCGATACGGAAGGCCGGTTTCTTCAAGCATGATGTGAATCTTCTGGCCATTCGGCGTGGCCCAGCTATAGACGTCGATCATCTTCGCTCCTTCACGTAGTCAGGGCGATGCCACGATATGCGGCATCGGCAGAGGCAGATTAAAACATGCCCTGCAGCCTGCTGCCGGGCATGGGTTCATGATGGGCTTTCGGGCGCCATGCATGTGCTGTCATCGGCCCGCTCGCCGTGGGTCAGCGGGAGTCCCAGTTGCGCCCGCCGTGCCAGCCAGGGAGACGCACGGTAGCGTGGGTCATCCAGCACGCGTGAGATGTTGCGCAAGATCATCAGGATGGTTTGCGCGCCGAGCGCATCGCCGAGCGCGAGAGGCCCTTTAGGATAACCCAGGCCGAGCGTGACAGCGAGATCAATGTCGTGTGGCAAGGCGATCTGGCGCTGGGCGATGTCACAACCGATATTCACGATGGTGGCCACCACCCGTTGCGCGACAAACCCGGTTGAATCGCGGATGACGGTGACGGGGACGCCATCTGCGGCAAAGAGTGCGTGCGCGGTGTCGCGTGCATGGCGTGTGGTCGCGGGCGTGGTCATCAACGTGCGGCGCCGGGCGTGGACGAGCGGGAACAACGTATCCACTGCGATGACGCGGCTGGCATCCAGCGCCTCGTCGAGCGCTGCCGTGGTGGCATCGAGGCCGAAGGGGGTGAGAACCAGTAGTGCATCGGCTGCGGGTAGGTCGCCTTCATCGAGAAGCACGCCTGTTTTTTCGATCAGCTCAAGCACGGCAGCCCGTGCCTGCGGATGCCGCTTGCTGACCCAGACTCGGGAGGGTAACGCGGTGGGGGCGGGCGCTTCAGCCAGCACCTCGCGCTGGCCGTCGACGTAGCGATAGAAGCCCTCTCCGACCTTGCGTCCGATGAGCCCGCCGGCGAGCCGCGTGCCGATAATGGGCGATGGCGTAAAGCGTGGCTCTTCGTAAAACTGGTGATAGATCGATTCCATCACGGGATGAGAGACGTCGAGCGCGGTCAGGTCAAGCAGCTCGAAGGGCCCCAGCCTGAAGCCTGCCTGTTCGCGCATGATGCGGTCGATGTCGGCGAAGCTCGCCACGCCCTCATCGGCGATGCGCAAGCCTTCGGTATTCATGCCACGCCCGGCATGATTCACGATAAAGCCCGGCATGTCTTTGGCGCGCACGGGCGTGTGGCCCATGCGCCGCGCCAGGTCCATCAGCGCATCGCCGATAGCCGGGTCGCCGCGCAAGCCGTCGATGACTTCGACTACTTTCATCAACGGCACCGGATTGAAAAAGTGATAGCCCACGACCCGCGACGGATCCTGGCATGCCGCGGCCAGCGCAGTGATCGACAGCGAAGAGGTATTCGATGCCAGTACGCAATGTCTGCTGACGATGGTTTCCAGTTCGCGCAAGAGCCTGCGTTTGGCATCGAGTTGCTCAACGATGGCTTCGATGACGAGATCGCACTTCGCCAGCATGCCGATCTCCTTGGCCGCACTGACCCGCGCGAGCGCCGCGTTTGCCTGTGTTTCGTCGAGCCGGCCTTTGGCGCAAAGCTTGCTGAAGGTGTCGCCAAGGTAGTAGCACGCTGCGCTGATGGCAGCCGGATCGGCATCATGCAGGCGCACGTTCAGGCCAGCCAGCGCGGCGATTTGCGCGATGCCGCGTCCCATTGCGCCCGTGCCGACAATACCAAGGGTTTTGAAGCTGAAATGGCGAGAGGTCATGTTGAGGCTTGACTCCGTGGTTACTCTAGAATGGCGTTCACCTGTCAGCGTGTTTTGACGATGTACTGAGAGTTGCATTGCAGTTCGCCAGGCACTGGTCAGGGATGCTGAATTCAATCATGCGAAGGAGAGGTCAGATGATCAGGCTTTGTGGTTTTCCACTGTCTAATTACTACAACAAGGTTAAGTTCGTGCTACTCGAGCATGAGATCCCGTTCGAAGAGGTCCGCGTGATTCCGGCTCAGGATGAAGCGGTTTTGGCGCATTCTCCGCTGGGCAAGGTGCCGTACCTTCAAACCGAACAGGGGGACTTGAGCGAATCGGCCGTCATGGTCGAATACCTCGCCGCGCGTTACCCAGACAAGGCAATTTTTGCCTCCGACCCTTGGGAAGCGGCAAAGGAACGCGAACTGATGACTTACATCGAGTTGCACCTTGAACTGGTTGCGCGCGAGCTGTACGCGGAAGCTTTTTTGGCGGCACCGTGAGCGCTGAAGTTCGCGCACGCGTTGAGAAGCTGCTGACGCGCCACCTGCGAGGTTTTCGGCGGTTGGCACGGTTCGAGCCTTACTTGCGCGGAGCGGCGTTTGGCGTGGCGGATATTGCGGGTTATATCAGCTTGCCTCTGGTTGCCATGGCAACCCAAAAAATTTACGGGCGCGATTTTCTGCTTGAAGCCGGCATCGACTGGCAGCCGTATAAGGAAATAATCGAAGCACGCCCCGCCGCGCGCCGTGTGATGGACGACCGCAAGATGTACGTTGAAAGCACTCGCACCGCTTAAGCCTTGGGATTGGCGCATAGTCAGACCGTGCTGCGGCAGCGCTTTTGTCGACATCCGCGTGTGCTGCCGCGTGCGGGGCGGTTAAAGACGCGCTAACCGTTCAAGTGCGGCAGCGAGCGTGCGCTCTTGCTTGGCAAAGCAAAAGCGCACGACGCCAGATTCGTGGGGTGCATGATAAAACGCCGATACAGGAATGGCCGCAACGCCAATTTCGCGTGTGAGCCATTGGGCGAACTCCGCCTCGGGGAGGTCGCTAATCGCCGAATAATCGACGCACTGAAAATAAGTCCCTGTGCAAGGCAGTAGCTGAAAGCGTGAACCCGCCAGCCCCGCGCGGAAGAAATCACGTTTTTTCTGATAAAACGCGGGCAGTTCAAGATAGGGCGCCGGGTCGCTCATGTACTGCGCGAGGCCGATCTGCATCGGCGTATTGACGGTAAATACATTGAACTGATGCACTTTGCGGAATTCGGCGGTGAGTGCCGCAGGCGCCGCTACATAGCCGATTTTCCAGCCGGTGACGTGATAAGTCTTGCCAAAGCTCGATACGACAAAGCTGCGCGACGCCAGCTCGGGATAACGCGCGACGCTTTCATGCGGTGCACCGTCATAAACCATGTGTTCGTAAACCTCGTCTGAAAGAATCAGGAGGTTGGTGTCACGCACGATGGCTTCGAGCTGACGCATGTCTTCAGCGCGCCAGACGGTGCCGGTCGGATTGTGCGGTGTATTGATCAGGAGCAGACGGGTTTTGGGCGTGATGGCTGCGGCGATCCGCTCGAACGGTATCGCGTAGTCAGGCGCTTCCAGCGTGACGAAGACGGGCACGCCGCCCGCGAGTTCAATGGCGGGCAGGTAGCTGTCGTAGGTTGGCTCGATCACGATGACTTCATCGCCTGGATGAACCGAGCACAAGATCGCGGTCAGCAAGGCTTGGGTTGCGCCTGCGGTGACGGTGATTTCGCTGTCGGCAGCGTAATGGCGGCCGTACAGGCTGGCGATCTTGTCTGAAATCGCCTGGCGTAACGGAGCCGCGCCGGCCATCGGCGGATACTGATTGTGCCCTTCGCGCATTGCGCGTGCGACGGCATCGACAATACGCGGGTCACATTCGAAATCAGGAAAGCCCTGGCCGAGATTGACTGCGTTTTTTTCGGCGGCAAGCGCGCTCATCACGGTGAAGATGGTGGTGCCCACGTTTGGCAGACGCGATGGAAAGGACGGCGGCGCAACAGGTGACTCGTGATGGTGAGAGGCGTTCATGGTGCGATCCAAAAAGCGGGAGAAATGGCCGCGATAACCGAGGGCGGCCGGGTAGTTTTGTTGCTGGCAACATGCCAGACGCCACCCGATTGTAGGCAATTGCTCCGCAACGCGTGAACTAGCCAGATGGCTGGGATGCTGGCACGAGTGCGCATGCGGCAACAAACGGTGCGGGCTGGGCGATCTGGAAGCCGAAGTCACGCGCGATCCGGCGCGCGAGTTTTAACACGGCCCGGTCTTTCGAAACTAGCCAGTCGGCCTGTATCGCGTGGGCGAGTTCGAGGAATTTCTGGTCATCACGATCTTTGCATTTGGGCAGCGGCGTGGCGGGGTCGCCGGAGGCGGGAAGGGCGACTTGCTGCGCGAGACGTGCGAGCTGTGCGAGCACGGCTGGCTTGTCCACGGCGCGCTGGACGAATTGCGGATAGTCCAGCACATAGGTGAGCTCTGCCAGACACCTGGCGTCAATCAGCGCGACCAGCCTGCCAGACTCAAGGGCGGCGCGGATGGGGCGGGTGTGAGGGTCATCGAATACAAGAATATCGATCCAGACGTTCGAATCGAGGACGACGCGCAGCGCGCGTGAGGCGTGGGAAACAGACATTCAAGCAGGCATTCAAACAGGCATTCGTTACAATCGGGGTTTCGTCTTTGACTGCCAGGCACGGCGTGCCTGCAAGTGCCCCTATGATAATCGTTCTGTCGCCAGCGAAATCGCTCGACTACGACACCCCTGCCCACATTCAAACGCACACCATTCCTGATTTTGTCGATGACGCCGCTGAACTGGTGAGCGGGCTGCGGAAAATGTCGCCGCAACAGATTGCAACGTTGATGGGTATTTCTGACCCACTCGCCCAGCTTAACTTCCAGCGTTACGCGGACTGGTCACCACAATTCGATACCGCTAATGCGAAGCAGGCGGTGCTGGCTTTTAACGGCGACGTGTACGAAGGGTTTGACGCCAAATCGCTTTCGCCGGCTGATCTGGACTACGCGCAACAGCACGTGCGCGTGCTCTCCGGGTTATACGGTCTGCTGCGGCCACTCGATTTGCTTCAACCGTACCGGCTGGAGATGGGTACGCGTTTCGCAAACAGCCGTGGCAAAGATTTATATGCGTTTTGGGGTGAGCGAATTACTCAGGCGCTGAATGCACAATTTCGCCAGAACACACATGCGGAACCCGTATTGGTGAATTGCGCATCAACCGAATATTTTCGCTCGGTCAAACCCGGTGCATTGCAGGTCCCCGTGGTCACGCCGGTGTTTGAAGACTGGAAAGGCGGGCGTTACAAGATCATCAGTTTCCATGCCAAACGTGCCCGTGGCCTGATGGCCCGTTATGCGGTTGAGCATCGGCTCGATACGCCCCAGCAACTCCGGCATTTTGATGCGGAGGGATACCACTTTGATGCGCAGGCATCGAATGACTCGACATATATTTTTCGTCGGCGTCTTGCCGATTAAACCGAAAATCAGGCCGATCAGGCCGGGCCTCCCCTACACCGAACTCAGGACATACCATGACGCTTTCGATTAGCAGCCATTTCGACGCAGGTGCAATTGAAGTCCTGTCGTGCACGCAAGCTGACGATATCCGTTTGCGAATCCGGCGCGATAGCCATGCCGACTTCGCGCAGTGGTTCTATTTCTGTTTGTCGGGGGCACGCGGCGAGCACTGTGTGATGACGTTCGAAAATGCCTCGGAGTGCGCGTTTGCCGAAGGCTGGCGCGGCTATCAGGCGGTAGCGAGCTACGATCGCACGAACTGGTTTCGCGTACCCGCGACCTATGATGGCCATGCGCTGACCGTCGAACATACGCCTGAGTTCGATCGCGTTTATTACGCCTACTTCGAGCCTTATAGCGAGGAGCGGCATCTGGCATTCCTGGGTACGGTTCAGCAGATGCCCCAGGCAAGCCTGACGGAACTGGGGACCTCGATCGAGGGCCGTCCGTTATCGGTGCTGACGCTTGGCACGCCGGAGGCCGACGGGGTGCCGAAAAAGAATATCTGGATCATCGCGCGGCAGCATCCTGGCGAAACCATGGCCGAATGGTTTGTTGAGGGGCTCGTGAAACGCCTGGCGGGATGGGGTGATTGGGCGGGTGATCCGGTTGCGCGCAAGCTGTACGATCACGCGGTATTTCATATTGTTGCCAATATGAATCCCGATGGCAGTGCGCACGGCAATCTGCGCACGAACGCCGCGGGTGCCAATCTGAATCGTGAATGGATGGAGCCGGATATCACGCGTAGTCCCGAAGTATTATGTGTGCGCGATGCCATTCACGCGACAGGCTGTGATTTATTTTTCGATATTCATGGCGATGAAACGCTGCCTTATGTATTCGTGGCAGGTTCCGAGATGCTGCCCGGATTTACTGAACGGCAGGCGCAGGAACAAAAGGCTTTTATTAATGCCTTTAAACAGGCCAGCCCGGATTTTCAGGATCAGTACGGATACGAGTCAGGAAAATATCAGCAAGACGCTTTGAAACTGGCATCCAAATATATTGGTAATAAATTTGGCTGTCTTTCATTGACACTTGAAATGCCATTCAAGGATAACGCTAATCTTCCCGATGAACGTGTTGGCTGGAATGGGGAGCGAAGTGCTTCATTAGGTGCCGCGATGTTGCAGGCTATTTTGCGGCATGTCGAAACGTTTTCCTGAGTGCATGACACAGATCAGGTAGGGATTTAGATGTAAAAAGCGGCGAATACACGATGAGGTATTCGCCGCTTTTTTATACGACCGCCGAACTGCTTTGCGTTCAGGATTTCTTTTTTGCGGGTGTTTTTTTTCTTGATTTCGGCGTTGCAGCCTTGGATGAGGATTTATTCTTTGATCGTTTTGCCACGGCCTTGTGATTGGTGGCATGCCTGTTTTTCACCGATTTTTTCTTCTTGCTGGAAGAAACAGTGCTGCGCGGCTTGGCTGGGGGCACGGGATCATTCCAGCTAAAAGCCAGCATCTGGTTGCCGACATAACCGCAACGAAACTCGAGATTGGCGGGTGTGCCGCCGTTCTGAGGAATGCCGAGGCCTGCCACGGTGACAATGCTGTCAACTTTGATGCGCTGCTTGCCTTCATCAAATGAATCGTTCCATGGCGTCACTGAGGCGCGTGAACTATCGAATGAACCCGGCGGGAATTCCACGTGGTCGAAAGCACTGGAAGTGCTAGCCACAAAATTGGCGTGGGCTGCACAGTCCGCAACTAACGGATTGGCAGACATGTCATCGATAAATTTGCTGGTCAGCTCGTTATGCTGTTCGATCTGATCGGCGAAGACGGGCGTTGTGAACAGAAGAGAAGCGCTTGCGGCATACATTACTAGCTGAAAAGCCAGGTGCAGCAGGTGGTGCGATCGGGTCTTGTGATCCATCTGGTGAATGAGTGACTGAAAAGGCAATAGGCACGTAAGATGCATGACAACAGCAAGGAGTTCAATCTGGAAATAAATATTTTTTTGTCTCGGCTTGATCCTGAAAAATTGGGCTATCCAGGCCAGCCCAAAATGTATCGTTCAGAACGCAATAACCGGATTTAGAGCGGTGGCTTACCTAGCCGGTAGCGCCGGGCATCGTAGGTAGTAATCCACGCTGGGCGGTAAGTGATGATGAGTGCGGTGGCGATTCCCGTGAACCATGCTTCACCCGAGGCCAGTAAAAGTGTGCTGAGGGCGTAGCCGGCGGGTGCCGCAGTTAACGGCTTGGCAACAAGTACGACGTGAACGGCCAGCGCGGCAATCGAGGTGACGATTGACGCACAAGCTGGCGAGACAAAACCCTGAGTGATAATAAATATCAATGGATTACGAGGTAGCCATGCAAGGCAGGCTCGTTGGAGTATGGCGGAGGCGCCTACGGGAACCCCACCAAAAATTAGAAAAGTGAGCCCGACCCCTTGCCAGGACGCTTCAAAAGCGATTGCCGCGAGCCCGGTGATGGCCGCCATGCCTATGAGAGCAAGCGGCCAGCCAAATAACGTGACCAACAACGTTGCACCGAGGAGGTGAATAACGGTTCCGTCATCTAGCCAGGCATTACCGGCCCACAACACGGACATGGCGACGACGACTGCCAGCCAGACATGCTGACGTGGGGCATCGTGCAAGCGTTTGAACGGGTTCCCCCACCCTGCCAGCACGAGCACGCACGCAGCGACCATCCAGCCACCGAAAGCAATCCAGAGCGAAAGCGGTGTATAGAGGAAACCCATGCGTCTCATATTACTCGCTGAGCGCAAATATGTGGGGAGGAAATCCCGTGCCGCTTAACTATTAATGAAAACTGGCACGGATATAGTCTAATTATTATCGGGTTCTGGGTCGTTATTTCCAGTGTCGCCGAATGGCTGCACAGGCTCAGCGGCAATTGGCGTATCCGCTGCTTCATTTGCCGTTGACGGGTATTTGAATGGCCGTCGGGTGGAGCGCCGTAGCGGGACGGGCCCCGGCTTGCCCATCACTGGACGAGGCGAGCCGTCGTGTTCAGCACGCAGCACTTCGAGATGTGCTGCCAGCCAGCCGTTGTAGTTTGCAACGGCAGCGGTGCGATTGCTGGCGCCCAGTTGTTGGAAAATGCTGCTGAGATGAACCTTAACCGTACCTTCTGCAATACCTAATGTTCGAGCAATCATTTTATTTGTGCTTCCCATGTGAACACAGCGGAGAATCTGTTGTTGTCGTGGTGACAGGTTGGCGATGAGTCGTATTTGGCGCGACAGGGGGCCTAGTGGATCAATGCGTTGCCCGGTCTTGTCAGTTATTTTGGGGAGACTGAAGGGCAGTGCTTCTTCTGGAATGTAACGCCAGCCGCGAACGATGATTTCGAGTGTCAAGGCAATTAAACGAGAATCATATGTTCGTGGAATGACGCCTCGTATGCCGCTCTTGAGCAAAAGATAAATATTGTCTAATGATGTGTCATCTGTCAGAACGGCCACAGGCAGGTGAGGATGGTTTTTTAACAATTGGCGAATGTCGTCAATACTCATCCATTCCTGCCAGTCAATTACCAGAAGATCGGTGTGATGCCGCCGAAGTATTCGCGTAGCCTGATGCCAGTCATGAATATCGGTGAAGCGGGCCTGGCGGTCGATTTGCCGTAGTAGAGCCTTGAGACCTTCACGACGTTCCGCATCTGCATGAAAGACTGAAAACCGCATTATTTGCCTCCTGTGGATATGTAGAAGTACGATTTATGCTAGCAGCGATGACTAATCGTCTAACGATTGGTCATTCGTATTATGCAGATTTTTTACCGGTAGGTGAACTGACTAAAAGTAATAAGACAAAATATTAAATGTTCTTATTTTCATATTATGGGGAAATTGTTAACGAGATGGTTGAATGTTGCTAATCGAACGTATGGTCAATATCGCTTTCCCAGTGTGTAAGATTTACGCAAAGCCTTTCGCAGCAAGGGCTTTGCGCTAGAGCGCGAGTGTGGCTGAACTCGTGGCCGGCAATGACTGGTTGATCGGTATTAGGAAAAAGAAATTTTGCCGGCCACAAATATTTAGGAATAAAGGACAAGCGTTCTCGGCGAAATTGATGTGTTTTGCATCAATTTCGCTGTATTTTGAATTGGGTGGGTCGGGTGCTAGAAGAACTGCGGGAAGGATACTTCGACACATCCGCAGGTTTTAGGCGGATGTGCTGGGGTGGGATGCTTTAGTGGAAGTTAGGTTGGGCAGGCATCGCGTCATCTGGCATTTCCGCATGGACAATTTCGCCTAGCGAATCGGCGTAAAGCGGTACCCCGCAATCATCGCAATATTCCGGTTCGAAACGTCCTGGGTGACGTCGAATATCGGTAACACCGGCTTCCTTGAGCAGGGTCACGATGTACTCCGGGGCCATGCGGGTTCCGTTTGTGCCAATGGCCTCCTTGCTTGCCCCCGATTCTCCATTTTCATGGCCATACAGTGGCCAGACTATGCCGTAAATGACGTCGTTGCTGCCTCGGCGGGTGAAGCCGACGCGATACTCATCGATCTGGATATCTCCGAACCCCGCGATAATGGCTCGCAAATCTTGTGGTTCGATGTCAAGGGTATCGAACAGATAACGCACCGCGGTGCGTACCGTGTGTGGGCGGATATGCTCATCGGCGTTGCGGCACGACGCGTAATAGGCGTCTGGCAACAGGCATTCGAATTCGCAGCCAGGCAAGGCCGCCGAAAAACTTGGCCCGCCTTGCGTAATCCACTGTTCGAGACATTGCTCACGGGTAACGGTTGCGCCTTCGTCCTCTTCTTGCCAGCGAAAGATCGGTGCTCCGGCAGGGGCTGTGACGAGTGCAAGCAGAAAGCGCGGATCAGCCAGAATTGGCGCGGTTTCAGGAAGCGCCGCAAAATTAACCTTGAACTTGCTGTTGCAACTTGCCGCCGCCTGGGCCAATTGTTGCGCGATTTGCCATGTTTCGACGTGTTGTTGTGGTAGCTGGTCAATGCTGTAAAGGCAAGGTGCCATGACAACGTTTGTGCCTGCGGCGAGGATGTGTGCCTGTAGCTGGGTGCGCAGCGCGTCCGCCGTGTCGTTTTTGAGCGCACCTGTTGGTATCGTGTAGCGTGTCCATGCAAGAACTGGCGCCGCAACAAGAAGTGCCTGGTATTGGCTGCCATCACGTTCGACGACGAACGATTCGCTGTACGTTTCGGCTATGTCAGCGAGTGCTCCATAGGCATCGGGATGATCCTGCTGCAAGTGATCTAACGCTGCGTCCAGTGCTGCCTGATTGCCGGTCCGGACAATTTTTGCGAGAACGAGATCAAGTTTTGTTTCCCAGAAGCGATCTTCGACGCGGCTGCCTGACGCACACAGCGCGAGCGAGCGTTTAACGAGTTTGTCGGCATCAGGGGGGAGGCGTTTGACGATTCGGGCGCGCATAAATCTGGGGGTAGAGAGCGAAGAGCTAAGTATTCTAGTCGCATCTGGACTGCGGATCACTTATTCGGGGATATAGGCGGGATTTGTTGGCGGCGCGTTGGTGAAGCCATATAAGAAAGAAGTTGGAAGCGGAGGTTGCTGACGGACGTTTTACATGATCCGCATCGTGCTTATGGGCCTGTGCGGTTGTTTGTGATTGTCTCCCGAGCCTGGTTTCGCCCCTTTTTATAAAAACCGCTTGCCAGCGGAGTCCGGCATGACTAGAATTGCGGTCTTTCGCGCTCTGGGTGGATGGGGTGCGAAAGCGGGAGGTCCTTGATGGACGGGGCTTTGGCGGTACAGGCAGCAGGTTGTCCGGGTAAGCAGGAAAAAGCGCTTCCCTGGTAAAAACAAGTTGACGGTATCGGGAAAGTTCTCCATAATCTCGTTTCTGTGCTGCAGGGCGGCACGGTGGAACTGGCAGGTGCTGTGCAGGTGTGGCGGCAGCGGGTTTCACAAATGATCTTTAAAAATTAACAGCCGATAAGTGTGGGTACTTGATGGAGGCGCGAGGGGTTTCTGCCGGTCCGTAAGGATGGGCGGGAGTCCCGATAAAGCGAAAGAATCAAGTCTCACACAGTAAAGTCAGGTATTGAAACAAGATACCTGTCAATACGTTGAGTGAGCGACCGGCCTCGAAAGAGGCCGAAAACAGTAACAGGTTTGAACTGAAGAGTTTGATCCTGGCTCAGATTGAACGCTGGCGGCATGCCTTACACATGCAAGTCGAACGGCAGCACGGGAGCAATCCTGGTGGCGAGTGGCGAACGGGTGAGTAATACATCGGAACGTGTCCTGGAGTGGGGGATAGCCCGGCGAAAGCCGGATTAATACCGCATGCGCTCTGAGGAGGAAAGCGGGGGATCTTCGGACCTCGCGCTGCAGGGGCGGCCGATGGCAGATTAGCTAGTTGGTGGGGTAAAGGCCTACCAAGGCGACGATCTGTAGCTGGTCTGAGAGGACGACCAGCCACACTGGGACTGAGACACGGCCCAGACTCCTACGGGAGGCAGCAGTGGGGAATTTTGGACAATGGGCGCAAGCCTGATCCAGCAATGCCGCGTGTGTGAAGAAGGCCTTCGGGTTGTAAAGCACTTTTGTCCGGAAAGAAAACCTTTGCCCTAATACGGTGGGGGGATGACGGTACCGGAAGAATAAGCACCGGCTAACTACGTGCCAGCAGCCGCGGTAATACGTAGGGTGCAAGCGTTAATCGGAATTACTGGGCGTAAAGCGTGCGCAGGCGGTTCGCTAAGACAGATGTGAAATCCCCGGGCTCAACCTGGGAACTGCATTTGTGACTGGCAGGCTAGAGTATGGCAGAGGGGGGTAGAATTCCACGTGTAGCAGTGAAATGCGTAGAGATGTGGAGGAATACCGATGGCGAAGGCAGCCCCCTGGGCCAATACTGACGCTCATGCACGAAAGCGTGGGGAGCAAACAGGATTAGATACCCTGGTAGTCCACGCCCTAAACGATGTCAACTAGTTGTTGGGGATTTATTTCCTTAGTAACGTAGCTAACGCGTGAAGTTGACCGCCTGGGGAGTACGGTCGCAAGATTAAAACTCAAAGGAATTGACGGGGACCCGCACAAGCGGTGGATGATGTGGATTAATTCGATGCAACGCGAAAAACCTTACCTACCCTTGACATGTACGGAATTCTGCCGAGAGGTGGAAGTGCCCGAAAGGGAGCCGTAACACAGGTGCTGCATGGCTGTCGTCAGCTCGTGTCGTGAGATGTTGGGTTAAGTCCCGCAACGAGCGCAACCCTTGTCCCTAGTTGCTACGCAAGAGCACTCCAGGGAGACTGCCGGTGACAAACCGGAGGAAGGTGGGGATGACGTCAAGTCCTCATGGCCCTTATGGGTAGGGCTTCACACGTCATACAATGGTCGGAACAGAGGGCAGCCAACCCGCAAGGGGGAGCCAATCCCAGAAAACCGGTCGTAGTCCGGATCGCAGTCTGCAACTCGACTGCGTGAAGCTGGAATCGCTAGTAATCGCGGATCAGCATGCCGCGGTGAATACGTTCCCGGGTCTTGTACACACCGCCCGTCACACCATGGGAGTGGGTTTTACCAGAAGTGGCTAGTCTAACCGCAAGGAGGACGGTCACCACGGTAGGATTCATGACTGGGGTGAAGTCGTAACAAGGTAGCCGTATCGGAAGGTGCGGCTGGATCACCTCCTTTCAGGAGCTTGCGTGCCAAGATGAAGTGCCCACGCTTATCGGCTGTAATCAGGACAGACTCAGGGGTCTGTAGCTCAGCTGGTTAGAGCACCGTCTTGATAAGGCGGGGGTCGATGGTTCGAGTCCATCCAGACCCACCAACTTTGTCTGCGGTGGTGGCGGGTGCAGGAATCCCCGGGGTTGTACAGGGTATACAGGGTACAGGGGGATTAGCTCAGCTGGGAGAGCACCTGCTTTGCAAGCAGGGGGTCGTCGGTTCGATCCCGTCATCCTCCACCAGTCACCCGCCAGTCATCATTGCACAGGATCTGGAGCACCGCGCAAGCGGAAAGTCTCCGGGGTTTGTGCATTGGTGTTTGCGCCAGTCATGGCGGCATGAAAGTGCCGGCTGTCCCGTTCTTTAAAAATCAGGAAGAAGTAGTAAAGAGACCGGTTAAAAGCGCCTCGAGATGGGCGTGAGTAGACTGGTCAGGGTTGTGATTGTATCAAAAGTATGAAAAGTTCATCGAGAGATGGGCCTGGAATACGGCACAACGCGAAAACTCAACCTGTAGCGTGTGTGCGAGACACACTCGTTATAGGGTCAAGCGAACAAGTGCATGTGGTGGATGCCTTGGCGATCACAGGCGATGAAGGACGCGGTAGCCTGCGAAAAGCTCCGGGGAGCTGGCAAACGAGCTGAGATCCGGAGATGTCCGAATGGGGAAACCCGGCCCGAATGGGTCATCCGCAGCTGAATACATAGGCTGCGCGAAGCGAACGCGGTGAACTGAAACATCTAAGTAACCGCAGGAAAAGAAATCAACCGAGATTCCCAAAGTAGTGGCGAGCGAAATGGGAGCAGCCAGTACTCTTTAGCATGACCGTTAGCCGAACGCTCTGGAAAGTGCGGCCCTAGCAGGTGATAGCCCTGTAGGCGAAAACGGACGTGTGGAACTGAGTGTACAGAAAGTAGGGCGGGACACGTGAAATCCTGTCTGAAGATGGGGGGACCATCCTCCAAGGCTAAATACTCGTGATCGACCGATAGTGAACCAGTACCGTGAGGGAAAGGCGAAAAGAACCCCGGGAGGGGAGTGAAACAGATCCTGAAACCGCATGCATACAAACAGTAGGAGCCCTGCAAGGGGTGACTGCGTACCTTTTGTATAATGGGTCAGCGACTTACATTCAGTGGCAAGCTTAACCGATTAGGGCAGGCGTAGCGAAAGCGAGTCCGAACAGGGCGTCCAGTCGCTGGGTGTAGACCCGAAACCAGGTGATCTATCCATGGCCAGGATGAAGGTGCGGTAACACGTACTGGAGGTCCGAACCCACTAACGTTGAAAAGTTAGGGGATGAGCTGTGGATAGGGGTGAAAGGCTAAACAAACCTGGAAATAGCTGGTTCTCTCCGAAAACTATTTAGGTAGTGCCTCGTGTATCACCTTCGGGGGTAGAGCACTGTCATGGTTGAAGGGTCCATTGCGGATTACTTCGCCATAGCAAACTCCGAATACCGAAGAGTGCAATCACGGGAGACAGACATCGGGTGCTAACGTCCGGTGTCAAGAGGGAAACAACCCAGACCGCCAGCTAAGGTCCCCAAATATTGCTAAGTGGGAAACGAAGTGGGAAGGCAAAAACAGTCAGGAGGTTGGCTTAGAAGCAGCCATCCTTTAAAGAAAGCGTAATAGCTCACTGATCGAGTCGTCCTGCGCGGAAGATGTAACGGGGCTAAGCAATATACCGAAGCTGCGGATGCACAGTAATGTGCATGGTAGGAGAGCGTTCCGTAAGCCTGCGAAGGTGCACTGTAAAGTGCGCTGGAGGTATCGGAAGTGCGAATGCTGACATGAGTAGCGATAAAGGGGGTGAAAAGCCCCCTCGCCGTAAGCCCAAGGTTTCCTACGCAACGTTCATCGGCGTAGGGTGAGTCGGCCCCTAAGGCGAGGCAGAAATGCGTAGCTGATGGGAAGCAGGTTAATATTCCTGCACCAGCATGAAATGCGATGGAGGGACGGATCGCGGAAGGTTGTCCGGGTGTTGGAAGTCCCGGTCCTTGCATTGGAGAAGGCGCTTTGGCAAATCCGGGCGCAGGATTCAAGGGTGCGAGGCGAGTCACTCCGGTGACGAAGCAACTGGAAGGGGTTCCAGGAAAAGCTTCTAAGCTTCAGTTTCATGGTGACCGTACCGCAAACCGACACAGGTGGGCGAGATGAGTATTCTAAGGCGCTTGAGAGAACTCGGGAGAAGGAACTCGGCAAATTGGTACCGTAACTTCGGGATAAGGTACGCCCCGGTAGCCTGACTGGCCTGCGCCAGAAGGGTGAAGGGGTTGCAATAAACTGGTGGCTGCGACTGTTTAATAAAAACACAGCACTCTGCAAACACGAAAGTGGACGTATAGAGTGTGACGCCTGCCCGGTGCCGGAAGATTAAATGATGGGGTGCAAGCTCCTGACTGAAGTCCCGGTAAACGGCGGCCGTAACTATAACGGTCCTAAGGTAGCGAAATTCCTTGTCGGGTAAGTTCCGACCTGCACGAATGGCGTAACGATGGCCACACTGTCTCCTCCCGAGACTCAGCGAAGTTGAAGTGTTTGTGATGATGCAATCTCCCCGCGGCTAGACGGAAAGACCCCATGAACCTTTACTGTAGCTTTGCATTGGATTTTGAACCGGTCTGTGTAGGATAGGTGGGAGGCTTTGAAGCGTGGACGCCAGTTCGCGTGGAGCCATCCTTGAAATACCACCCTGGCTTGTTTGAGGTTCTAACCCTGGCCCGTTATCCGGGTCGGGAACAGTGCATGGTAGGCAGTTTGACTGGGGCGGTCTCCTCCCAAAGTGTAACGGAGGAGTACGAAGGTACGCTAGGTACGGTCGGAAATCGTGCTGATAGTGCAATGGCATAAGCGTGCTTAACTGCGAGACCGACAAGTCGAGCAGGTGCGAAAGCAGGTCATAGTGATCCGGTGGTTCTGTATGGAAGGGCCATCGCTCAACGGATAAAAGGTACTCTGGGGATAACAGGCTGATACCGCCCAAGAGTTCATATCGACGGCGGTGTTTGGCACCTCGATGTCGGCTCATCTCATCCTGGGGCTGTAGCCGGTCCCAAGGGTATGGCTGTTCGCCATTTAAAGAGGTACGTGAGCTGGGTTTAAAACGTCGTGAGACAGTTTGGTCCCTATCTGCCGTGGGCGCTGGATATTTGAAGGGACCTGCTCCTAGTACGAGAGGACCGGAGTGGACGAACCTCTGGTGTACCGGTTGTCACGCCAGTGGCATCGCCGGGTAGCTATGTTCGGAAGAGATAACCGCTGAAAGCATCTAAGCGGGAAACTCGCCCTGAGATGAGATATCCCCGGGGCTTCAAGCCCCTTGAAGGGTCGTTCGAGACCAGGACGTCGATAGGTCAGGTGTGGAAGCGCAGTAATGCGTTAAGCTAACTGATACTAATTGCCCGTAAGGCTTGATCCTATAACCAGTGTGTCTTCTCCTGTACCGGAGTTTGACATGCGTGGGTCATTTGCTGTGTGCCATACGCTCACACCCCCATTTTTTACTGCTTCTTCCCGGTTTGCCGCTCCTGCGCATGCAGCTGCTGCTCCCCCTTTGCCTGATGACCATAGCGTGTCGGTACCACCCCTTCCCATCCCGAACAGGACCGTGAAACGACTCCACGCCGATGATAGTGCGGATTCCCGTGTGAAAGTAGGTAATCGTCAGGCTCCCCTTTCTGCTCAACGCCCCAGATACCAATAGTGTCTGGGGCGTTGTGCTTTCTGCGGCCCTTTCCCCGCTTCTCTCTCATCCCCCGCTTTTTTTGCCGGAACGTGTTTGTTGTTTTGCGTTGTATTCCGGGTAGCAAATCGTTGTATAGCCTTAGACTGCCCGAAGAAGAACATGGTGGCACACAGGTTATGCGATGGGTGACCTGTGTGCCTGCATTACTGTGCCTGCATTACATCTGCATCAAGCTTGCTCAGATGGCGCTTCCAGCTCGTCGAATCGTTTCCAGCGATAGATCGCCATTGAACAAAGCCAACTGACGATAAACACGCCGACGACGGTGTAGCCGATCAATCCAAAATTGTCGTTTAGCGAGCCGATCGCTTCCCAGAATGCCCCGGAGAAGTGTAGCTGGTCCTCGATCCGTCCGAGCCCCTCGATACTGCCGACCACAAGCGCGACGATCACCGAGATCGATGTGATCGTGATGTTGTAATAGAGCTTGCGCACTGGCTTCACGAATGCCCAGCCATAGGCACCGAGCATCAGGATGCTGTCGGTTGTATCGATCAGCGTCATGCCAGCGGTGAATAGCGCCGGGAACACGAGGATCGACCAGATCGGCATGCCCTGTGCAGCGCCAGCAGCTGAGATACCGAGCAACCCGACCTCGGTCGCGGTATCGAAGCCGAGGCCGAACAGGAAGCCAAGGAAATACATATGCCAACTGCGCGTGATGAGTGCAAACAGAGGCCGGAAAATCCGCGCAAGTAGCCCCCTTTGGGCGAGTAGCGTGTCGAGTTCCTCTCCAGCGTAGGGTTCGCCGCGTCGCACGCGCTGGAATGCAGCGATGACTGATTTCAGGACGAACAGGTTTGTTAGCGCGATAGCGAACAGGAAGAATGTTGAAACCAGCGTACCGACGGTGCTGCCGATGTCCTTAAAGACATTCATGTGGCTTTTCATCGTCAACGCTGTCGCCGCGATGCCGATGGAGGCAAGCACGACGATCGTCGAATGGCCGAGCGAGAACATTAGCCCAACGGTAAGCGGTCGTTGGCCCGATTGCATCAGCTTGCGTGTCACGTTATCGATGGCGGCAATATGGTCAGCATCCATCGCATGACGCAGGCCGAACGACCATGCGAGCAGGCTCATGCCCATCAGCAACGGGTAGGAGTGAAACGCGGCAAAGGCCCACAGCCATGCTCCAATGTTGAACGCGATCAGCAGCGCGTACAGCACACCGATTTTTCGCTTCATCTGTTCTTGCCCGCTGCTCTGTAACGCGGTGATCGCCCTGATCATGTCGCTCTCTCTTTGTGTGTTGATATAGTGGAGTGAGGATGATAGCGGAGCATCGAGATTTTTTGTACATTCGACTCCTAAGCGAATCTTTGCCGGCAAGCTCTATAACTGCCAGGCATGCCTTAGGATACGAAAGAGGCACGGAAGAACCGGCGCTTCAGCGCGAAGTCATTGCATACATGCTAGCTTCACTGGCCGTGCCATCCGTGCCATCCGTGCAGTCCTGATCTCGCTATCGCGTACGCTACTCTGCTGTGTTATTTTGTTGCGCCATGTGCGATTGATGGGTTCGATGCATGGCCGCATCAAGCCGGTTCGTCCGTTTCCTTTTCCTTTTCTTTCCACTTGTTGAGCGATTGAGTCCGGTAGCAAGCCGCCGTACAGTCCATCGTCACCAGCAGTCGTAGCTTGGCGATTGACCTCTCGTTGACTCCTCCGCATGCCCCGTTCCGAACACCATGTCACGCTGACCACCCTGCAAATGCCATGGTGCGCCCGGCTTGAACTCGGCTTCGTCAGGCACGATGAACGCACCACGCTTGTGCACCGGCTGCACGATGGGGCGTTGCGCGTACAGCGACCGCTTTACCCCGAAGGCCCGACGATTTGTCATGCGGTGATCGTGCATCCGCCCGGCGGTATTGCGGGCGGCGATCAGCTCGATATTGACGTCGCGCTCGGGGCAGGCACACACGCAGTGCTAACGACGCCCGGCGCGACCCAATGGTACAAATCGAATGGCCGTTCCGCGCAGCAGCGTATTGCTGTGCGCGTAGGCGAACACGCGAAGCTCGACTGGCTGCCGCAGAACAACATCATGTTTGACAGCGTGAATGCACAGCTCGATTTTTCGCTGACCTTGGCCGAGGGCGCGAGCGCGATCGGCTGGGATGCGACCCAGCTTGGGCGGCAGGCCGCAGGCGAGTGCTGGTCGGCCGGACAGTTGTGCGCGGTATCGCGTATCGTCGGCGCACGTGGCGAGTTGCTATGGTTCGAACGCGTGGGTCTCGCTGCTCACGATCCGCTGCGTAATGCGCCCCAGGGGCTTGCCGGGTTTCCCGCCTACGGCACGTTATGGGCCATCGGTGCGGCATGCGATGACGCGCTCGCCGAAGCGCTGAGCGGACAGTTGCCGTTCGACGATACGTTGCGCGCCGCAGCCTCATGCGTGACGAATGGCGTGCTACTCGTGCGCGTAGTGTCGCGGTCGATGGAAACGTTACAAAAGGCGCTCACGCGTTGCTGGCTGCAATTGCGGCCGGTTGTGCATGGCGTCGCGGCAGTGCCGTTGCGGATCTGGTCGACCTGAGCCGCGCGATCTACTTTGGCATGAAGTCGTACCAGGTCATCGGTGTCGCTGTGCTGTCTGCCGATTCACGAATCGGTTAGTATGGTTAATCGTTAGAAAGACGTGATATTGTTACCCCCGACTTGCGATTCATAAACGGTGAATGGCCGGGTGAGCGGTCAATAACCAATAGCCAATAACCAATAACCGAAGCCGATAGGCAATCGCAACGTCGTGCACCTCAACGTCGAGACCCATCCGATGAAGCTGACACCCCGTGAGAAGGACAAGCTGCTGATCTTCACTGCCGCGCTGCTCGCCGAACGGCGCCGCGCACGTGGTCTCAAACTGAATTACCCGGAGACTGTCGCGTTCATTAGCGCCGCGCTGATGGAAGCGGCCCGCGATGGCAAAACCGTCGCTGAGGTCATGCACTATGGCACCACGCTGCTCACACGCGCTGATGTGATGGAAGGCGTTCCTGAAATGATCCCCGAAATCCAGGTGGAAGCAACGTTCCCCGATGGCACGAAGCTCGTCACTGTCCATCATCCGGTTCCCTGAATTCTTCATCGTTCACCGTCAAGGCAGGCTCCATGATTCCCGGCGAACTCCTCATCGACGATGGTGAGCACGAACTCAATGCGGGTCGTGCGACCATCACGGTAGTCGTGTCGAATACCGGTGACCGGCCGGTACAGATCGGCTCGCACTATCACTTTTATGAAGTCAACGAAGCGCTGTTATTCGACCGCGATGCGGCGCGCGGTTTCCGGCTGAACATCGCAGCGGGCGTTGCCGTGCGCTTCGAGCCGGGCCAGGAGCGTACCGTGGAGCTCGTTGAACTGGCAGGCGCGCGCGTCGTCTATGGCTTCAACGGCCGGGTGATGGGCAAGCTGTGATGCATTGTTCGCGCTGTTCGCGTTCATCCGTTACAGCCCGCTTCACCGCCTTGGCCATTTCCGGATCTACACCATGACACTGCATATTGGCCGCCACGCTTACGCGGAGATGTTCGGCCCCACCACTGGCGATCGTGTGCGCCTCGCCGATACCGAACTGCTGATCGAAATCGAGCGCGACTTCACGACTTACGGCGAAGAGGTCAAGTTCGGTGGCGGCAAGGTGATACGTGACGGCATGGGCCAGTCGCAGCGCGTGCATGCGGAGGTGGTCGATACGGTGATCACGAACGCCGTGATTCTCGATCACTGGGGCATCGTGAAGGCCGACATCGGCATCAAGGGCGGCCGCATCGCCGCGATTGGCAAGGCGGGAAACCCCGACATTCAGCCGAACGTGACGATTACGATTGGTGCGGCAACCGAGGTGATCGCAGGCGAAGGCCTGATCGTGACGGCGGGCGGCATCGACACACACATTCATTTCATCAGCCCGCAGCAGATCGAGGAAGCGCTCGCCAGTGGCGTGACGACGATGATCGGCGGCGGCACCGGCCCCGCGACGGGCACGAACGCGACCACCTGTACGCCGGGCCCGTGGCATCTCGAACGGATGCTGCAGGCGGCCGATGGCTATCCGATGAATCTCGGTTTTCTCGGCAAAGGCAATGTGAGCCAGCCGCAGCCGCTGGTCGAGCAGATCGCCGCTGGCGCGATCGGCCTGAAGCTGCACGAAGACTGGGGTGCGACGCCTGCCGCGATCGATAACTGTCTCTCGGTCGCCGAGGATACCGACACGCAGGTGTCGATCCACACGGACACGCTGAACGAATCGGGCTTCGTCGAAACGACGGTGGCGGCATTCAAGGGCCGCACGATCCACACGTATCACACCGAAGGCGCAGGCGGCGGCCATGCGCCCGACATCATCAAGGTCTGTGGCGAAACAAACGTGCTGCCTTCGTCGACCAATCCGACGTGCCCGTATACCGTCAATACACTCGATGAGCATCTCGACATGCTCATGGTGTGTCATCACCTGGACCCATCGATTGTGGAAGATATCGCGTTTGCCGAATCACGCATTCGCCGCGAGACCATCGCCGCCGAAGACATCCTGCATGATCTCGGCGCGTTATCCATGTTGTCGTCGGATTCGCAGGCGATGGGCCGCGTCGGCGAGGTCATCATCCGCGCGTGGCAGGGTGCGCACAAGATGAAGGTGCAGCGCGGCGCATTGCCCGAGGACAACGCGCGCCACGATAATTTCCGCGCGAAACGCTACGTTGCGAAGTACACGATCAACCCGGCGATCACGCATGGCATCGCGCACGAAGTCGGTTCGATCGAACCAGGAAAATGGGCCGACCTCGTGTTCTGGGAGCCAGCGTTTTTTGGCGTCAAGCCTTCGCTGATTCTCAAGGGCGGAATGATCGCCATGGCGCAGATGGGCGATCCCAACGCCTCCATTCCCACACCGGAGCCGGTCCACTATCGCAACATGTTTGCCACGCGCGGCGGCGCCTTGAGCCGGACATCGCTGACCTTCGTGTCGCAGATGGCGGCCGATGCGGGCATTGCCGAGCGCTATGGTTTGAGCAAGCGGATCGTCACCGTGAAGAACTGCCGCAATCTCACGAAGGCGGACATGATTCATAACGCGTGGCGGCCTGCAATCAGCGTCGATCCAGAGACCTATCAGGTGATCGCCGATGGCCAGTGGCTGACCTGCGATCCCGCTGCCGTGTTGCCGATGGCGCAACGCTACTTCCTGTTCTGATCATGCGCACACTCGACAAACTGCTGGCGCCGCATCTGAAGATCGCCCCTGTACTGGTGAAGCGTGCCCCGACCTTGACGCTCGCGTTCGATGAACGTCGCAAAAGCCGCCTCGCAGCCACGCTCGATCATGGCGAGCCCATCGCCCTGCTGTTGCCGCGCGGCACCGTGCTGCGCGATGGCGACCTGCTGATCGCCGACGATGGCGCGCTCGTGCGTGTGGTGGCTGCGCCGGAAGCGGTGCTGGTCGTGCGGGCGCAAGACGGGCTGACGCTGACGCGTGCGGCGTACCACCTCGGCAATCGTCATACTCCCGTGGAAGTGGGTGTGGATTATCTGAAGCTCGAATACGATCCGGTACTGGCCGATATGCTCAGGCGTCTTGGTGCAATGGTCGAGCAACTGCAGATGCCGTTCCAGCCGGAGGCCGGTGCTTATGGCGGCGGTCATAAGCATGGGCATGATGAGACGTTCGCCGAAGACTATGCACTCGCGCAACAGGTGTTCAGGGAACATCACGTGCATGACCATCCGCACTCGCCGCACGACCACGACCACCATGACCACGTGCATGGCGAATCGTGTGACCACGTACATCACCTAACCCGTTCGCCCCGTGCGCATCGCTGAACTCACCGCGCTGCTGCATCTGGCTTCGCCCGCGCTGCCGATCGGCACGTTCAGCTATTCGCAGGGGCTTGAGGCGGCGATCGAAGCACACATCGTCACCGATGCCGATTCCGCACGTGACTGGATTGCCAGTGGCCTGAGCGACGTGCTCGCGCGCGCTGAACTGCCGTGCCTGGCGCACCAGATGGAACGTTGGCGCACGCATGATGCCGCCCGCCTTGCCGACGCCAACGGCGAATTTCTTGCTAGCCGCGAGTCCGCGGAACTGCGCCGGGAAACGGAACAGATGGGCTGGTCGCTGCGGCAACTATGCATATCGCTGGAATGGGGCGATGCGCCGCGACGCGCGACACTCGCCTCGATCACTCCGCTGGCGCAACCGACGGCATTCGCATTGGCTGCTTACGCACACGATGCCGCGATTGACGCCACGCTCGCCGCTTATGCTTTCAGTTGGGTGGAAAACCAGGTGGCGGCCGCATTGAAGTCCGTGCCGTTGGGACAGCTTGCGGGGCAGCGCATCATCGTTGCGCTGCGCGGGCCGATTGACGCCGCTGTGACTCGCGCGCTCATGATCGCGCCTGAGCAGATCAACACGTTCGCGCCGCAACTGGGCATTTTATCGGCGCGTCATGAGTCGCAGTATTCAAGGCTCTTCCGCTCGTAACGCACATCAGGCCACGCATCACGCCACGCATCACACAGAACACGATCTCTCATGAACGCACCTCATCATCCCGTTGCCCGCACGAAGAAACTGCCCCCGCTACGCGTGGGCATTGGCGGCCCCGTCGGTTCGGGCAAGACCACGCTGCTCGAAATGTTGTGCAAGGCGATGCGCGAGCAGTACGACCTCGTCGCCATTACCAACGACATCTATACGAAAGAGGACCAGCGCCTGCTGACGGTCGCGGGCGCGCTGCCGGCCGAGCGGATCATGGGCGTTGAGACGGGCGGTTGCCCGCATACGGCGATTCGGGAGGATGCTTCGATCAATCTCGAAGCGGTCGACCGGATGCTTACCCGCTTTCCCGATGCGGATATCGTCTTTATCGAATCGGGCGGCGATAATCTTGCGGCAACGTTCAGCCCGGAACTGTCGGACCTGACCCTCTACGTGATCGACGTCGCGGGCGGCGAGAAAATCCCGCGCAAGGGCGGCCCTGGCATCACGAAATCGGATCTGCTCGTGATCAACAAGACGGATCTCGCGCCGCTGGTTGGCGCGAATCTCGATGTGATGGCCTCCGATGCAAGGAAGATGCGTGGCGAGCGGCCCTTTGTGATGTGCAATCTGAAAGCGCTCGACGGCCTGGATGAAGTCGTGAGGTTTATCAGAAAGAAAGGGTTATTGAACGTCTAAGCACTCACTCGTCCGCCCACCCGAATGCCATCATCCCGGCACCGCTATGTCGTTTCTTTTTGCAGGGCGCCGCTTTGGGTGAGCGGTATCAATTCGCAGGCGAAGTGGCGATAAAGCCATCCTGCCGTTACTGAAAAAATAACGGTGGTTAAAGTGATATAAATTGCCCTGACTGGAATGCTTGCGAATATTTGTCCAACTGGTGTTAGTTTCTGGAAAATTTCCTCAAAAATATAAAACACGGCCAGCGTGCAGAGAATAATGGAGGCGATAATGCCAGCCATTATTCTGAATAAATTCCAGAAATGAGGCGAACTATTTTGCCATGCCGCGCGCAATGCAATATTGCTACCCAGTGCGATTGCCGGAAATAATAATGCGAGCCTGATGAATATATAGCCGGAACAGCCGAATGCAATCAGGCTGACGATATAGATCTGGGGCTTGGACAGATGAGATCCTGTCAGTAATAGCGCAATGATGAACAGGCCCAGGGTGATGACAAGGCAAATCAAAAGATACAGGAAATTTAATTTAACATACCGATGTAGCGCTTTATATCCGTCAGGGTCAAGAAATTTATTCTGTTCATTCAGAAAAAGCAGGCGATTGATTTTAATGAAGACAATTCCAGTGACATAAATATCAATTATCTGGATTACCCAGTTTTCGTTTCGCGCGGATTCTATTGCTTTGTAAATTTCGTTATTTTCTGAAGCCGAGACCATCGCCAGGACGATTGAGGATAAATCAACGATTGCAAAGATAACGATGATGGTCAGCAGGAAAGCCGGCATCGTTTTAATGATGTGCCAGGTGGTGCGATAGATTTCGCCGCTGTATGTTTTGAAAGTCAGGTGTCTCATAAGGTCTCAGATGTAGTTGTTGGTTATGCGCCATGCAGTCCAAGCATGGCGTCGGCCTGAATCTACATTTACTCAACTGATAACCTGTAAAAATTGTTTGCAGGCAGGATGCCGAAGCGGATATGCGACGTGCCTAGCTGCTTGCGTCAGACCACAATTGCCCACCGGTTGCCCAGTTTTCCCGTTTGACCTCGGTCAAAATAATATCAATGGTATTGGGTGCGACGCCTAGCGTTTGAACGCTCGCCTGAGTAATAGCAGCGATGAACGCACGTTTTTGTTCAATCGTGCGGCCTTCAAAAAGCTCGATATGAAAAGTCGGCATGCCAGATCCTCGTTGGTGTGGTTTGTGTGAAGTGAGTGAAAGCGCGCTGATTGTGGCGGGTGTCGCGGGTGTCGCGGGTGTCTTTAACGGGCCGGACGCCGGGAAAAACGTCGGACACGTTGCCATGACAGCCCGAGGAAACGGGCCCATGCCGGCTTGAGTGCGTGCTGTCCTAGCCACAGCACGCTCCACGTTGCCAGCACGAAGGGCACGCCCAGTGTGACGAGGCCGCAATGATCGGCGAGCCGTTGCAACACGACGGCCAGCGCGATTCCGCTGAGTGCCGCTAGCGCACCGCTATTGGCCAGGGCCAGGGCGGTCAGGGCGCCGTTAAAACCCAGCAGGCCCAGATCGAATGACACAACGCTTGCGCCCAGCAGGAGATGCGCCGTGCTGCCCAGTACCGTGCCGGCGAGGGCCCAGAATGCGTGCCTGCGGGATGCGGCAGCGATGCCCGCGAGAATCAGCAGGCCAGGCCATGCGCCACAGGCAAAGCTGGTTTGCGCCAGCCCGGAGAGCCAGTTGCCAGCGTCATGAAGCAAGGCGGTGCTGTGTGCCGTGGCGCGCTGAACAGTGGGGTTGCTGAGATTGATCAATGGCAGCCAGAGGCCACTGACCAGCAGCGCGGGGCTGGAGTAAAACTTCAAGCCCTGGCTACGCAGCCAGCGGGCCCAGGGCTTGAGCAGCCACGTGGTGGCCAGTGCGCTGGGCAGGGCAAACGAGATAGCCCGCGCGTTATCGGCAATAAAAGTGAAGACCACGACTGCCGCGAGTGCGCCGTTGAAACCGTGTAGCCCGCGATAGGTATCGCGCCAGGCAAATCGGTTTAAGCGCAGCGCAGCGGCATTGGCAGCCAGCGCGCCTAGCAGCCCTGCACAGGCGAGCCGTGGGCTGTAGGCCAGCCATGCGGCAAACACGCAGGCGCCGGTGGCGGCATTGCCTTGCAGCACGAGCTGG
Organism: Paraburkholderia hayleyella; assembly: GCF_009455685.1. Lineage (NCBI taxonomy): Bacteria > Pseudomonadati > Pseudomonadota > Betaproteobacteria > Burkholderiales > Burkholderiaceae > Paraburkholderia > Paraburkholderia hayleyella. The sequence goes on along the minus strand of NZ_QPES01000002.1, from coordinate 489,835 downwards.
CCAAAGCTGCGCAACAGTGTGCGCAAGCCGATGAGCGTTTTTCTGGAGACTGCGGCGGGCATGAGGCGAATCAAAAGGGAGGATGCGCGGCCTGTGTGCCGCGCAAAACGTAGCAGCCGTGAGGATAGGGTGCCGGGTGCGAGCCTGGGTGTAACGCTGCGAATAGTCGCTATTTGCGCGCTTAGCGTGTTTCGGGCGGGGTTGCCGGAGGCGGTGAGGTGACGGATGTGGGGGGCATGGGCGCTGCCGCTGCGGGTGCCGCAGCCGTAGGCGCGGCATTCTGCACAATATGCAAACGCGTGCGTAATGGCAGCGAGCATTGCGCCTCGGTCAGCACATGCCGGACTTGCCGGGCAAGATCCCAGCGCAAATCCCAGAACACATCGATGTTTGACCAGACACGGATATTGAGCACCGTTGTGCTGTCTTCGAAGCGGTTGACCATGATTTGCGGCGCAGGCTCGGCGAGCACCCGCTGATCCGCCTTGACCAGGGTCAGCAGGGCATTCATGGCGTGGTCGAGATCGTCGTTGAGCGAAATCTCGACTTCCAGATCAAGCCGGCGAGTCGGGTTGCGGGTGTAATTACGGATCGAATTGCTCCAGAGCGCACTGTTGGGCACGTATTCGCAGATGCCATCGGGTTTGGTCAGACGTGTGGTGAACAGGCTGACTTCTTCCACCGTGCCCGCGACCGTGCTGCTGTCGATATAGTCCCCCACTCTGAAGGGGCGCAACAGCAGCAACATGATGCCTGCCGCGATGTTCTGCATAGTGCCCTGTAGCGCGAGACCGATGGCCAGGCCGGCTGCGCCGAGCACCGCGACGATGCTGGCTGTCTGAATGCCGATTTGCGAGAGCGCGCCCACGATGGCGATGATGCGAATGCCCCACAGGCAGGTATCACAAATAATGGGCCGCAATGTGGCATCGACACTTGACTGGCGGGTGAGCAGGCGGTTCAGCCAGTTCGAGGCACGGCGCGCCACCCACCAGCCCACTAGCAGCATGAGCACCGCGGCGCACAGCGAGAGTGAAAACGTGGTGAGCGCGTCCCAGAGGAAGTTCCAGCGATCGGGACGAATCCCCATGAACAGGTTTGACATAGTGTCGATGATCCTTGTAACAGAGTGCAGAGTGGGAACGGCGGATTGTGTCGCGCAAGACTCGCGGCGCAATCCGCACCCAGGCTGGGGAAGACCTCGCCAGTAGATGAAAAGTTCGCCAGACAACCGAACTTTTACAGCAGCAGGCAACGTGGCATGGCATCAGGATCGGGTTCCATCCCGCCCGCTCCTTCCGGTTATGGCGCACGGCGCAGCGGGTGGCGGCGTCAGCCGCGTTGCGTACAATGAGCGGCCCCGAACCTGGCGAGACCTCCCGCATGGCCCGTATCGTCCCCGACGACTGGAAACATCTTGCCGCCACTGGCGCCGCCGCACGCGAGCGCGAAACGCTGGCGTTGCTCGAAGCCACCTTGCCCGACGGCTATACGGTGTACCACGGCGTGCACTGGACCCGTCTCAAACAAAATTTTTCGGTGTTTGGCGAAGCCGATTTCATGATCGTGAGCCCCGCAGGGCGCACCCTGCTCATCGAGCAGCAAACGGGTTTTCTGCGGGAAACGCCGGAAGGTCTCGTCAAGGCGCACTTGCAAACCGAACGCAACGTGGCCATCGCGCTGGCGCGGACCAGCGAGCGCCTGCATCGCCGTTTCACTACCGCGTTTGGCGCAGGCATGTATGGCATCGAAGCGCTGTTGTACTGTCCCGACCACACGATCAAGCATGCCGCGATCGCTGGGGTGAACCCGGCTTGCATCGTCGACGCGACACGCAAGCAGCACCTCCCCGCGCTTATTCTGGCGCTGTTGCCTGCTACTGAAACGCGTCTGGCCTGTGCCGCGAAAATTCATCATTTTCTGGCCGATGAACTGGCGCTCACACCCGATGCCGGTGCGCTGATCGGTCAGGCCGGCACGCTGGTGACGCGTTTGGCAGGCGGGCTCGCCACATGGGCGCGGCGGCTCGAATTCACGCCGTTCCGGCTGCGCGTGAGCGGCACCGCTGGTTCAGGCAAAACCCAGCTCGCGGTGCAGGTGATGAAAGACGCCGTCGCGCGCGGCCAGCGTCCGCTCTACGTCTGCTTTAACCGGCCGCTGGCCGATCACATCGCACGCATTGCCCCGGCCGAAGCCAAAGTGGCCAACTATCACCAGTTGTGTGACTGGGTGGTACGCGATAGCGGCGCGCGGCCCGATTTCACGGCGAGCGATGTGTTCACCCAGCTCGAAGCCGCCTTCGCGCAAACGAGCGTGAATGCCCGCTGGCAGTTCGACGTGCTGATCGTGGATGAAGGCCAGGATTTCCAGCAACCATGGGTCGATGCGCTCGCCCGGCTGCTTAAGCCGCATGCCGCCTGGTGGTGGCTCGAAGATCCGCTGCAAAACCTCTACATGCGACCGGATGTCGTTTTGCCCGGCTGGACGCTCTTGCGCGAAAGCACCAATTACCGCAGCCCACGCGACATTCTCGATTACGTGCGTGACGTCGTGGGCGCCTCAAACCCGCTCGCGGCGGAGCTCGTACCCGGCAGTCCGTTTGCCGGCTCGGAGATCGCGTTTTCGGTTTATGACGCAGCACAGGCGCCAGACAGTGTGATCGATGCCACCAAACGCGCCATTACCCAGGCGCTGGGGCTGGGCTTTCGCCGGCAGGACATCGCGGTATTGTCGTTTCGCGGACGCGAGGGCTCGGTGCTGAGTGCGCTCGACCAGCTCGGGCCACACCGGTTGCGCAGTTTTACCGGCAAATACGATCTTTTTGGCAACCCTGGCTTTCGGGAGGGCGATGTGCTGCTCGAATCCCTTTACCGCTTCAAAGGCCAATCCGCACCGTGTGTGATTTTGAGCGAAGTCGATTTTCCGGCATTTGACGAGCGCGTGGCCCGCAAGCTGTTCGTCGGGGCCACGCGCGCGACGATGAAGCTGATGATCGTGGCTTCGTCGCGTGCCGCCGCTTATCTGCGCGCAGGAGACACGCCATGCTGAATATGAATACCGTGCTACCCGAGACCGGGCCTGCCGCCGCGACATCCCAGGCGGCAGGGCTGGCCGCGAACCGTCGGCCCCGCCAGCCCATGCGGCGGCGCCTGTTGTTCATCATCATCTGGCTGGCCGCGCTGGCCACGCCGCTCGGCGCGATCGGCTATCTGCTGTACGCCAATTTGCTCGAGCCCGAAGCGAGTGGCCAGGTCAGCGCAGGCGATGGCGGTTTCGTTTGGGATGCCACCCAGTTGCAGATCGCTTACGTCTGCCTCGAAAACCAGTTGCTGCTTTATCGCAGCGGCATCGATCCTGATTACGGCAAAGTGACGCAACGTTATCGGACGTTGAAGGACAAGCTGGGCACGATGTCCAGCCAGGCCCATCTGCATGTCGGGCGCTTGATGCGCGTGCAACGGCAAAAAGAAGATATGCGGCAACTCGGCGCGCGTCTGGACAGCATGGCCCCGGCACTGGCGGCCTTGCCCGCAGACATCACGCAAGCCGACCAGATGATCAACGCGTTGCATGCGCATGGGCGCGAGATGGACGACATGGCGAAAAGCCGGCGTTTTGTCGATGTCGCCGAACGTGCCGCGCTCAACGACGACTTTGCCGCCAAGCGCCGCATGCTGTTTATCAGCGGTTTGTGTCTCGCGCTGCTGCTCTCGGCGGTGGCGGCGCTGCTGCTGGTGGCCAATAGCCGCCGCCGCACCCGGCTGATCCGGCAACAGCACGCCGCGCTGGAGGCCGAACATCAAGCCAGCCGCGCCGCGCGCGAAGCCAATCTGGCGAAAGACGCATTTCTCGGCATGATTAGCCACGAGTTGCGCACGCCGTTGCATGCGATTGTGTCGTCGGTCGAGCTGCTGGGTTTTAACCCGCATTCCGCAGCCGACCGCAAGGTGATCCAGCGGCTTGAAACCGCCGCACGCCAGCTCGAAGCCCAGATGAAAGACCTGACCGATTACGCCCGCCTCGGTGCGGGCAAGCTCGAGTTGCGCTATGAGCAGTTCGAGCCCCGTGCGCTGTTGCTGTCGATCATCGATGAACACGAGCCCGAGGCGCGTGCCAAAGGGCTCGTGCTCGAAGGCGAGGCGCAGGGCGAGAGCGGGCAGGTCGAATCTGATCCAAACCGCATCCGGCAGATCGTCAGCAACCTCGTGACCAATGCGATCCGCTATACCGAAACCGGCTCCGTGCAGGTGCGGCTGGTGCAGCAGGCCAACGCGCTGTCGATTGCCGTCAGCGACACCGGGCCGGGTGTGCCGGTGCAACAGATTCCGCTGGTCTTCAAGGCTTTCACCCAGCTCGATACGTCATCGGCACGGCGCTTCGAAGGCGCGGGCATGGGGCTGGCGATCGTGCGCGGGCTGGCCGACTTGTTCGGCGGCAAGGTGGACGTCGAGAGCCGGGTCGGAGAAGGTTCGACGTTTAGTGTGACGCTGCCGGTCAACCCCGTTGCCGCACCGGCCTCGGCCCCGGCATCGGGGCCCGCCTCTTCACTGGCGGCCATACACAACGCGGCGCTGGCCTCCGGTGCGCGGGCGCCCGCGCCGATACCGCCACGAGTCCTGGTGGTCGACGACAATCCGCTGGTGCGGGAGTCGCTGTGCGAGATGGTCAGTCACATGGGCGGTACCGCAACGGCTGCCGCCAGCGCCGATGCGGCGTTAGCCTGGCTCGATGCGCAATGCTGCGATCTGGTGCTGCTCGACCTGCATATGCCTGAGCGCGATGGCTATGCGTTCGTGACGGAGTTCCGGGCGCGCAGCACGCGCTCGGCGAATGTGCCGGTGATTGCGGTGAGCGCCTATGCACCCGATGCCCAGGCGGGCGAGAACATCGGCCCATTTTTTGAATGCCTGCTCAAACCGGTGCGCTACGACATCTTGCGTGCCGCGATTCAGCGGGCGCTGGCCGTGGCGGCACGGAATCGCGCTCAATGACGCCGTCTGGAGGCGGCCGGCGTGGAAACAAGAACCACGCTTGGCGCAGCCGTGCAGGCTTATGCGCCCGCGCTCAGCGTCGGAGCGTGATTGAGCCGCTTGGAAAGATCCGCGACGAGAATCGCCATGCGCGCTGGTTTTTCATAACAGGCCACATCGTAACGACGGATGACCTCGCTGATTTCGGATTCGCTGGCCTTGCCCGTCAGCAACTCACCTGTCAGCACGAAAATCGGCGCATCCGGGTTTTCTGAATGACGCACCAGGCGGATCGCTCCCGCTGCGGTTTGCGCGCCAAACAGCCAGTCGATTACCACGCCATCGAACGCCTGCGTATGCAGGGCCTCGGTGAAGGCCGACAAACTATAAAAAGCGGTCGCGGCAAAGCCGTGATGTTCGAGATAGTCGCGCAGGTTGTCCGCCGAAGCGTGATCGTCATCGACCACGGCCACGAGCGGCTGATCGTTTTCCGCGCGGCGCGGATAGATCTCGATCTTGTGTACCTCATGGGCGTTCTGATAGAGCGCGCCGTCGTGACGTACCACCCGCCACTGCTCGAGCTGCGTGTACGCGACAAACTCCGGACGGCTGCCCGGCTCAAGCGCTACACCAATCCATACCGTGCACGGCAACTCGATCGCGCCAATGGCGAACACCGCCTCCTGCGCGGTTGCGCTCACTATGCCAGGGTCCAGCGTTGGTGTGCCGAAAAGCTGTGCCGCAGGCTCATCGAAGACTTCCGCGACCTTTTTGATCTGCGCCAGGGTCCATGGGCTATTGCCGCGCAGCTTGCGGTGCCCTTGGGAAAAGCTGAGCTCGAGGATGCGGCAGAGCTCAGTGGTTTGGCGGCGCTTGCCGATACCGTGACGGCTCATCAGTTCGCGCACGCGCTCGGCGATGGCGAGCGCGTCGGATGAGGGGGCTTCGTTGACCATACTGCGAGATTTTCCGCTGGGTGGGAGAAGAAAGGGAGCCAGGGGGAGCCGCCTTCAGGGCCCAATGGTGAGCCGGGGTGGCGGATGGCTTGTTTATAGGGTGCTCAGGTGCGCCTGGATAAGTGTCCAGAGCAACGTTTTAACGTGAGGCACCGGAGAGCAAATGTACCGCAAAACGGTTACAAAAAATCGACACAAGAGGGATTTTGCGTGCATGGGCGAAATTGATAGCGTGTGGCAAGCCGCTTCAGGCCCATGGGGGGCGGAAGGGGGAGTCGTGCGGTCAGCCGAGGCTTACCGCCGCCGCGCCTTAACTTCGCCACAACTTTGCCGCAACTTCGCTCGCTGCAACGAATCGCCGGTGTGTGCACCAGTCATCGTAGAATCAGCCGTTCCCACTGCTGGAGCCGTTGCGTGCCGCAAAAAAAGAGCCCCCAATCCCGGCAATCCCATCGCTTTCGTTTGCCGCGTTTGCCGCGCGGGTCATGGAAGCCGCCTCGCGCCCAAACCCTCTTCACCCGTCCCTACGTTTCGCCACGGCGCATGCTGCTGCATCGCCTGCTCCTGGTGGCCGCGCTGTGTCTGCTGGCGTTCACCGTGCTGTATCTGGACCGGCGCGGGCTGCGCGATGCCAGCCGCGATGCGCTGGGCATCATCGACCTGATGTACTTCACGATGGTGACCGTGGCGACAGTCGGCTATGGCGATATCGTGCCCGTCACCGCCCGCGCCCGGCTGATCGACGCGTTTTTTATCGTGCCGATTCGCATCGTGATCTGGTTTGTGTTTCTGGGCACCGCCTATCAGTTCGTGATTCAACGCGTGATCGAGGAATTTCGCATGAAACGTCTGCAAAAACAGCTGCATGAACATATCGTCGTGTGCGGCTACGGAATGAGCGGCTCCGTAGCGATCCGGGAGCTGCTCGAAAGCGGCGTCAAGCCTGAAGCGATCGTCGTGATCGACCCGCAGCAAACCGCGCTTGAAGCCGCGACGGGCCTCGGCATCGCGGGCCTGCTCGGCGACCCGGTACGGGAGGATCTGCTGCAGCAAGCCCAGGTGCGCGAAGCGCGTGCGGTCATTATCAGCGTGTCCGACGACGCCACGGCGATCCTGCTCACGCTGACCGTGCGCAGCATCGCGCCGCAAACCAAGATCGTCGTGCGCATCCAGGAGCAGACGTTTCAGCGGCAACTGCGCCAGGCCGGCGCGGATGTGATTGTCTCGTCGACGAAGATCGGCGGGCTATTGCTGGCCGACGCGGTGGAGAGCGAATACATCGTGCCGTTTATTAACGATCTGCTTTCAACGCGTGGCCGGGTGACGCTGCTGGAGCGCCCGGCTGAACTGCACGAGGTGGGCTGCTGGAGCAATGCCGTGCCGGGGATCGTCGTGATTGGGCTGGTGCGCGAGGGTACCGTGCTGTCGTTTTATGAAGATGCGCCGTGTCTGATTCAGCCGGATGACGTGCTGATGGTGATCCAGTCGTCCCGGGCGGGCTGAGAGGGGGGTGTTGTGTGGGGGGGCGGATGGGCTGTCGGCCTTTGGCGATAAGGCGTTCAGGGGGATCGGATAGGGCAGCGGATGTCTCGCCTCAAAAATATTTGTCAACATAGCGTTTACGAGGGAACGATCTGCTTTCCAGTTGTTACATAGGCCGCAGACAAATCTATTTCTATTTTTGGATGCCGGGCCATCATGAAAACTTCTCCAGTCAGTGGTGCTTCAATTTCCCATTTGTTGTGTGCCGTCAAGAATAAGGCTCTTGAGTTCTCGGAAGCCGTTCAGCGTGCGGCAGGGCAGATATACCTGCATTTCACGACGGTGTTCAAGGAGCGAAAGGTTAGCTCTGACACGAGCGGGGGGGTAAATCGTGCGGCGCTTCACAACCACGTAAAGTGGCTGACGCAAATGTCGCCGAACGAACGTTTGTATCAGATGGAGTCTATGAGCCAGCATATCCAGCGCGTGGGGTTTGAGTCTCAAACGGCTATGGCCGTGCAGCTGAAAGCCTTGGTGCTGACCTATATCGAGGAAACAAGTTCTCACACGGGTTTGGAGAGCGGAGAGGCGCTCTTGTACCACCTGCTTTGGGAATTCGAGGTTATGGGCGAAGTGTTTGCTTCGCTTGACAAGCAGGCCAGGTGGGATAAATTTGAATTGGCTCAGAATGTAGCGGATTACAAAAAATTCATAAAAAAAATCGCACCGGACGTAATTAAAAAATCCGAAGAAAATTTAAAGCGGATTACTCAGTTGAGGTGCTCGCTGAACTGTGCCCCCAACAGGAACTTTGATGTAATAATCAGTAATTTCAAGTTGGCAAGAGACTTGATGTGTGTTGACAAGTCATTGGCTTCATCTGTAAAAAAATTGCAGCAAGCTGTTACGGATTTTGTAGGGGCGATGATTTCTCTTGATGATAAGAAAGCCATAGAATGTTTGAAAAATATTCATACTCATTTCTCTGCAGTTAAAAGCCAGGGAAAAAAAGATTCGTTTACGCAATGGATGCCATTGTGGTTGCATAATGCTTGCAAGACGCATGGTGAAAATGATATGCCTGCATTCATGGTCACGGTAGACCTCTTTGGGAGCTATCTGGCGCAATCATTGAAAAATCCTGAATACAACAGGAAAGATTATAAAAAAATATTGTCGGCTGTAAAGCTGGTGAATTTAAGCTGGTTTATTCCGGTAAATAAAGACATTTTGCAGCAAGAGCTTGTGCAAGAGCTGCATGTTTTGCCGGAATCGAATGTGAGGCAAGCGCAAAATATTCAGGGGTCTGATACGGACTCGAATTTGGATATCATGGAGACTTCGTCGCAAATATCAAATGATGAGCGAAGTTCATCTCTCAATATGAGTTCGAGCCCGTCGTCAGGCTCGATGTATGCCACTGATACGAATTCAGGATCGGGTATTAGTGATGATGCTGATGATGTCGCTATGCTGAAGGATGCGGAATTATCTGAAATAAAGCATAATAAATCATTTGGTGATGAAATTCAGTTCGAGGGTAATGAAGAAATTATTGCTTCGAACAGGCATGTCAATCAGGCTTCCATGGGCGATGTCGTTGATATTGAAAATGAAGGCCCTGAGGATATTGTCACTCAGAAAAATATATTTGCGAAAATAACCGATAGGACAATATTGGTTGAATCTCGCCTTGGCATGCTGAAAACTTATCTGGATAAAAAATTTGATGCGGGGGTGAAATCGAAGAATTTTTCTGATTTTGCCAGCGCCGTCAAAAATCTGGGACGTGAGTTTGTAAAAAATAATTACTCCGCAAGCGGAGAAGAAAGTATCGAGAATTTGCTCATCACTAATTACCTCTGTGATTATATCGAACAAGTTGATCAGCAACTGGCGAGCGTAAATCCTAAACTTGCCTTTGATTTAAGCGTTGAGCGCATGCTTTTAAAGTTGTCACGGAGTTTGCCGCAACATCTTAATGCCTCCGAGCATGAACTTCCTAGTTATGTACCGTCAGCCCGTGGTATCTCCGATTTAATCCGGCCGGTCACCCCGGAGGGCGCGAAGGAAATCAATGCTGACGTATGGCGAGCAAAAGCGCTGCTGACGCTGGAGGAGCTTTTCCGTAGTCATTACACGGGGACGTCCTCGTTCGAACAAGTTTTCTGCGCGACGATGTCCCGATATATTGCCAATTCAAATCTGACGGCAACGGAACGTATCGAACTGGGTTATTATCTGGCCTCCAGAAAAAATATATTAATCTCGATTAGAGATTTTGCAGGAACTTCGGCGCGCTATAAAAAGAAGGCTGGCGCTATAGTTAAGTTTATTGAAAGCTTTCAGCGTGAGGCCAAAGTTGGTTCGATTGATTCGACACCGGGCGGAGAATTGAGCCACGAGGAAATTAAAATTTTCAGCAGTAATTTAGGCGTAGCTTGGGCTGACGGAAAAATGATTGCTATTGGAGCTTCTGTTCCGGTTCCATTTGATTATCATAAAAATAATTTGCTCGATTTAATGGCTGAGCGTGAAATTTCAACAGATGGCGAAGGCAAGATTGACGAATATCTGAAACTCTGCGTTGGGAAGGATGCGGAGCGTTCCGGAGTGGTGCTGGATGGCGGCGTTACACTGCCGCCTGGGGAAAATCAGGATTATTACCAGTCGCATATTGTTAACTATATTAATCCGATGGGGCAGTTGACTTCTGAAGAAGTAAAAAATATTACCCGTGGGGTGATGTTCGCAATGACTCAGATGAGTTCGGGCCCGTTGTCCCATGTTTTATTTTCTCCATGTCCAGATGACGTTGAAATATCGAAGGTGCTATTAAAAGACACGGTTGAAAATATAGATCAATTTAAACCCGGCAGTTTAGCCATGTCGAAGGACGATCTGGGTAAACATACGTTTTTTGGTTCGGTAGTGCGGGAAACCAATGATTTTGAGGAAAGTAAGGTAACCCTGGTCAAGCATCTTGATTATATTGAAGTGACTCAAGAGCGAGTATCGCAAGTACGTGAAATAAGGCCTTTTGGGAAAGAGTTTCATACATTCCCGCTTGATACGAAAAAGAGCTTTATTTATTGGAAGTCCACCATTCAGGTTTCCAATAATGGGGATATTGTGGCGCATGACGGGCAGCTATTAAAGAATTCGTGGTTAATGCCCGTGCAAGAAATTGCGGCACTTCAAAATGCGGCAGATTCCTCTGTATCAGTGGAGACAAAAGTAAAGTATGTTAAGGAATACGTCGAGAATTTATGGGGGAATTCTGGCGATATTCGAAATTCAGTTCATCATTTACAGAGTTTACTTCCTGTATTTAAGGAAATTTCCGCCAGTGTGCGTGCAAGTAAAAATGTTGCACTACGCAATGCTTTGGCCCAGTATTTTCAAACAATAGCGACCAAAGCAGATTTAAGAAAGAAAAGTTCGGAAATCACGAAGGTAGTGGCCGAAATTAAAATGGAAATTAAATCCCTGGAAAAAGCCCCTGGTATTATGGCGCGCTTCTTTCCCAGAGCGAATAATATTCGCACTGTCGAGCCGATTAATAGTTAAAGTTAAAGCAAATAAGATCCCGGAAGTATTCCGGGATCTTCCCTAAGCCTTAAACCAGGCGGGCTCATTTTTCAGAAAATGCGCCCGCCTGTGTGCGTCTATACAGATGTGTTTGAATCGTCGCTCAACGCAAACTATCTGTTTGAACGCGTGTTTGAACGCGTGTTTGAGCACGTGTTTGACCGCGCTCCGCATCCCCCGTGCAAACCTCCGCAAAACCCTGCACCATGAGCGCTTTGCGAAACGCCTGAAGCCATATTGTGTCTGCGCGTCCAACCCGTGCTGCCTCAAGCGTTTCATCCCGACCATCGCACACGCCCAGGGTATGCCGCGCCATGACGACTTCCACCCCCGTTTCAACCGCTTCCCCCGCTTCCGATTCATCCGGTGTTCCTCTCGACATGATCATCTTCGGCGGCGGCGGCGACCTGTCGGCGCGCAAGTTATTGCCTGCGTTATATATGGCGCATCTGCACGGCAACTTGCCGCCCAGCACACGCATCATCGCCACGGGCCGGCGTGACTGGAGCCGGGACGATTACCTGAATTTCGTCAATGAGCATTCCAGACCCTTCGTCGATAAAAAAGCACTAAACCCCGATGCGTGGCAGGCCTTCGTTGGCCTCTTCGACTATGTGCGTATCGATGCGGGCGAGGCGGGTGATTACGCGGGCCTCACGCAAATTTCCCGCCCAGGGGCGCTGCGTGTGTTTTATCTGGCGACCGCGCCGGACCTCTTCACCACGATTTGCGACAACCTGGCCGCGAGCGCATTGGTCGATGCGCAATCGCGCGTCGTACTCGAAAAACCCCTGGGCCATGACCTTGCTTCCGCGCAAGCGATCAATACGGCGGTGGCGCGTCATTTCGCCGAAACGCAGATTTACCGCATCGATCACTACCTGGGCAAGGAGACCGTGCAAAACCTGATGGTGCTGCGTTTTGGCAATGCGATTTTTGGGCCTTTGTGGCAAGCGCCGTATATCCGCAGCGTGCAAATCACGGTGGCGGAGACGGTGGGCGTCGGTAGCCGAGCGGGGTTTTACGATGAAACCGGCGCGCTGCGCGACATGGTGCAAAACCATCTGCTGCAACTGCTGTGCATCGTTGCCATGGAGCCCCCCGTGTCGCTCGATCCCGACGCGGTGCGCGACGAAAAACTCAAGGTGCTGCGTTCGCTGCGCCGCATGACACCCGAGGACGTGGCGCGCGATACCGTGCGCGGCCAGTACACCGCAGGCGCGGTGAATGGTGAGGCTGTCAGGGGCTATCTGGAAGAGGACAACGTGCCGCCGGGCAGCCGCGCGGAAACGTTTGTCGCATTGCACGCCCAGATCAACAACTGGCGCTGGGCGCATGTGCCGTTCTTTTTGCGCACGGGCAAGCGCATGCAAAAAAAGGTCTCGGAGATCGTGATCGAGTTTGCCGACTTGCCGTTCTCGCTGATCCCGAATGGGGCATCGCATGGCGGGGCGGGCGGCAACCGCCTGGTGATCCAGCTGCAGCCTGCGGAGTCGATCCAGTTGCAGATGCTGGCGAAAGAACCGGGCAGCGGCATGAAGATGCTGCCTGTCAATCTCAATCTCGATCTGGAGCAGGCTTTCACCGAACGCCGCGCGGAAGCCTATGAGCGTTTGCTGATCGACGTGATTCGCGGGCGTCTGACGCACTTCATGCGGCGTGACGAACTGGAAGCGGCATGGGCTTGGGTCGAGCCGATCATCGAAGGCTGGAAGGCCTCGGGCGAGCGTCCGCGCAGCTATACCGCTGGCACGTTTGGGCCCTCGGCATCGACGGTGCTGATGACGCGGGAGAACCTGGCATGGGCTGAAGAAACTTAGGGTTTTGGCTCCCGGCGATTGCGCCGGGAGCCGGAAAACGTGCTACGAAGGGAATAAACCGGTTAAACCACAGCCCATTTCGCGGCCGTTCGCGGCTGTGATTCCTGGGGCCGCTGCGAACGACTGGGCGAAATAGGGTACCGCCGAAAATCCCGGGAGCGGTAAAGTGACTGACGTAACGTATTACGATTTAACGGACGTGTTTGATGGGCTGAGTAAATTGGGATCTAGTCTTTGTAAAGTCAAGGGTACTTCGTAAAACCATTTCGGTTTGGAAAAACGGCAGTAATTTTTCATCATGGGGTCAGTCGCCATTTTATAGATTTTATCGCCGAGAATCGCAAGAAATTTAGCATCATAAATAGCTATTGCAGCATGGCCTGAATTAATAATGTCGTAATTGGAGTATGCCTCAGTTTTGGCACTGCGAGTGGTGACGTGTTGAATCGTTCCGGTTGTGGCGGCCTTTTTCTTGGTTAGTTCTTTTGTTTTAGATACTATTTCTTTATACGTTTCAAGTAGTTTTGCGAGGTCGTTCTGTTCTTTATCGAGTTGAGCGGTTTCCTGAGAGATAAGGGCCTCATATTTTTTATTTTCTGATGCGGGAGCTGTTGCTTCTTGGTATTTGAGTCTACGCAGTTTTGCACTTAACTGATTAACTCGCTCTTCATTTTGATTAGTTTGTGAACAATTACTTTCCAAGTCATCTTTGGCTTTATGTAAATCTTGATTTATTTCAAGCAGATTATAAACATCGTCCAGGTCCTTATAGATTTTTAAGAATGATTGGACTAACTTATATGCGGGGATCTTATCTGCCGACATGGGCTCTGCGGATTTGGAATTGCCAAGAAATTTCTGGGCATACGAGGTGTTAACTAGTTCGATAATATCGGAGCGTGAAATAGAATTTTTAGTGTAAAAACATTTATTGAATTTATCTTCTAATTTTGCAGTAAAATCATCAATATCTTTGCTGGTGCTTGAGATATTTATTTTGTCATCGGATGAAGAAAGGGGAGATATTTTTTTTTCCAGGTCGGAATCAGATTCCGGCTGCAATATGGACAAAGGTAGCTGCGATATTTCATTTTCTTCATTTATTGGAGGAATATTATTTATTTCGATATTATCTTTATCAGATTTATCTTCATCAGATTTATTAACTTTTTTTTCTTGGTTGTCGGTGTCCGCCACCACGGGATTCTTTATCCCAGTTGGAGTAATTTCTACAGAGCCCCGTCGGGATTCCGACGGTTTTTCGATTGATTTTTTATCATTTTGATTCTGGAGGCTGTTTTGATCGCTGTCGCTTATGATGTTGGGCGTGGTGGAATTTATAGGGGTGAGGCCGTGAATATTGCTCATGCAAATCTCCAGAGGATGTTGAACTGAATAAATTCAGGAATATGATAAAAATATCAGGGCAATTCAGCGGAAGTCACACCGCATGATTATGTAACATTCAGGCGCAAGAGGTTCCGTGAAAATCCGGCTGGAATATAGGCATCGCCAATACCTTCAGCCGTATTTAAAATACCTTCGTGCGCCTGAGAATGTTTTATCGAGCAAGGCCCGTCGGAAAGTCAGCGCTCGAAGCGGCATCGGTCAGGCCGCTAGGCATCCCGCCGGCAAACGTGTTGTCCAAGGAATAAACCGGTTGAACACTGTGAGCGGCTGGGCGAAATAGCGCATCGCCGAAAATCCCGGGAGCGGTAAAGTGCTGGGTAGCGTATTACCATTCAACGAGATCGTTTTTCAGGCGGGTTTGCGTTTTATTTATTTCAAATATTTTGCGTGCCTCGCAGCTAAAAAATTCTGGTTTGGAGAATTTGCAGTAGTTTTTCATCACGGGGTCTTTTGCTAACCTGGTGATTTCAGTGCAGAGAATAACAATCCGGTTTACATCATCACCGTTGATTTTGATTTTTCTATCTATAAGCTGCTTGATATTGAGGTGTGCGATCTCTTTTTGAGCGCGGGTGCTGACGTATTGAATTTTTTCGGTTATGGAATTATTTTCCTGGGTCAGCATTGCTATTTGAGATAATAGGGTTTTATGCGATTCTTCTAGTTTTGCGATGGCATCAATTTTACTATTGATTTCGACTTCTGGAGCTAAGTCAGTATATTGGTTTGCTGATTTTTTTTCTGTAATGAGCTGGTATTTATTTTTTTGACTCGTTGCGTTTAATGATGGCGACTGGTTTTTATTGTTCTGAATTTCAGTCTTGTTCTTATTCAATTCTGTCTTGGTGTGCTCTAATTTTTCCTTGACCTTGAGCGGATAATAAGCCTTGCTTAGGCTGGTATGGATAGCTATGAGTGAAGTGATTAATTCGTCTGCAGGAGTATGTTTTAGAGATGTGCTCGCGCCAAGAAGTTCATGGCCAGATTGACCAAAAATTTTCGTGTTTTTGAACATGAAATCCAGGTTGAAATTTAGGCCGCGATACCGCAGGGTGGCTACGGATTTTAATAGCTGTGATTTTAATTCAGGCTTATCTTTGAAGAACTGATTGAGATCGGTTGGGTTGATCATTTCTAGAAGGCGGTTTGCGTAGATGCTGGACGCGACGACTGGGAGAGAATTGAAATATTTTGCACGACGCATCATATCTAGTGCATCAGCTAGTATTTCTTTACCATTTTCGGTGGTCAGTAAAGGCGCAACTTTTTTTGGATCTGGGGATTCATTTTTAAATAGTCGAAAAACTTCTTCACGAGTATCTTGGTAGCTGATTGTATTATTTTTTTCATTTGTTTCAAGGTTATTATGTGTTTTATTGTCGCTAGTGGTTGATGTAGTTGTAGTCTCGTTGACTTTGGGTTGTTGATCGGTATCAACCAAAACTTCTGGGTTATTCAACGGAGTTGAAAAATTTTCTATAGAACCCCGCCGGGAGCCAGATGCTGTTCCAACTGATTTGCCATTATTCTCGTTTGATTGATTATTTTGATTGTTGTCATTTATGTCGATAGAGTTTTGGTTAATTGAATTAGGGGCGATGCTGCTAACGTTGCTCATATAAATCTCCTGGGGGAAGTCGAATTAAATAAATACAGGAACATCATAAAAATATCAGGGCGATTCAATAGAAGTAACGCCGCGTGGTATGTAACATTCAACCGCAAGAAGTTCCGTGAAAATGCTGGCCGGCAATGACTTTTCGAAGCCAGTGTTTTCAGCCGTATTTAAAATACCTTCACGCGTCCAGGAAACGTTTCATCGAGTAAGGCTGCCGCTGCGCTAGCACCCCGGCCCCGATCGCGGAACGCCACGGGCGGCACGCCATAGTGCTTGCGCAGTTCCCGTCCCAGATGCGAGGCATCCGAGAAGCCACAGCTCGAAGCGATATCGGCCACGCTGCGTCCAGAGCGGGTGAGCAGCCAGGCGGCGGTGCGCAGCCGGACCTGGCGCGCGAAGGTCTGTGGGCTCTTGCCGGTCGCGGCCTTGAAGCGCCGCTCCAGCTGCCGCGGTGAGACATCGAGCTTGCGTGCGAGCGCCTCCAGCGGCAGGGCGTGCCCGACGTGCTGCTCCATCAGCAAAATCGCGCGCGTGACGAGCGGATGCGTTGCAGGCTCAAGCCCTGGCGGATGGGGTTGCGGTGCATTACCTGTTTGTCTTTCTCCCACCAGCAAGATACGCAGCGCTTTTTGCACTGTTGCGCGATCGAGGTGGCGCAGCAGGATCGCGGCGGCGACGTCGATCGTCGCGCGCCCGCCGGAGCAGGTGATGCGTCGCCGGTCGATCACGAACAGACGGTCAGCCACCAGGGCGCTGGCATCGGCGGCGGGAAAGCGCTGCAGAAAATCCCAGTAATGAAACCAGCTGACGCAGATGCGATGGCCGTCCAGCACGCCCGCGCGCATCAGCGCGAACGCGCCGGTGCAGATGCCAACGAGTGTCGTGCGGCCACGGGCGGCGGCGCGAATGAACTGCAAGGTGTCGTCGCCAACTTGTGGCCCGGCATGCAGCAGGCCCCCTGCCACGACGAGGTAATCGAAAGCGTCTTGCGGCCGGGTCGTGGCGAAGGTGGCCTCGGGGGTGAGCGGAATGCCGCAGCTTGCGCGCACCGGAGCGAGGGAGGGGCCGATCACGCTCCACGTGCAGCGCACGGGCTTGCTGCCGTCACCGTCGTCGGCGGCAAGCCGCAGCATGTCGATAAAGCCGGAAAGCGCTGTCAGCGTGAAGTTGGGCAGCAGCACGATGCCAAAGCGGAGGCGTGGCGGGCTGGGAAGCACGGTGGCGGTACTTGTCAGGTTCGTCAGGTCCGTCAGGTTCGCATCAGGCGTGGGCGATTCGGTGAGGGTCATGGGGTGCGGCGCGGCAGCGGCAAGTGAGGGCATGAGCGGTTGCGGGAAGGTTGGCCGGAACGGAGCGCAGCGCTCGGAGACCGGCGTGGAGACATGGCGCGGCAAGCGGCAAGCGTCAAGCGGCAAGCGTCAAGCGGCAAGCGGCAAGCGGCAAGCGGCAAGCGGCAAGCGGCAAGCGGCAAGCGGCAAGCGGTATTCAAGCGTGGCGCAACGTATGCGCTACAACTTGCGTTTTTGCGCCAGCAACCTGCGTAAAAACGTATAGATCGCCTGCCGCAACGTGGCGTGTCGTGGCGATCCCGGATGTTTGGCGGGTTTGTTCTATCGGCGTTTCTTTTGTCCGGGTGTAGTGGCGCCGGGATACAACGCACGGCAGCGCACGGCAGCCTCGTCGTGAACGTCATCGCCTGCTAACGAACGGGATGGGCCGGATGAGCCGTTATTCGATTTTCAGTTTGCTGCGCAACGGGTTGTCGTATCACGAGAACTGGGCGCGCCAGTGGCGCAGCCCTGAGCCTCGGCGCGAATACGACGTGGTGCTGGTCGGCGGTGGCGGGCACGGCCTGGCGACGGCTTATTACCTGGCGAAAGAGCACGGCGTGCGCCATATCGCGGTGCTGGAAAAAGGCTGGCTGGGCGGCGGTAATACCGCGCGCAATACCACGATCGTGCGCTCGAATTATCTGTGGGACGAATCGGCGAGGCTCTATGAAAAGGCGATGAAGCTGTGGGAGGGGCTTGCGCAAGATCTGAACTACAACGTGATGTTCAGCCTAAATTCAGGAATATGATAAAAATATCAGGGCAATTTAGCGGAAGTCACACCGCATGATTATGTAACACTCAGGCGCAAGAGGTTCCGTGAAAATCCGGCTGGAATATAGGCATCGCCAATACCTTCAGCCGTATTTAAAATACCTTCGTGCGCCTGAGGATGTTTTATCGAGCAAGGCCCGTCGGAAAGTCAGCGCTCGAAGCGGCATCGGCCAGGCCGCTAGGCATCCCGCCGGCAAACGTGTTGTCCAAGGAATAAACCGGTTGAACACTGTGAGCGGCTGGGCGAAATAGCGCATCGCCGAAAATCCCGGGAGCGGTAAAGTGCTGGGTAGCGTATTACGATTAAACGAGACCGTTTTTCCGGCTGGTTTGCTTTTCATTTATTTCAAATATTTCGCATGCCGCGCGGTAAAGCAATCCTGGATCGGAGAAGTTGCAGTAGTTTTCCATCACGCGGTCGTTTGCTAACCTGTAGATTTCAGTGCAGAGAAGAAAAATCCGGATTACATCATCATCGTTGATTTCGATTTTTCCATTTATAATCTGCTTGATATTGAGGTATGCGATCTCTTTTTGAGCGCGGGTGCTGACGTATTTAATTTTTTCGGTTATGGAATTATTTTCCTGGGTCAGCATTGCTATTTGAGATAATAGGGTTTTCTGCGATTCTTCTAGTTTTGCGATGGCATCAGTTTTACTATTGATTTCGACTTCTGGAGCTAAGTCAGTATATTGGTTTGCTGATTTTTTTTCTGTAATGAGCTGGTATTTATTTTTTCGACTCGTTGCGTTTAATGATAGCAACTGGTTTTTATTGTTCTGAATTTCAGTCTCGTTCTTATTCCATTCTGTCTTGGCGTGCTCTAATTTTTCCTTGACCTTGAGCGGATAATAAGCCTTGCTTAGGCTGGTATGGATAGCTATGAGTGAAGTGATTAATTCGTCTGCAGGAGTATGTTTTAGAGATGTGCTCGCGCCAAGAAGTTCATGGCCAGATTGACCAAAAATTTCCGTGTTTTTGAACATGAAATCCAGGTTGAAATTTAGGCCGCCATACCGCAGGGCGGTTACGGATTTTAATAGCTGTGATTTTAATTTAGGGTTATCTTTGAAGAACTGATTGAGATCGGTTGGGTTGATCATTTCTAGAGTGCGGTTTACGCAGACCATTAACGGGTGGCTATCGTAATAAATTTGATTATTTGTATCATACATTTGCGTTACTACATCAGCTAGTATTTTTTGACCATCTTGGGTGAGCAGTAAAGACGCAATTGTTTCTGAAGCTGTGGCTTTATTTTCGAATAGTCGTGAAAGTTTTGCAAAAGACTCTTTGTAGCTGATTATATTATTTTTTTCATCTGTTTTAAGGTTGTTATGTGTTTCATTGTCGCTAGTGGTTGATGTAATTGCAGTTGTAATTGTAGTTGTAGTTGTAGTTGTAGTTGTAGTCTCGTTGACTTTGGGTTGTTGATCGGTATCATTCGAAATTTTTGGGTTATTTATCGGAGTTGAAAAAAATTCTGTAGAACCCCGCCGGGAGCCAGATGTTGTTCCAACTGATTTGCCATTATTCTCGTTTGGTTGATTATTTTGATTGTTGTCATTTATGTTGATAAGGTTTTGGTTGCTTAAATTAGGGGTGATGCTGCTATTGCTGCTCATATAAATCTCCTGGGGGAAGTCGAATTAAATAAATACAGGAACATCATAAAAATATCAGGGCGATTCAATAGAAGTAACGCCGCATGGTATGTAACATTGAACCGCAAGAAGTTCCGTGAAAATGCTGGCCGGCAATGGCTTTTCGAAGCCAGTGTTTTCAGCCGTATTTAAAATACCTTCGTGCGCCTGAGAATGTTTTATCGAGCAAGGCCCGTCGGAAAGTCAGCGCTCGAAGCGGCATCGGCCAGGCCGCTAGGCATCCCGCCGGCAAACGTGTTGTCCAAGGAATAAACCGGTTGAACACTGTGAGCGGCTGGGCGAAATAGCGCATCGCCGAAAATCCCGGGAGCGGTAAAGTGCTGGGTAGCGTATTACGATTTAACGAGATCGTTTTTCAGGCGGGTTTGCGTTTCATTTGTTTCAAATATTTCGCATGCCTTGCGGTAAAGAAATTCTGGTTCGGGGAGGTCGCAGTAGTTTTTCATCACGGGGTCGTTTACTATGTTGGTGATTTCAGTGCAGAGAATAACAATCCGGTTTACATCATCATCGTTGATTTTTCTATCTATAAGCTGCTTGATATTGAGGTATGCGATCTCTTTTTGAGTGCGGGTGCTGACGTATTGAATTTTTTCGGTTATGGAATTATTTTCCTGGGTCAGCATTGCTATTTGAGATAATAGGGTTTTATGCGATTCTTCTAGTTTTGCGATGGCATCAATTTTACTAGTGATTTCGGCTTTTGTAGTTAAATCAGTATATTGGAATGCAAATTTTTTTTCTGTAATGAGCTGGTATGTATTTTTTCGACTCGTTGCGTTTAATGATAGCAACTGGTTTTTATTGTTCTGAATTTCAGTCTCGTTCCTATTCCATTCTGTCTTGGCGTGCTCTAATTTTTCCTTGACCTTGAGCGGATAATAAGCCTTGCTTAGGCTGGTATGGATAGCTATGAGTGAAGTGATTAATTTGTATTCACAAGTATTTTCTGGAGATGTGCTCGCGCCAAGAAGTTCATGGCCAGATTGACCAAACATTTCCGTGTTTTTGAACATGAAATCCAGGTTGAAATTTAGGCGGCGATACTGCAGGGTGGCTACGGATTTTAATAGCTTTGATTTTAATTCAGGCTTATCTTTGAAGAACTGATTGAGATCGGTTGGGTTGATCATTTCTAGAAGGCGGTTTGCGTAGATGCTGAACGAGAGGGTTTGGCGATAATCGAAATATCTTGCATAATGCATCATATTTAGTGCATCAGCTAGTATTTCTTTACCCTTTTCGGTGGTCAGTAAAGGCGCAATTTTTTTTGGATCTGGGGATTCTTGGTTAAATAGTCGAAAAACTTCTTCGCAAGTATCTTGGTGGCTGATTGTATTATTTTTTTCATTTGTTTCAAGGTTATTATGTGTTTTATTGTCGCTAGTGGTTGATGTAGTTGTAGTCTCGTTGACTTTGGGTTGTTGATCGGTATCAACCAAAACTTCTGGGTTATTCAACGGAGTTGAAAAATTTTCTATAGAACCCCGCCGGGAGCCAGATGCTGTTCCAACTGATTTGCCATTATTCTCGTTTGATTGATTATTTTGATTGTTGTCATTTATGTCGATAGAGTTTTGGTTAATTGAATTAGGGGCGATGCTGCTAACGTTGCTCATATAAATCTCCTGGGGGAAGTCGAATTAAATAAATACAGGAACATCATAAAAATATCAGGGCGATTCAATAGAAGTAACGCCGCGTGGTATGTAACATTCAACCGCAAGAAGTTCCGTGAAAATGCTGGCCGGCAATGACTTTTCGAAGCCAGTGTTTTCAGCCGTATTTAAAATACCTTCACGCGTCCAGGAAACGTTTCATCGAGTAAGGCTGCCGCTGCGCTAGCACCCCGGCCCCGATCGCGGAACGCCACGGGCGGCACGCCATAGTGCTTGCGCAGTTCCCGTCCCAGATGCGAGGCATCCGAGAAGCCACAGCTCGAAGCGATATCGGCCACGCTGCGTCCAGAGCGGGTGAGCAGCCAGGCGGCGGTGCGCAGCCGGACCTGGCGCGCGAAGGTCTGTGGGCTCTTGCCGGTCGCGGCCTTGAAGCGCCGCTCCAGCTGCCGCGGTGAGACATCGAGCTTGCGTGCGAGCGCCTCCAGCGGCAGGGCGTGCCCGACGTGCTGCTCCATCAGCAAAATCGCGCGCGTGACGAGCGGATGCGTTGCAGGCTCAAGCCCTGGCGGATGGGGTTGCGGTGCATTACCTGTTTGTCTTTCTCCCACCAGCAAGATACGCAGCGCTTTTTGCACTGTTGCGCGATCGAGGTGGCGCAGCAGGATCGCGGCGGCGACGTCGATCGTCGCGCGCCCGCCGGAGCAGGTGATGCGTCGCCGGTCGATCACGAACAGACGGTCAGCCACCAGGGCGCTGGCATCGGCGGCGGGAAAGCGCTGCAGAAAATCCCAGTAATGAAACCAGCTGACGCAGATGCGATGGCCGTCCAGCACGCCCGCGCGCATCAGCGCGAACGCGCCGGTGCAGATGCCAACGAGTGTCGTGTGGCCACGGGCGGCGGCGCGAATGAACTGCAAGGTGTCGTCGCCAACTTGTGGCCCGGCATGCAGCAGGCCCCCTGCCACGACGAGGTAATCGAAAGCGTCTTGCGGTCGGGTCGTGGCGAAGGTGGCCTCGGGGGTGAGCGGAATGCCGCAGCTTGCGCGCACCGGAGCGAGGGAGGGGCCGATCACGCTCCACGTGCAGCGCACGGGCTTGCTGCCGTCACCGTCGTCGGCGGCAAGCCGCAGCATGTCGATAAAGCCGGAAAGCGCTGTCAGCGTGAAGTTGGGCAGCAGCACGATGCCAAAGCGGAGGCGTGGCGGGCTGGGAAGCACGGTGGCGGTACTTGTCAGGTTCGTCAGGTCCGTCAGGTTCGCATCAGGCGTGGGCGATTCGGTGAGGGTCATGGGGTGCGGCGCGGCAGCGGCAAGTGAGGGCATGAGCGGTTGCGGGAAGGTTGGCCGGAACGGAGCGCAGCGCTCGGAGACCGGCGTGGAGACATGGCGCGGCAAGCGGCAAGCGGCAAGCGGCAAGCGGTATTCAAGCGTGGCGCAACGTATGCGCTACAACTTGCGTTTTTGCGCCAGCAACCTGCGTAAAAACGTATAGATCGCCTGCCGCAACGTGGCGTGTCGTGGCGATCCCGGATGTTTGGCGGGTTTGTTCTATCGGCGTTTCTTTTGTCCGGGTGTAGTGGCGCCGGGATACAACGCACGGCAGCGCATGGCAGCCTCGTCGTGAACGTCATCGCCTGCTAACGAACGGGATGGGCCGGATGAGCCGTTATTCGATCTTCAGTTTGCTGCGCAACGGGTTGTCGTATCACGAGAACTGGGCGCGCCAGTGGCGCAGCCCTGAGCCTCGGCGCGAATACGACGTGGTGCTGGTCGGCGGTGGTGGGCACGGCTTGGCGACGGCTTATTACCTGGCGAAAGAGCACGGCGTGCGCCATATCGCGGTGCTGGAAAAAGGCTGGCTGGGCGGCGGTAATACCGCGCGCAATACCACGATCGTGCGCTCGAATTATCTGTGGGACGAATCGGCGAGGCTCTATGAAAAGGCGATGAAGCTGTGGGAGGGGCTTGCGCAAGATCTGAACTACAACGTGATGTTCAGCCAGCGCGGCGTGATGAATCTGGCGCATACGCTGCAAGACGTGCGCGACACCGAGCGGCGCGTCAATGCGAACCGGCTCAATGGGGTGGATGCCGAGTTCATCACGCCCGAGCAGATCAAGGCCATCGAGCCGACGCTCAACCTCAAGAGCCGCTATCCGGTGCTGGGCGCTTCGCTACAGCGGCGCGCTGGCGTGGCGCGGCATGACGCGGTGGCCTGGGGCTTCGCCCGTGGTGCGGATCAGCATGGCGTCGACCTGATCCAGAATTGCCAGGTGACCGGGATTCGCCGCGAAGGCGGGGCGGTGACGGGCGTCGATACCGTCAAGGGTTTCATCCGCGCGAAGAAAGTCGCCGTGGCGGCAGCGGGCCACACGACGACACTGGCTGAGATGGCCGGGCTGCGCTTGCCGCTAGAAAGCCATCCCTTGCAGGCGCTGGTGTCGGAGCCCATCAAGCCGGTGCTGAACACGGTCGTGATGTCCAACGCGGTGCATGCGTATATCAGCCAGTCCGACAAGGGCGATCTGGTGATCGGCGCGGGCGTGGACCAGTACACCGGCTTTGGCCAGCGCGGCAGTTTTCAGATCATCGAAGGCACGTTGCAGGCGATTGTCGAGATGTTCCCGGTGTTTTCGCGCGTGCGCATGAACCGGCAGTGGGGCGGCATCGTCGATGTCTCGCCCGATGCCTGCCCGATCATCGGCAAGACCGATGTGAAGGGCTTGTACTTCAATTGCGGCTGGGGCACTGGGGGCTTCAAGGCCACGCCGGGGTCGGGCTGGGTTTTCGCTCACACCATCGCCCACGATTGCCCGCATGAGCTGAATGCGCCGTTCTCGCTGGAGCGTTTTTATACCGGCCACCTGATCGACGAACATGGCGCGGCGGCGGTGGCGCACTAGCGCGGCTTCTTCTGGCTCCAGGCCTTTAGCCTGTCACGGAGAAACGAAACAATGGAGAACTCCATGCTACTGATCGAATGTCCATGGTGCGGCCCGCGCGCCGAATCTGAATTTACCTGTGGCGGCGAGGCCAATATCGTGCGGCCGCTGAACCCCGAGACGCTCAGCGACCAGGAGTGGGGCGAGTACCTGTTCATGCGCGACAACCCGCGTGGCGTGCACGCTGAGCAGTGGTTGCACGCCATGGGTTGCCGCCGCTGGTTCAAGGCGCTGCGCGATACGGTGACGTATGAATTTCTGGGCTACGTGAAATTTTCGCGGCCGCCTCAAGCGGAGCACGACACGAGCCCCACCAGGCCCGGCGCTGTGGCTGCGGGTGTGACAGGAAGCACGACGTCATGACCCTCAGCCAGAAGAGACGCCTCGCCACGGGCGGCCGCATCGATCGCACCCGGCCGCTGAGCTTCACGTTCAATGGCCGCCCGTATCAGGGGTTTCAGGGTGACACGCTGGCCTCCGCGCTGCTGGCCAACGGCGTGCATTTTGTCGCGCGCAGCGTCAAGTATCACCGGCCACGCGGCATCGTCACGGCGGGCGTCGAGGAGCCCAATGCAATCGTGCAGCTTGAGCGTGGCGCGTACACAGTGCCGAATGCGCGTGCGACCGAGGTCGAGTTGTACGAGGGGCTGGTCGCGGCGAGCGTGAATGCGCAGCCGAGTCTCGAACGCGACCGCCTGGCGATCAACCAGCTATTCGCCCGGTTTTTGCCGGCGGGCTTTTACTACAAGACCTTTATGTGGCCGCGTCAATGGTGGCCGAAATACGAAGCGCGGATTCGTCAGGCGGCGGGCCTGGGGCGCGCCCCGGAGACCCCCGACGCCGACCGGTACGACAAGTGTTACGCGCATTGCGATGTGCTGGTGGTGGGCGGCGGCCCGGCGGGACTGAGCGCCGCGCAGGTGGCGGCGCGGGCTGGTGCGCGCGTGATGCTGGTGGACGAACAACGCGAGCTCGGCGGCAGCCTGCTGGCGCAGCACGCTGAGATCGATGGCGAAAACGGCTTGCACTGGGTTGAAACAGTGGCCTCTGAACTGGCGCAACGGCCTGACGTGACGATCCTCACGCGCAGTACCGCCTTCGGCTACCAGGACCACAACCTCGTCACGGTGGTGCAGCGCTTGACTGACCACCTGCCTGTTTCCGCGCGCCAGGGGCCGCGCGAGCTGCTCTGGAAGATTCGGGCGAAGCGCGTGATTCTGGCTACGGGCGCGCATGAGCGGCCCCTGGTGTTCGGCAACAACGATTTGCCTGGCGTGATGCTGGCCTCGGCGGTTTCGGCCTACGTGCAGCGCTATGGCGTGCTGCCGGGGCGCAACGCAGTGGTCTTCACGAACAACGACGCAGGCTATCAGTGCGCACTCGATCTCAAGGCCTGTGGCGCCCAGGTGTGCGTTCTTGACCCGCGCGGCACGAGCGATGGCACGCTGCCTTCGCTCGCGCGGCACGCGGGCGTGACGGTGATGCAGCACGCGGTGGTGTTGGCGGCTCACGGCAAGCGTCAGGTGGCCTCGGTCGAAGTCGCGTCGTATTCGCCCGCGACCCAAACGCAGCCTGGTTGCACCGGCGCGAAGCAGGCCGATCTGGCGTGTGACTTGCTGGCGGTCTCGGGCGGTTGGAGCCCGGTGTTGCATCTCTTCGCGCAGTCGGGCGGCAAGGCGCACTGGCATGACGCAAAAGCCTGCTTTGTGCCCGGCCCGGCGCGCCAGGCGGAATGCAGCGTCGGCGCGGCGGCAGGCGAGTTTAGCCTCGCGCGCGGGATGTGTCTCGCGCGCGAGGCGGGTCTCGAAGCGGCACGCGCGCTGGGTTTTACCGTGGCCCAGAGCACCGCGCCGCAGGTTGGCGAGACCCGCGACATGCCGCTTGAGCCGCTCTGGCGGATCGGCAGCCGCGAGAGCGCAACGCGTGGCCCGAAGCAGTTCGTGGATTTCCAGAATGACGTTTGCGCCTCCGACATCCTGCTGGCCGCGCGCGAAGGGTTCGAAGCGGTCGAACAAATGAAGCGCTATACCGCGCTGGGCTTTGGCACCGATCAAGGCAAGCTGGGCAATATCAATGGCATGGCGCTTCTGGCTGAAGCGCTCGGCCAGACCTTGGCCGAAACCGGCACCACGACTTATCGCCCCAACTACACACCGGTGACATTTGGCGCTTTCGCGGGGCGAGAACTAGGCGAACTGCTCGATCCCGTGCGCAAGACCTGCCTCCATGAATGGCACGTCGAACACGGTGCGCGCTTCGAGGACGTCGGTCACTGGAAGCGCCCCTGGTATTACCCGCGCGAGGATGAAGACCTGCACGCGGCGGTGGCCCGCGAATGCCTCGCGGTGCGCCATGGCGTGGGCCTGCTGGATGCTTCGACACTGGGCAAGATCGATCTCCAGGGCCCGGATGTCGCGCAATTGCTCAACTGGGTCTACACCAATGCCTGGAGCAAGCTCGAAGTCGGCAAATGCCGTTATGGCCTGATGCTCGATGAAAACGGCATGGTGTTCGACGATGGCGTCACCGTGCGCCTGGCCGCGCAGCATTACCTGATGAGTACCACCACCGGTGGCGCGGCGCGTGTGCTGGGCTGGCTTGAGCGCTGGTTGCAAACCGAATGGCCGGATCTGCAAGTCCGGCTTGCCTCCGTGACCGATCACTGGGCGACGTTCGCGGTGGTCGGGCCGCAAAGCCGCAAGGT
Source organism: Paraburkholderia hayleyella (assembly GCF_009455685.1). NCBI lineage: Bacteria > Pseudomonadati > Pseudomonadota > Betaproteobacteria > Burkholderiales > Burkholderiaceae > Paraburkholderia > Paraburkholderia hayleyella. The sequence goes on along the minus strand of NZ_QPES01000002.1, from coordinate 462,954 downwards.
GCTGCAAAAAGTATGCAGCGAGATTGATTTTGCCAATGCCGCGTTTCCCTTCATGAGCTACCGCGCGGGCAGGGTCGCCGGGGTTGGCGCGCGGGTGATGCGGATCAGTTTCTCGGGTGAGCTGGCCTATGAGGTCAACGTGCCCGCCAACTATGGGCGCGCGGTGTGGCAGGCCTTGATGGCGGCGGGAGCGGAGTTCGGCATCACGCCTTACGGCACCGAAACCATGCACGTGCTGCGGGCGGAGAAGGGCTACATCATCGTCGGTCAGGATACCGATGGCTCGGTGACGCCCCATGACCTGGGCATGGGCGCCCTGGTGGCGCAAGCAAAGGATTGTCTCGGCAAGCGCTCGCTTGCCCGTAGCGATACCGCCAAAGCAGGCCGCAAACAGTTCGTGGGCCTGCTTGCCGAAGAGGCCTCATGTGTGATTCCGGAGGGCAGCCAGATCGTGGCTGGGCCGTTTACAGGTGAGACTGCCCCGATGCTGGGGCACGTGACATCGAGCTATTACAGCCCGATTCTGCAGCGCTCGATTGCGCTGGCGATGGTCAAGGGCGGGCTGGACAAGATGGGGCAGCACGTCACGGTTGCGCTGGCAAACGGCAGGCAGATCGCAGCCATGATTACGAGCCCCGTTTTCTATGACACTGAAGGAGCACGCCAGCATGTGGAATGAAACCGGTGATGCGTCGTTGGGCGGCACGCCCGATTACATTCAGGCCATGGCCGGGACGCCGCAGCCGGTCTCGCCGCTTGATGGGGTGGCGGAGCTGTTGAGCGCGCATCAGGCTGCGGCATCGAAACAGTTCTGTTTGCGCGAACGGGCGTTTCTCGACCTTGTGACTGTGCGCGGCGATGCCGCCGATACGGCTTTTACCCGCGCCGTGAACAGCGTCACGGGCTGTGACTTAAGCGCAACGCCCAATACCCATACCCATACCGTGACCTCGGGTGCACAGGCCGAGGTGCTGTGGCTGGGGCCGGACGAGTGGCTGGTGCGCTCGCATGAGCCGCAACACGCGACGCTCGAAGCCGCCTTGCGCGAGGCGCTGGCCGGGCAGTTTGCCGCGGTGGTGGATGTCGGCAGCGGCCATACGGTGCTCGAAGCATCGGGCCAGCGCGTGCGCGAGGTGCTGGCGCGCGGCTGTCCGCTCGACCTGCATCCTCGTGTGCTGGCGCCCGGACAATGCGCGCAGAGCCACTATTTCAAGGCGGCGATCGTGCTGGTGCCGTTGCTGGGCGAGCGTTATGAGTTGATCGTGCGGCGTAGTTTTGCCGATTACTGTTGCCGGATCATGCTCGACGCGGCACAGCCGTTCATGAAGTCATGAGGCCATGAAGCCATGAAGTCGTCAGGTAAGCGGATGAAGGGTGGGTAAAAATTGCAAAAAATGACGGCAAAAATGGAACCCTGGAGCGATAACTGGTTACTTAACAGACGACCAGGTGAACTTGATCTAAAGCACCGCTCGTGGCTCTGTCCGATTGGCCGATATTTTAATTTCATTGGTGAGTGATTTATGTCTGGATTTAATTCCTGTTTTGCTTCGCTTTATAAAATTTCTTCCTTTTTTAATTCGCCAGGCCCTGATTCTGCCGATAATCAGAAAGGCTTGCTCGGTGGTAAAAAGACCACTCTGGATCATGAGGGCTGTGCGGAACAGCTCAAACGCATTGCGCCCCCAGCGTATGGTGGGGCGATCGTTGGTTTGATTACGGTCTGTGCGACCCATGACTTGGGTTGGTCAATGGCGGAGATTATCTGTTCCGGTGCTGGCAGTACATTATTGGTGGGTGGCATGATGCACTTTGGCGCCAATTATTATCGTAGCCAGATGAATTCCGCTGAGAGTTCACAAACGAATGCAAAAAAGAAGGCCGAAGAGAAAATAAAATTAAATTCTCTGGATGAGAAGCCGGTTGTAAAGCAATCAGATGGAAATCATGTCGTATTGAATATCAATGACGAGAACCAGGGTTTAATTTCATTAAGCGTTGGCAATAATGATGCAACGCTTTATTCAAATATGAAAATCTGATAATGCCTGTTGCCTTTGGTTAAGTTCATGTTTTAAGTAAAAAATCAGGCCTTGCAGGATTAAAATGCGGCGCAGTCCGGTGATGCGCCGCTATTTTTATGGGCCCGGCCTCGATCTATCAATACAGCACAGGAGAATACGATGAAGCGATGGGGTGTCATGCTGGCCTGTTTAACCGGGCTGGCGGGGTGCGGTGGAACACACGTGGCAGAAAACCCAGGCGCGCCGAAGGTGATCGTCGATAGCGACTACAACACGCTGAGCGACGATGGCCAGCTCGGTGTCATGGCCGCGCAGTTGCAGGCCACAGGCCAGGTCAATGTGTTGGGTATTACCGTGGTAAGCGGCAACCAGTGGTTGAAACAGGGCGTAGCCGATGCCCTGAAAGCGGTGGAGCGTCTCGGCATCGAAACGCAGGTCGGTGTCTACGCCGGGGCGAACTATCCCTTGTCGCACGATTTCAGCACGGTGCATCAGGAGTTGTTGGCGTTTCCGGGGGGCGATGGTTATCTCGGCGCCTGGAGCAAGCCCGAACCGAAATCGGACAGCGATCTGGTCGCGCCTCCGGATGGCTTTGCCAGCCATACCCAGGTGCAAGGCAAGAGCGCGGTGGATTTCATCGTGGATACCGTCAAGCAGCATCCCGGCGAGATCAGCATTCTGGCGATTGGCCCGCTGACCAATATCGCCCAGGCCACGAGCCAGCATCCCGAGATCGTGCCGCTCATCAAGCAAATCATCTACATGGGCGGCGCGATCGACGTGCCGGGCAACACCAGCCCCACCGCCGAATTCAACTGGTGGTTCGATCCGCTGGCGGCACAACAGGTGCTGCGCTTGCCGGTCCGTCAGGTCGTGATTCCGCTCGACGTCACGAACACGGTGAAGATGGACAAGGCGGTCTACGACAGCATCGCGCACAACCCGGCGAAGCAAACCACGATCACGCAACTGTTCAAACAGCTCAATGGTTATGGCTATGACGGCAAGAACGGCTTCGAAACCAATCCGGCTTACACCACCAACATCTGGGATACGCTGACCCTGGCCTATCTGATCGATCCCACGTATGCCACGCAAACGACGCAGGAATGGGTGGATGTCAACGCCAGCTACGGCCCGAACGATGGCAAATCGACGGGGTATCTCACCTCGCCTCCTCCCGGCTTGCAGAAAATGACGGTGGTGCAGCGCTTCGATAACGCGCGTTTTTTCAACCTGTACACCGATCTGCTGACGCGGCCCGTGCCGGTGAAACTGCCGGGCTCATAGCGGCAGAGAGAGACGGAAGGCTCCCGCCAGGGGGCCTCGCCTGGACTTCAAGGATGAGCGTCCAGGCGAGCCATGAGCCAGTCGGGGGCTTGTTTCAGCGCCAGATGATAGAGATTGCTGAAGTGATGAACCCGGTAGCCGAAAGTACCGAACATGATTTCGAGCGAGCGGTTTGTGTGAATCGAAATGTGGCCATTGCGGGGTGCGATGTACCAGAAATGAATGGCCTGCGGCGGCAGATGGTCGATGGTCAGCGTCGAGAATAGCAACGCACCGTTTTCGCGCAAAAAGCCAAGCGCCTCGCCAGCGGTTTTCAGCGGATCGGGCGTGTGCTCCATGACTTCAAAGGCGCTTACCAGATCAAACGCCGCGAGTGGCGGAAGGTCGTGGCCTTCATTGGCCACCGGGTCCCAGCTTTGGGCATTGAGACCCTGTTCGGCGAGCAGCGTGGCCATTTTGCCGTTGCCACCGCCATAGTCGAGCAACGCGAGCGGTGGGGCCTGACGAACGAAATCCTGCATGACGCCAGCGAGTGCCCGAGGGCGCTCATCGACATAATCCGGATCAACCAGGACGTAATCGTCGTTATAGATGTGCTCGCGGAACTGGTCGTTGCTCCAGTGATCGAAGGCGCGAGTGAAAACCAGGCCGCAGTGGCTGCACTGATGGTAATAAATGGGAACGCCCAGGAGCGGAAAATAACGTCCCCAATGTTCCGCGCAAGTTTTATTGAAATCCGCCACGCCATAAAGCGCTGTCGCGTTGCCGCAGACCTTGCATGTCGATACAGCGTCATGAACAGCGAGAGTGTGGGCAGCAGACATGGCGAATTTCAGCGAAAAGAAAATGTGGAAATGTGAAAATGCGAAGGCGCGCCAGCGTAGCGCGGAAACGGAAATTTAAGTTTAAGCCTGAGCTTTCTTCAGGTAGCAGGCTTTTAACATGAAGCTGCCGCCTTCCATCTTGCAATCGACTTCATGATCGCCGCCCACGAGGCGGATGCTCTTCACTTTCGTGCCCATCTTCAGCGTGATGGACGAGCCCTTCACTTTCAGATCCTTGATGAGTACCACGGCATCGCCATCGGCGAGAACATTGCCGTTGGCATCCTTGACCGGCGGGCCATCGTGTCCGTCATTCTCGCCAGCGGGCGCGACGACAGGCCATTCATAAGCGCAATCCGGGCAGACGTAATGATCCGCATCGGGATACGTGTTTTCCATCGCGCATTGCGGGCAGGCAGGGGGAGTGGACATGGCGGAAAGCAAGGAGGATTGGGGAGCGCGAAGTATAGCGGAGGCCCTGAGGCCTCCATCCCGGATTGCCGGGCGGCTTTAATCCGGACGCGAGAGGAACTGTCCGGGGGCTGACGTTACCTAGTGGAGGCCCCCGGTTTATAAAAGGGCGGATAAACGATATTTTTTAATTTTTAGTGAAGGTTGTATTGTGAACAAGATACCTGGGCGCGGCTTTAAAATAGAACCGGATCGTCAGCCAAAACGTGTGGCGAACCCGGCGGACCCGGCGAAAGCGGATAAAAAAATTCTTGACGTGGCGCCCAATGATCAAGGTTCCCATGCATCGAATTATGGCCAGAAGTTTTCTGAGAAAAATATAAAAAATCCTCGAGGTAAAAATTTTCGGGGCGGTCTGGAAATTAATCCAGCCAAGATTGAAGAGTTTAATAAGAATTTTGATGAAGACACATGGCAAATTGAAAGTCTGGAGCAATTGCCACTGGCCGAGATCAGGGAGAAATTAATTAAAAATTCCGATCCGGCAACGAAGAGAAATGAACGGGTAACAAAGTTACTCAATCATGTCTTGAAGAATAGTGCCACGACGACGTCGCTGGAAATATTCGAAATGATTATGATTAATTTTAAGGATTTTGGCATGAATGATTTTTGGGATTGTGCCAAATCACTGGACGGTCCTGTACCTCTGTCGTCTGAGTATTATCAAATTAATAAAAACATTATTAAGATTTACTCCAGGGTTCATGCGCGGTTGCAGTATTTTGAAAAAGAAAAAAGAAAGAATGAGCTTGGCAGGGTTTCGGAGTCTCTGGTGGAGGCAAGATATGTGATTAATACGCGCGAGGAGGTGATGAAAAAAATAGGCGCATTGAACGAGACTCAAGAATATAAAAATCAACTTGAAAGCGGAATTTCAAAAGTCATTGAGAATAGTCAGGAAGAGATTAAAGTTCTGGAGCAGGAAAAAGGAACATTGCTTGAAAGCTTTGCAAAATACAGGCAAAAACCAGGAAATGACCGGACAACCATGGAAAGGGGTGATTTAAAAATTCAGGATGAATTGGAATTTTTGAAGCAGGCGCTTGCACGGCTATCAAATGAAGAAATAGCCGGAGTGGGGGAGAAACTGTCTCTCGGGCTGGCACTGGCTCGTTTGAGCAAATTGCGGGCGGCAACGGCGAAAGAGATTAATGACGGCGACCGGAAGAATCTGGGGGAGTTAGTCACCGATCTGGAGAAACTTTTGTTGCAGCAGGGTGGTGCCGCATCCTCCCATCACGCGGTCAAGCACGGATCGTTTGTCTGACGATATTAACGATATTGAATCAGTCAAGCCTGGCTGCCGCGATTTCGTGATTTCGTGATTTCGTGTAGTGCTTTGATCAGACCGGGATCGCGCACCTTGAATTTTTCGATATAGGCATCGACCGTCATGAGGCCCGCCAGAATCAGGGATTTTTCTTCGTTCTGGCTGGGTGGAGACAGGTTATTTTATGTCCTGCAGTCTTTTTAGATATCTTCTCGGTGCAGAACTAGTGATGCCGAATTTCACTATAGCCTGGAGTGTCGTTGCCTCATGACGATAAACCAGGGCGATGGCATCGAAGAAACCCTTGAGTTCGGTTTGAATATTGCCAGCGCAACCGTATTGAATCAGTTCCGTGTAAATCTGGGCGGCCTTGTCCGCGCCTGAAAAATCGTAGAGTTGTTGTATCAGCTCATAAATCCCTACCAGATATTCAAGCTGAAATTCGCTGCGAATTCTATTTTCGTGATTGCCGCTGGGCTGAATCAGGCCTAATTGTATAACCCGGGAGAGCGCGCTTTTAAACGCAAGCAATTCGTGTTTTTGATTTTCTTCCAGTTGCAGTTGTTGCGCGATGGCGTCAGGGTCTTCTCCCGCCATGATGTATTGCGAGGCAATTTTCCCGGTGACATAGCTATACAGCCGGTTTTTTTGTTCTGGCGTGCAGGGCCCGAATGATTTTAAAAAATCTTGAACGCCTTTATCTCTGTTGCTGAACACTGTCTCTATGTGATGCTCGAATGAGTGAAGTGCGAGAGGCGTGGCTTGTGCCGTGGTGGCACGCAATACGGAGGGTTCGGCAAGAAAAAGCCCTTTTTTAAAAGCATTAAATGCCCCATTGACTTCCTGGAAAATATTTGTTGCTCTTTCTTGATGTTTTACTGCACCAGATTTATCCGGGTGATTGGCTTGACTCCATGTGGCGAATTTTTTTTTGACATGCGTGATTTGCGCCTCATGCCAGAGCGGAAGGTCGTGGGGCTTGACCTCGATGATTTCAAAAAAATCCCTCAGGTTTAATTTTGTATAGCAGGCGGATGTTTCGTAATTAATCATTGAATTGGGCTTTAATTTAAAAATAATAAAAAATAGCGTTGCAGGCAGTGGTTGCCGCCCTTCGAATGAAACAAACGCAAGATACCTGCTCACGTCAGTAACAAATGCGGTGATGCCGGTTCCCGATACTCCCGATACAGGATGTTTTGCTTGAGCGTTGGCTCAGCGCAACCATGAAAATCATCATGGCGCGTCCGTGTCGGTTTGAGGAAAGCCTGCGTCGGGTTGGGCACCCGGATGCCGGGGCCTGACCCGCTACGCTCAGGGGCAGCCGCAATCGCGGTTCATCGGGCATGCGGGCGGCGCTCAGGCCACCCATGCACAACGGCGCGCAGCGCCAGAGCCAGACAGGAAGGGAGACAAGGTCATGAGCAGCAATCGCGGTGTGGTGTATCTGGGCGAGAACCGGGTCGAAGTACGCAACCTTGACTTTCCCCGCATGGTCGATCCACGGGGCCGCGCGATCGGTCATGGGGTGATCCTCCGGGTGGTATCCACCAATATTTGCGGCTCCGACCAGCACATGGTGCGTGGCCGCACGAGCGCCGAAGTGGGGCTCGTGCTGGGGCACGAAATTACCGGCGAAGTGATCGAGCTGGGACGCGACGTCGAAACCCTGGCGCTGGGCGATCTGGTTTCGGTGCCCTTCAACGTGGCCTGTGGCCGCTGCCGGACTTGCAAGGAACAGCACACCGGCGTGTGCCTCAATGTCAATCCGTCGCGCGCGGGCGGTGCCTATGGCTATGTCGATATGGGGGGCTGGATTGGCGGCCAGGCGGAGTACGTGATGGTGCCGTATGCCGACTTCAACTTGCTGAAATTCCCTGACCGTGACCGGGCGATGGCGAAGATCCGCGATTTGACTTGCCTCTCCGATATCCTGCCCACGGGTTATCACGGCGCGGTGATGGCGGGCGTCAAGCCTGGCGCGACGGTTTATATCGCCGGTGCGGGGCCGGTCGGGATGGCGGCGGCCGCATCTGCCCGGTTGCTCGGCGCGGCTTGCACCATCGTCGGTGACATGAATGAGGCACGCCTGGCGCATGCGCGTGCCGTGGGCTTCGAAACGGTGGATTTGGCACGCGATGCAACGCTCGGCGAACAGATCGCGCAGATTCTCGGCCAGCCAGAAATCGATTGCGCGGTGGATTGCGTGGGGTTTGAAGCACATGGCCATGGCCGCCAGGGACATCACGAAGAAGCCCCCGCCACCGTGCTGAACTCGCTGATGGAGGTTACGCGCGTGGCCGGGGCGATCGGCATTCCCGGGCTTTATGTGACCGACGACCCCGGCGCCGCGGATGCGGCCGCGCGGCAGGGCAGTCTGAGCCTCCGTTTTGGCCTGGGCTGGGCCAAGTCGCATTCGTTGCATACCGGGCAGACGCCGGTGATGAAGTACAACCGCAACCTGATGCAGGCGATCTTGTGGGACCGGCTGCCGATTGCGGAGATCGTCAACGTTACCGTGGTGTCGCTCGACGAAGCCCCCGAGGGCTACCGCCAGTTCGATGGCGGCGCGCCACGCAAGTTCGTGATCGACCCGCATGGCTTGCTGGCGGCGTAGCGTGCGCGTGCGCTCTTGCCCGCCAGCGTGAGGCCAGGGGCCTGGCTCCTGACCTCTGACCCCTGGCCTCTGACCTGTTCAATCGCACTAACCGCATTAACCGCACTAACCACACGCCCCGGTTTCTCCGCAAGCCGTACAAAAATCACAGCCATCTTTACGAATGACCGCATGCGCGCCGCAGGTGTGACAGGGGCGGCCCGCCATCGCGTGGAGCGCGTAGGTGCCCGATAAAGCCTCATCGCCCGGTGGCTCGTCCCGCTGCACGTGTTCCGTGAGCGGCGCATCGGCTGGCACGGGCTCGTTCAGCACGCCGCGCGGCAAGCGCGAGAGCCGCCGCGACGGCACCTGGTTGCCTTCTTCATCGAGAAACCCCCGGCGGTGCAAGATCTGCTGGATCGCATAAGCCAGCGCCGCGACCTCCGAATCGTGCCAGCGCGGTGCGCGTTGTCCGTCCAGCCGGCGTACCTCACCGAGGCGCACCGGGCCGCGATCCCACGAAACCTTGCGCAAGTCCTGCAGATTGCGTGCGACAAAGCCGCCGCGCGCCGCTAGCGACAGTGAGCGCATCGTCGCCGTGATCCATTGCTGCGATTCGTCACGCTGTCCCACCGGGATAAAAAACTCGATAGGGCGCGCAATGGTCATCTCTTCGCTGCCAATGCGCCCCGTTACCTCCATGAACGACACCGCGACATACAACGATTTTTTCCCCGCCTGGGTCAGGTATTCGACTTTCTCGATGATCGCGGGCAACTCGCCGCGCGGCCGGTGATCGATGGCGATTCGCAGTGGATCGAGATTCGCTAGTGCCTGGGCATCGGCCTGCGCGTCATCCTGGGCCGTAGGCGTCACGCTCAGCACGGCGCCCAGCGTGGCATTCGGACGATAGGTGGCGAGCCCTTTCAGGCCGCTTTTCCAGGCATCGAAATACAAGCTCTCGAAGGCGTCGAAGGGATAATCCGCCGCGACGTTGACGGTCTTCGAGATCGACGTGTCGATATAGGGTTGCACGGCCGCCATCATGTGCAGATGGTCGTGTGCGGACATCTCCAGCGCGCTGACGAAATACGGCGGCAAGGCCGTGACATCCCCGCCCAGCTCACGATAGAGGCGGTATGCGTAATCTTCGACGGCGAAGGATTCGCGGCTGCCATCGGCCATTACTTTCATGCGTGTGTAGGTCCAGGAGAAGGCGGGCTCGATGCCGTTCGAGGCGTTGTCGGCGAACGCCAGGCTCACGGTGCCGGTCGGCGCGACCGACAGCAGATGGCTATGGCGGATGCCGTGACAGCGGATGGCCTGCTGCAAGTCGTCCGGCAGGCGCGAGGCGAAGGTGCCCGGCTCCAGATAGCGTTCGGCATCGAATAGCGGGAAGGCGCCGCGTTCTTGCGCGAGTTCGACCGAGGCGCGATAAGCCGCATCGCGCATGCAACGCGCGATGCGCACCGCGAACGCGCGCCCGTCCTCGGTGTCGTAGCGCAAGCCAAGCATCACCAGGGTGTCGCCCAGCCCCGTGAAGCCCACGCCGATGCGCCGTTTCGCCTGCGCTTCGGCCTGCTGCGCGGGCAGCGGCCAGAGCGTCACGTCCAGCACATTGTCGAGAAAGCGCACCTGGGTGGCGGTGCGCGCCGCCAGCGCGTCCCAGTCGAAGCCCGGCTTGCCGCCGTGGCGTTGCGCGAAGGGATCCAGCACGAAGCGCGTCAGGTTCAGCGGCCCGAGGTTGCAGCAGCCATACGCGGGCAGCGGCTGCTCGCCGCAGGGGTTGGTGGCGCGAATGGTTTCGAGCGCACGCAGGTTGTTGTCTTCGTTCATGCGCGAGATGAAGACGACGCCAGGCTCCGCGATCTCGTAGGTGGAACGCATGATGCGCTCCCAGAGCATACGTGCCGCGGGCTCCGCATAAATCCACTTGCCGTCGTCACGCTGGCGCATGCCACTGGCCGCGAGCAGGGCCGGTGAGGGCGCGGCGCGATGTACCAGAGGCCAAACCTCATCGGCTTCGACCGCGCGCATGAAGGCGTCGCTCACCGCGACCGAGATATTGAAATTGTTCCAGCGTCCCTTCAGATGCTTGGCTTCGATGAATTCGAGCAGGTCCGGATGATCGCAGTCGAGCACCGCCATTTGCGCGCCGCGCCGTGAGCCCGCGCTTTCGACGGTACGGCACGAGGCGTCGAACACATCGATATAGCTGCACGGGCCCGAGGCGGCGGAGTGCGTCGTATGCACGCGGGCCCCCTTGGGCCGGATCGCGGAGAAGTTATAACCGACGCCGCCGCCCCGGCGCATGGTCTCGGCGGCTTCGAGCAGCGCGACATAGATACCGGGCAGCCCGTCGTCGTCCGTGCCCTGGATGCTGTCGCCGACCGGCTGCACGAAGCAGTTGATCAGCGTGGCGGCAATGCCGGTGCCCGCCGCGCTCATGATGCGGCCCGCGCCCAGCGCGCCATGGCGCAGGTTATCGGCGAAGCGCGCGGCCGTGGCCGCGCGCAACTCAGGGGACTCGGCTTGCGCGACCCCTTGGGCCACGCGGAGATAAATATCGTCGGCGGTTTGCTCGACGCCCTTGGCGTATTTTTCGAGCATGACGTCGAGCGAGAACGGTTGCGCGCTCATCGCGGGAGGGGCGGATGCAGTGCGTCCGGAGTGCCTGGAATGATCGGTGTCAGCCATGATTGCCTCGGGTTGCCTCAGGTTTGCGTGACGGGTTTGCGTGACGGCGCCATGTCAATGGGACACGGCCAAAGCCCTAGCTTGACACAGGCGGCCCACTGGCCTCGTGCTTCACATCTGGCGAAACAGGCTGACATAGCCCCGGCTGACCGGCAGCGTTTCGCTGCGCTCGCGCAAATGAATGCGCGAGCGGCCCAGCAGATCACGCTCCACCCGGTCGATCTGCGCCAGCGCCACGATCACGCTGCGATGCACCTGCACGAAATGTGCGGCATCTAGCCGCGGCAGCAGTTCCTTGAGCGGCGTGCGGATCACATGGCGATGCCCGGCGGTTACGACTTCGGTGTATTTGTCGGTGGCCTGGAAGTAGATCACGTCGTCGATCGCCACGAGCCGTGTGGCATCGCGGTAGCCGACGGCGAGCCAGCGGATCGGCGCTTCCTCGCGTGGCGCACTGGCCGCGGCGGCTTCGCGGCTGTCGGCCGGCATGCGGCCGCCGCGTTGCAGCCGGGTGATGCATTTGAGCAGCCGCTCATCGGTCAGCGGCTTCATCAGGTAATCGATGGCCGAGGTATCGAAGGCGCGGGCGGCGTATTCGTCGTAGGCCGTGACGAAGACGATCTGCATGTGCGGCACCGAACGCGCGATCTGCAAGCCATCCAGCCCCGGCATGCGGATATCGAGGAAGGCGAAATCCGGTTGCTGCGCGTTGAGCTCGGCGAGCGCGTCGATGCCGTTGCGTGGCATCGAGATGATCTGCAGTTCGGGCCAGAATTGCGTCAGGCGCGAGGCGAGTTCGATGGCGAGATTGGGTTCGTCGTCGGCGATCAGGGCGGTGGGCATGTCATTGCAGCGGAATCAGAAGTTGCGCGGTGACACCGCGCATCGGGTTGGACTCTATAGAAAGATAGGCCGCGCCGCCATAGAGCGTCGCCAGCCGGGCGCGCACATTCGATAACCCGACGCCGCCATACAGCTTGCTGGCGCGGCTCAAGCCGACGCCAGAATCCACCACGCGCAGCCGCAGCATGCCGGCTTCGCGTTCGATATCGACGTGGATTTCGCCACCATCGATGGAGGGCTCGACGCCATGAATCAGCGCGTTTTCGACCAGCGGCTGTAGCAGCAGCGGCGGCAGCGGTAACTGACGCAACTCAGGGGGCAGCGTGATGGTGTAGCGCAGCCGGTTGCCCAGCCGCATGATCGCAATCGACAGCAACGCGTCGATCAGTTCCAGCTCTTCTTCTAGCGATGACACCGGTTTGCGTGTGCGCCCGAGGCTGGCGCGCAAATAACGGTTGAGGTTGTCCAGCATGGCCGAAGCCGCAGGCGGATCGCGTTCGATCAGGCTGCGCACGTTGGCGAGGGTGTTGAACAGAAAGTGCGGTTCGATCTGTGCTTGCAGCAAGGCGAGACGTGCGGCGGTTTCGGACTGGCGTAGCTCGGCGGCTTCGCGGCGCTGTTTTTCGAGTGCGGCGCGGACCTTGAGCGACTGGACGAAGACCGAGGCGAAGGCGCAGGCGATGCCGACGATCAGGAACGTCGGGACAAACGAGGCCCAGCGCGTGAGCTTGAAATGCGATAGCAGGGGCGGCTCGTGGCCGCCCAGCAACGCGGCAACCTGAACGCCGGTGACCACGGCGAGTGGCGCGACGATCAGCACGCGCACCGGCAGCGCTAGCCGCACTCGCGTGAACATGCCGAAGAGCGTGCTCAGCAGCCAGGCGCTAAAGCCGATGGCGTTGGCGACGATCAAATAGGAAAAGAGCGGCGCCTCGCGTCCGCTGAGCCAGAAGCACAAGCCGATCAGGCAGTTCAGCAAAAACACGCGCGTGAGCAGTTGCGGTTCGTTATCGCGGCGCGGGTTGCTGGGTAAGGACATGAATAGGGGCTTTTTCTGCATGAGGCTAGAAGTAGACCAGAAAGAGGGCCTGCACGATCTGCTTTTGCGCCGCTGCGCCATACGCGCTGTGCGAGGCACCATAGCTGGCTTGCCATTGCAGTGCGACTTCGGTGCGCGGCCAATGGTAGCGCGTCTCGAACCAGGTGAAATAGCTATGTTCGATCAGGCTGTAGCGCGCCATCGCAAGCAGCCCGAGGTGCCGCAGCCCGATATCGTTCCAGCTTGCATAAAGAAACAGTGACTGGCGTGTGGGCAGCTCCTGGGCCGTGGCGGCCGCCTGGCGGTAAGCGGCCAGGGCGACAGGCGCTTGCGTGAGTTGCTGCCAGGTCGAGCGGTCCGCCGCCGCGCCATCGTAGTCGTATTCGAAAGTCACCGCGAGGTTGCTGTTCCAGGTGTGCGTGAGCCCGGTGGCGAGTTTCGAATACGTGTGCCGCACGTGGGCCGCCTCGTCAGGCAAACGGGCGAGCGGTGTGGCCCGGCCCAGCGCGTATTCGGCGAAGGCGACGCTGGCCTCGTCGAGCAAGCCGCTCAGATTCACACCGAACTGCGGCTCAAGGCCTGTGCCGCCATACAACAGGAATTCCGGCGCCAGGTTCGGCGTGAGCCGTTGCGTGGCGCTGAGCAGATAGCGCGTGAGCCCATTGGTCGCGGCGAAGTCGGGGTTGAAGATGCCGTTGCTGCCGCTGCCGCTGCCGTTGCTGTTGCCGCTTGCCGCCGGGGCCAGCGCGGGCGCGATCAAGGCGGTGAGTGCACCGCCCTCCCACACGCGCTGGCCGCGCAGCATGACCGTGCCCTGGCGGTTCTCGCGCAGGCTGGCCGGATCGATCGAGATCACCGAGCGCAGCGCATGAACCTTGAAAAAATCCGTGGGATTGAAACCTGTGGCGACACCTTCGCGCTGGTTGATGCGGCCTGCGTCGAGGCTCCAGAGCGTCGTCGGCTGCCAACTGATGTAGGCCTCGCGCAGTGTATTAAGCGCGCGGGTGGGGCCCCCGCCTGGGGTGCCGCGCGAGCTGCCGTCGAGCGTGCTGTCCGCGCGCCAGCCGCTATCGAGCTGATCCGCCAGCCGCACGCGCCAGCGGGTATTGAGGGCGTGGTCATAGGTGAGTGTCAGCGAGGCGCGCAAGGTGTCGTTGAGTGCGGCCGGGCGGCTCGGATGGGCGGCGTTGTAATGGGCGACGGCGGTTTCGAAGGCGATTTTCCAGTCACGCGCCGCCGTCGTGTCGGTCGGGGCGGCCGTGGGCTGGAGCGGCGGCTGGGCGAGGCGGTCAGCCAGATCGAGTGCGGCTTGATCGTCCGCGGCGAGAACCCGGCTCGACACGAGGCAACACAGCAGCGCGAGCGCGGCCAGCAGAAAAGACGGCATGAATAAAAACACGAAGCGAAGGAAAGTAGGCCTGTTGAACGGCGTGAGTCAGGCTGGAGGAGCCGGTTGGTGGTTGGTGGTTGGTGATGCCAGGTGATGCCGGGTGATGCCGGGTGATGCCGGGTGATGCCAGGTGATGCAGCGGGCGGTTTGGCGGGCGATGAGCTCAGGGCATCGGCGGGCCGTGCCGCGCTCAGCCGGGCTGGAAATGCGGCAGATACGCGCGCTGGAACCATTCGTCGGGGAGCGGGCGTGAAGCGTAGTGGCTGTAGCGCATCACGGTGACCCAGGCCGGATCGAGGCCATCAATGATGACGATTTCGCTTGGGCGCAGGGTGCCGAGCGCGAGTTGGAAATGGCGGTAATAAGCGGTTTTCAGCAGGTTGCCGCTTGCCGCGTAAAAGCGTGCCTTGATGGGCTGATGGCTCTGCGCATCGAGCCAGAGGTCGATCGCGTGATAGGTGACCTCCGGATCGCGGGCACGCAACGCGAGCTTGTCGCAGTGGCGCAATTGATGTTCGCCATCGGTGATGTTGTCGTCACCGGCGAGCGTGGCGTCGTAATCCAGCGCGAGATTCGTGCTGACGACGTCGCCATTCGCAGCCTGCCCCAAAAGGCGCTGGCGCGGCGAAATGCGCACGCTGGCCTGGCTGGCGGGATCGTAGAACCAGAGATCGTTGCCATTTTTCAGCAGCAGCTTGCCGTGATCGCGCGCGGGGGCATCGAACCGCACCAGGCTGCGAAACTGTCCATCGGCGGGGTTGACGCTCGAATACACCGCCAGGACATCGGTGGCGGTGGCAATACCGTTTCTGAATTCGAGCAGCGTCGTGACAAGGCTGAAAGGCTTGCCTGGATTGCGGCAGGCATCGCTCGCGGCAAGCAGTTGCTGGGCGGAAAGCGGCTGGGATGGCGTGGCGGGCTGCGCCAGTGGGTTCGTTGCCTGAGCCGGGATGGGGGCCGCCAGAAGGGCGGCGATGAGCGCGAAGGAAAGGGTGGCCGCCGCTAACGTGGCCAGGCGTGCCAGCGATTCCCGGAGCGTGATGCGTGTGGCGTGGTGAGGTGTGACGCGTTTTGCACGCATGGCATGCATTGCACCGCGCATGGCACGTATTGCGTCAGGCCCGCGCAGGGACGGCTGGCCGGGCGGGTGGAAGCGGTTCTTCATGGCGGCTCTCTTCTCAGGCTTTGGGGTTGCACGTGTGTGGTGCGTTCCATTCTTTTTTTGGCTCGTAGGCGAAACACAAGCGCTTGAATCAGACCTCAAGCGAAATTCAAGCGACATGCAAGGCCTGAACGATGTTCAGGCGCACTGCCCGTGCCGCGGGCCAGCACGATGACACCAGCGCCACGACGATCACGGCCAGACAGATGGGCGCGAGCATCGGGGTCTCGCCCCAGATGCGCAAGTTCAGCGCAACGGGTTGCAACTGCCCCGGCGGTGTCCAGTGCCAGCCTGCGCGATTCACCAGCGCCGCGACCAGCAGTGCCAGCAGCACGCCCAGCACCGCGCTGCACAGGCCTAGCAACAGGCCTTCGAACATGAACATGCGCAGCAGCGTGGCGCGCCGCATGCCGAGGGCGCGCAGCGTGCCGATTTCGACCGTGCGCTCAAGCACCGCCAGGTTCATCGTATTGCTCACCGTAAACAGCACGATCGTCGCAATCAGCAGGGCGATAAAACCGAAGACCGCGCGAAACATGCCGGTGATTTGCCCGTACTGCGGGTTCAGGGTTTTGAAGTCAAGCACATCGAGGGCTTCGTGCCCGAGCAAACTACGCATTCTTGCGCGCGCCAGCGCCATATCCGCCGTGTGATGCAACTGCACGATGATTGAAGTGACCTGAGGGCGCTCGTCGCCATACACCAGTTGTTGCGCGCGTTGCAGATGCATCTGCACAAACGTGTCGTCGAGTTCTTTCACGGCTTTTCGCTCCATGCGAATCACCTTCAGGTCGGCGACGTCCGGCGCGCCGTAGGCATTGGCAACCAGTAACTGGAGCCGTGCGCTGTCCGTGCTTTCCTGTGCGCGTTGGGACGCGTTGTGTTGCGCTTCAGCGGCGGCCAGCCAGGTGATATCGGCGGGCTGGATAACAGGCTGCGGGGGCTGCGCCACCGGCACGCCATGCGCCGTGCCCGGCATCGAGCCCTGCACCCGTTTTGCGCCATCGGCGGCTGCGGTGTCATCGACGCCATCGCCGCCATCGACGCCATCGACGGTCGCGGCGGCATGGACGGTGTTCACGCAACGCGGCAGGTTCGCCGCGCCGCATAAACGCAGCACGCGGGCCACACCGCTACCCGTGACGATGGCGTCGTCGGCGCTGCCGCTTAAGCCCAACTGCGCGGCGGGCTCGGAAAAGCGATAGTCGTTCCATAGCCGCAAGCGGTTTTGTTCAGCCACTTCCACGCCCAGCCCCGCGACGGTGCGCGACACCCCAGCGCGAAAATTCCCCGCGATGCCCTCCACGGCGAGCACTGGGGTCACGACACTGAGCAACGGTGCAAGGACCGGATCGGTACGCAAACGCCTCACGATGCTCAGGTAATCGCGTATGCCATATGCGAGCGGGTCGCCGCTGCCATACAGAAAGTAGCCGCGATGCTGAACCTGCAATTGCCCGCCGCTGCGCACGAAGCTGGTTTCGAGGCCGTAGTGGATGCCGCGCGCGTAACCGCCGAACAGCAGCAACGCGGCCACGCCAACGACCATCGTCATGAGCGCCGCGGCCATACGGCGCGGATTGCGGCACAGGTTGCGCCACGCCAGCGCGAGCACGTTCATGACAGTTGGGCCTCGTGTTGCGCGCGGGGGGCGGGATGGGCGGCGCGGCAGGCGGCGCTGAGGTCCGGCGCGATGATCGTGTCGGCAGGAACGGCAGGAACGGCAGGAACGGCAGGAGCGCTATCCGGCGCGACGATCTGGCCATCGCGGATACGGATGATGTCGTCCGCGCAGGACAGTACCTGCGGGTCGTGCGAGGAGAACACGAAGGTTGTCGCGTACTGCCGCTGCAAGCGCCGCATCAGGGCGAGGATTTCCAGGCCGGTGGCGCTGTCGAGATTAGCGGTGGGTTCATCGGCCAGCACCAGGGCGGGTTCGGCCACTAGCGCGCGAGCAATGGCGACACGCTGCCGTTGCCCGCCAGACAGCTCGCCTGGGCGGCGCGCGCGATGGGCGTCCAGCCCCACCGCATGCAGCAGTTCGCGCACGCGTGCGCGCCGGGCGGCACGGCGCCAGCCTAGCAGGGTGAGGGGATATTCGACATTCTCGTCAGCGCTGAGCACCGGAATCAAATTGAACGACTGAAAAATAAAGCCGAGATGGCGCGCCCGGAAATCCGCCAGCGCCGCATCGCGCAGCGTGTTGAGCGCGTATCCGGCGACGACGACTTCGCCCGCGTCGGGTGAATCGATACAGCCCAGCAGGTTGAGCACCGTGGTCTTGCCGCTACCCGATGGGCCGCTGAGTACCGTGAAGCGGTTGCTCGCAAGGCGAAGTGTGACGTCGCGTAACGCCGGGACGGCGGCGGGGCCGCTGCCATAGGTCCGGGTGACGCCGGTGAGCGTGGCTGCCAGCATGACGCTTGAAATTCCGGTGAATAAAGTGCGGCCACTATAGTCAGGCGTGCTTGCCGCACGCAGCTGATGCGATGAAATGCCGTAAACGCTGACCACGTGCAGCGCACGCCGATGAATGACGGGCTCGCCTGGCGCACGATGCGGGCCGGACGCGATGAAAGCCCGTGGTGGGCTCGTGAAAGCTGCCCCAGACAGAAAATAAACAGCAGATAGTCAGTAAAACGTTATCTAAAACGCATAACAGGTTCCAGGCTGATGCCGTTTCATCCGTGCTGAATGCATTTCATCCGCATCCAGTGCCGTTGGTCGCACCAATCGGTAGGGGCGGGAAGCGGAACCTAGAATCCGCCGCAGATCAAGTTCACCCGGCCCAGCCTGCCGCGGCAAAACGTTGTCCGTACTGGCTGGCAAGGCGTTAGACGTTACCCGTTATCCGGCCATGCGGTTGGGCACTGATTGGGCCCAGGGCGGTAGTCCGCCTGGCGCATGACGGCAGACGCAGCCCACCGTGGTGCCGCCGTTGTGCCATGTTTGAGACGCGGCCTGGCTTTCTGCTCATCCGACAAGGAGTTCTGCGATGTCGCACATCCCCCCTTATGGGGTCATTCTGTTTGGCGTGCTGCTGTATCTCGGCATCAAGCGCTGTTATGCGCGCAGTGTGCGGCCCGCGCAGTTATTTGTTCTGCCGCTGGCGATGGCCGTGTCCGGTGCGCTGAGCCTGCCGCACCTGTTCCCTGCGGCGGGCTGGCAGTCGGGCCTGGTATTGCTGCTTGCCTTGCTGGCGGGTTTGCTGGCCGGCTGGGCGCATGCGGCGCGCTGGACGCTGGCGATGGATGTGACCCGCAGCCGGGTGAGAATTCCTGGCGACCCGGCGTTGCTGGGGATGATCTTGCTGACCTTTGCGCTGGGATATGTCATCCACTATCAGGTCGAAGCCCACGGCGCCTGGGCGGCCAGCTCGCTGTTCGCGCCGTTTTCATTGGCTGCGTGGGGTGTGCTGGGTGGCATGGCGCTGGGTCGTGCGCTCAACGTGCTGATGCGCTACTGCAAAACCGATGCCGCGTTCCCGGGAAGCTGATGCGTGCTGTGCCAGACCGTCTGCTTGTTCCGCTGCTCAGGAGACTCCCCGTGATACGCACCACCGATGTAAACGTTCCATTTGGAACGGGATTCTTGAACGTCTGCGAAGTGACCCGCAGCGATCCGGCTTCTGGCCGTTTCAGTGGCCGTGTCGAACCGGGCGAGCGTCATGCCTACGCCCGGAGTGCGCCGCTCGTGCTGTTGTTCGAAGCCTTGCACCAGTTCGCGGTGAAGGCTGCGCGGCAAATGCACGGACATCCGGCGCTGCTGGTGCCGGCCCAGTTGCGCGATGTCTCCGTGCGGCTCGCGGAACCGCCTCTGCCTTCCCGTATCAGCGGCGAAGTCACCTGTTATGGCAGCGCGTACCGCGTGAGCATCGAGGTGTGCAACGAGGCGGACGAACTCATCGCCGAAGGCAAGGTTTTTGTCTCCGTGCTGATCGCGGGGGTGCAGTCGTGATGCCGGCTACTGCGCACGCGACACCGCTCGCGCTGGTTTCCGTCACGCCGGGCCTCGCGGTGCTCGGGACGATCAACGTCGCGGCCGAGGCGCCGCTCTTCACGGAACATTTCCCACAATTTCCGGTGCTACCGGGTTCGCTCGGAATAGCGTTGGGCCTGGAGTTGCTGTTCGAGCGGTTCAGGCTCACCGGCGAGCGCATGGCGCCCGATCTGACCTTGCATCGCATCGCCTTTCTTGCTCCGGTACGTCCGGGCGACCAGCTGACTGTGCTGCTGCATACCCAGCGCAGGCGCGACAACGAGATGCTGGCGCGGGTGGAATGGTTGCGCGAGGCCGAATGCGTGATCGACGGCGTGCTGGGCTGGCCTCTGTCCACCCCGGCTCCCGCGGCTACGCCAGACACGTCCCACGCGGCGCACGCAGCATGAACCCCGTGGCGGTGGTGAGTGGCGGCACGCGAGGCATTGGACGCGCGATTGTCGAAGCGCTCCTGGAACGCGGCTTCGATGTGTTCTTCACCTATCAGCACAGCACCGCGCTGGCGCAGCAGCTTGAAGCCCGGCACGGCACGCGGGTACGCGGCTTTCAGGTGGATAGCCACGACTGGCAGGCCGTGCGCGCCTTTGCCGAAGAAGTGAACGCGGCGCGCCAGGTCGAGGTGCTGGTGAATAACGCGGGCGTGAATGACGACCAGCTGTTTGTCAGCAGTGCGCTGGAACAGTACTGGCAGACCGTCCAGCTCAACCTGGGCTCGGTGATGGCGTTTAGCCACGTGTTTTGCCAGCCGATGATGCAACGCCGCCGTGGGCAGATCATCAATATTTCGTCGCTCGCCGCGACTAAACCCAAAGTGGGCAATGGCGCTTACGGCACGGCGAAAGCCGCGATCGAGCGTTTCACCCGAACCCTGGCGCTTGAAATGGCGCGCTTTAACGTGCGCGTCAATGCGGTGGCGCCGGGCTTTGTGCATTCGGACTTGCTGAGCCGTTTTCTGGCAACGCGGGACAGTACCGCGTTTTATCGCTCAATACCCTTGCGCCAGGTACTGGAGCCGGAAGCAGTCGCGCGCGTGGTGGCACTTTTCGCCAGCGGCGAGCTGGAAGCGACCGGTACGGTGATGGCGCTGGGCAATGGAGAAAATCTCAACGGCTGAACAGGAGCGCGCATTTTGAAACAGCAGATTAAAACCATCGTGGCGCAAATCCTGTATCTCGACGATAGCGCCGCGATTGCGGATCACGCTTCGCTTTTTCTGGATCTGAACATGAGCTCGATTGATTACGTCGACCTGTGTTTCGAGCTCAAGGAGAAGGTGTGTCCCGGCGTGAGTCTCGACAACCTCTGGCCGTTCAACCGGATGTTGCTGGAGCCGCGTTTTTACACCGATGCCGCATGGACTGCCGAAGGCTGGCAGGAGGTGTGTCGTGTGATGGGCTGGCAGGCCAGTGAGCTTGCACCGCTGGCGAATATGGATGCGCTGTACGCGCATTTTTGTGTGGACTACATCGCGCGGCGCATTGAGCAACTGGAGTGCGTCTGAGCTGAGTGCGCCTCGCTCAGCGGGCTGCCGCACCAAAGAATTCGAGCATTCCAGGACTACTGGATTACAGGAGCCGTGATGTCATACATCACCGGGGTGGGAATCGTGACCCGCGCGTTCCCTGATACCACGTCGTTGCGTGGCGTCGATTTTGCCAGCCGTGGCCCACTGCAGGCTGCGAGCGAAGTGAGCGAGTATTTCACGCGACACATGACGTTTCGTTGTGCCGCACGGGTCGCGCGCGAGGACCGCGCGCTGCTCAACGACACCAGCCGCCTGGCGCTCGATGCCACGGCCCAGGCGTTCGATTACGCCGAGGCGCGGGTGCCTTACAGCCCGGCTGACAAGGAAAGTTGCGCGCTGTATACCGGCATCGAAGGCGGCGATTACCGCGTGAGCGCGTTGTACCCGCATCTGCGGGCTCATGCCGGTGATGTCGCCGCGAGCCTTGCGGCCATGGGCGAGATTCGCCAGCATTTAAACCCGCTCGACATGCTGCGTTTGCTGAGTACCAATCCGCTGTATCACTTGTCGAAAGTGTTTGCCTTGCATGGCGAAGGGTTTCCACTGCGCCGCATGTCGCTCAGTGGGCTATGCGCGCTCGAAGCCGCGCATGCACAGCTCGATGCGGGGGCGTTGCAGCACGCCGTGGTGGCCGCCGTGGGCGATCTGACGACCCCGGAGAACCTCGGCGCTTTCATCAAGATGGGGCTCGTGCGCTTTGCGCCGCACCAGGATGGGGTGATTCCCGCCTATGGCGCGGCGACGCTGATGCTCGAACGTGCGCCCCCGGCGGGACGCACGCCCCTCGCCCAGGTGTTGACGGTGCTGTCGCGCTATGCGCCGCAGGTGCTGGTGTCGGAGGGCGACTGGCGCACGCTGTTTTTGCTGCTGGCCTCGCGCCAGTGCACACCGATCCAGCATGTGGTGCTGTACCACAACGGTGTCGGCACTCTGGAGCGCGCGGAACGCGAGGCCGTGCGCGCGGTCTGGCCGCATTGCACTCTTCATCGTTACAAGCCGCACGTCGGCTATACCGGCCAGGCGAACAACCTGATTGACCTTGTGCTGGCGCTCGCTGATCCGGCCATCGCCCCAGGCGAGACCGTGCTGGTGAATGGCGTTGGGCTTGGCACAGGGCTGGGCTCGATTGTGTTGCGCAAACTTGCAGGAGCAGTGTCTTGATGACTTCACCCGATGCCGTGGTGATTAGTGCGTTTGGCGCCGTGACGCCGCTGGGCGGCGATTACGGCAGCATTCACCAGGCATTGCGCCAGGGGCGTTCAGGCATTCGCGCCATCGAAAAATTCGATTGCAGTACGTTTATCACTCACCACGCGGGCGTGCCGGAAGAGGGCAACCTCTTGCTGCGCGGTTTTCAGGCGCGCAAGCTGCCCGCCGAGGTGCTGTATGCACGGCTGGCCGCGGAGCGATTGATGGCGCGTGCCGGGCACTTGTCGCGCGACTATGCGCCCGAGCGTCTCGGCTGCATCGTTGGGGTGGATGTGCCGGGAGCCGAAGCGCATAGCGCCCTTGAAATCGCCAGCCGGATCACGGGCGAAGCCACGCGCGAGGCGTTCATGCAGCAACTGCTGCGCGCATTTCGGATGGCTGATTTTTTTAATCTGGAACCGACTGCCGTGCTGAGCGAGATTCATCAGCACGTGCGCTTCGCGGGCTTTGCCACGACGCATGTCGGACTGTGTTCGGCCTCCCTGCAGGCGCTGGGGATGGGCTTGCAGGCCTTGCGCCAGCAGCGGCTGGATGCGGTGATCGTGGGTGGCGTGTCGGGCAAGGTGAATCCGCTCAACCTGGCGCGGCTGGAAGCGCTCGATGTGATCTCGACGGATATCCGGCTCTTGCCTCAACAGCGTTCGCGGCCCTTCGACCAGCGCCGCTCGGGCTTTGTCCTGGCGGAAGGCGGCGTATTGCTGCTGCTGGAGCGCGAGGCCGCGGTGCGGCGGCGTGGCGCGTTAGCGCTGGCGCGTGTCACCGGTTACGGCGCGAGTCTCGCGGCCGAACACATCGTGATGCCGCATCACGCCTCGCTCGAAATGACGCTAGCGATGCGCCGCGCACTGGCCGATGCGGGACGGCGCGCCGATGAAATCGACTATGTGAATGCGCATGGCACCTCGACGGTGCTTAACGATCGCCATGAGGCCGGGGCGATCCGCGAGGTGTTCGAGCGTCACCAGGCGGTGCCGGTGACGGCGAACAAGTCCTTGCATGGGCATCTGATGGCGACTGCGGGGGCGATGGAAGTGCTCAATACGCTGATCGCCTTGCGCGAAGGGTTTATTCCCGCAACGTGCAATCTCGACGCGCAGGATGCCAACTGCGCGGTGAACGTGGTGCGCACGACCCTGCCCTGCCGGGCCGCTCGCGTACTGAAGAATTCGTTTGGCATGGGCGGGCTGGCGGCCTCGGTCGTGCTCGAAGGGATGACGCAATGAGGATGAGTTTTGCCCAAACCTTGCTAGGCGATACGCACTGGCGCGTGATTCATCGCGGCTGGTCCGTCGGTGCGCCGGAGCTGCGCGCGTGCCTTGCCACCGTACAGGCCACGCTGGCCGGGCTGGCGCCGCAACTGGCGGCGGGACGTTGCCTGCTTGCCGTCGGCCAGGGGGGGCTGGATTACTTTTTCTTCTCGCTGGTGGCATCGGCGTTGCGCTGCCGCGTCGTGCTGTGCGATCCGAAGCTGCTGGGCCAGGCGCTGGCGTGTGAGCTCAATGCGGCCGCGATCATCACGACCCGGCCGCTCGCGGACAAGCCCTTGCCGGTGTTTGTGTTTGCCTGGCAGCAGGCGGCGCGCTGCGCTGCATCTGAGGTAACGGACAGCGAGGACGGGCCGGTTCGGCTGGCCCTGGAAGCCCCGGAAGCGCATCAAGCCCCGGAGGCCCCGAAAGACGAAAGGACGGCGGACAGCACGGCAGCGGCCTCGCGCCAGGGACAGCTTGTTTTCATGACGTCCGGTACGACGGGTACGCCGAAGCTCGTGCTATACGACGAAGCCCCGCTCTGGGCGAATGCGCGTCTAGTGGGGGACTATCTGGGGATTCGTCCTGGCGAGCGCGTGCTGTGCCTGTTCCCGGTGCATTACATGTATGGCTTTTCGACGGTGATGAGCGGCGTGCTGAGTGGCGCGGCGGTGCATCTCGAACGCGCCTCGCTGACAGCCCACGAAGTGCTGGCGTATATCGTGGGACGCGGGGTGCGCCGGGTGCGTTATGTGCCGCTGATTCGCAGCGTGATCGAGCGGCTGTGCGATCTGGTGGAAGGCACGCCGGGGATGAAGCTGGAACAGGTGGTCATTCTGAATGCCTCGGATCGTCTGTATGTGCAGCAGATGCAACGTCTGCTGGCACTCGGGGCCGAGGTCTGGAATAACTTTGGTCAGACTGAATCAGGCCCGCGCTTGTTCGCGCTCAAGCTCACGCCCCATGATTTGCCGCGTCTCGCGGCGCGGAGTTGCGATGGCGTGATCGCACCGGGCCGCCCGGTGGATCCGCGCATCGAGATCGAACTCCACGATCCCTATGGACGGCCCTGCGCGCCAGGGCAGGTCGGTGTGATGCATTACCGCACGCCGTATGCGATGGCCGGTTATGTGCGAGCGGATGGCGTGCTGGAGCCGCAAGCGCTGATTGATTCGGGTGATCTGATGTTTCGTGACACCAATGGTGTGCTGCACTGGGTCGGGCGTAAGGACGAAACGTTCAAGGCCAACGGCATGTTTATCAATCCGGGCTTGCTGCACCGGCATTTCGACCGGTTGCCGGGGATCGCCCAGAGTTACTTCATGACCGATCCGCATTCGTCGGCGCTGAGTGCGTTTATTGCGCCCGCGCCGCACGGCCTGATCGACGACGCCGAGTTACGGCGGCAGATCATCCATGAATATCGCCAGGCTTTTCCGCTGTATCCGCGTCTGGTCCATGTGTATATCGTCAGCGCGCTGCCGCTCACGCGGACCGGCAAGGTATGCCTCGCGCGTCTGCGGGCGTGGATGGCCGGGAAGGAAGCCGCATGATGCGCTCCATGACAAGCCTCATGCCGGCTTGCGCGGCAAGCGTGCCGACGACGCCTTTTATCGCCGCCTCGATCAATGAAGCGCTGCGGCATCACGCGGCTTACGCGCGGCAGTTGCCCATGGGGGTGAGCCACTACGACATGTTTTGCCGGCAGGTCGCCCGCGAAACGGGCGCTGACCTGCAACGCCGGGTCCGGCAACTGATGCAAGACGGTGATTTACGCGGTGCGACGCTGCATGCCAGCTCGGGTACGAGCGGCATGACAAAACTGTTGCTGCACGTGGCGGCCCGCTTGCCGGGTGACGCGAGCTATGGCCGCACGCTCAGCGCGGCGCTGGCCAGCACGATGCTGGCACCTGGCGACACCGTGTTGAACCTGTTTACGGCAGGGGGCTTGTCGCTGCTGTTCGACCACTGCAACCGGCTGCTTGAGGCACTGGGCGTGAATCTCTTGCCGGTGGGCCGCCTCGATACCTATGGCACGGATCTGAAAGCGCTGCTCGAATGGCTCGTGCTGGCGCGCCCGAACGTGCTGCTGGGGACGCCGACGAGCGTGCTGCATTGTCTGCAGGTGGCCCGCACGCATGGTGTTGCGCTGGATATCAGGAAGATCATTTTCAGCGGCGAGGCCTTCAGCCAGAGCCGTCGCGCGGCGGTTCTCCAGCACTGGCCGCAAGCACGGATCTTCGGCCTGTATGGCCAGACGGAAGCCGGTTTTATCGGCTACGCCACCCCTGAATGCGATGCTGCGCACTATCACGTGTTCGATGACTGGTTCTTCCTCGAAGCCCAGCATGGCCAGATGCTGGTGACCAGTTGGGCGAACGCCGCGTTGCCGCTCATGCGCTATGAAAGTGGTGACCGTGTGCGTTTGCTGGAGGGTGGCCACTGCCGCTGTGGCCGCACGGGGGTGCGGCTGACGTTGCACGGACGTCATGACACGCGCTTTAACTATGCGGGCAATCTGGTTCACGCCCAGGCCCTGGCGGAATGCATTCATGCGATCGTGGGCTGGCCGGTCGAATGCCAGTTTTTGCTGACCGCGCAAGCCGATGGCCGTGAGCGGTTGCGCATCGTGCTCGATCTCGATGCAAGCGAACTTGCCCCCCTGCGTTTTGCCGTGGAGCACGCCGTGAGTGCGATCGAGGCGATCCGTGAATGCCTCGACAAGGGAGCCGGTGTCATCGATGTCGCGGCGCGCACCGCCTTGCGTTACACACAACGGCAGAAAACTCCTTTACTGCTGGACCTGCGCAGGTCATGAACAGGCCATGAGCAGGCGAGAACCCTCACGCCCGCCCGGTCGCGCCGGGTGCCGGATTTTATGTCGTGCGCTGTGGCATTGGCCGTGGTTTGACGCCAGCCCACGAGTGGAGACCGGCGTGTGGGCGGAATTCAAAGGTGTCTGGCGGCTGCTCTATCCGATGATGATGGCATCGCTCGCCAGTTACAGCCTGGGCCTGCTCGATTACCACTGGATTCGCCATCTGGGCGCGACCGATCTGGCTTTGCTGGCGCTGGTCAATGGCAGCGTGACGGCTTTCATGTTCCTGTTGAGCAAGAGCTTTGAAGAATCGTTCGTGGCATTGTTTGCGCGCGCGCCGCTGCCGGAGCAAGGCCTGCTGCTTCAGCAGGCGCTGGGGTTCGCGGCTGGGGCGGGCGCCAGTGTGAGCGCGCTGCTGCTGTGGGCACAGACACCGTTGCTGCGCTTTCTCTCGGGCGGTGCGCTGGCGAGCCCGCATGCAGGCGTGTTTTACACCGTGGTGGTACTGGGTTTTCCGCTATTGCTGGTGAATACCGTGCTCTCGGCTGCAACACGTGTGTACGGTGACGCCCGAACCCCCGCGCGCATCAGCGTGGCCTGTGGGCTGCTGAATAACCTGCTGGACCCGCTGCTGATTTTTGGCGTGCTGAGCCATGCGCCTGCAGCGCAGATGCTCGGCCTGGCTGCGGCCTCATGGATCACACGTGTGCTGTATCTGCTGCTGAGCAGCGTGACCTTGCGCACGCATCTGCAACGCCATCAGGTGCGCTTGCCGCGCTGGCACTGGGTAGGGGCATGGCAGCAGCGCCTGCTGCGGCTATTCGTGCCGTCCGCGCTGCTCGAAACGTTGACGTTTGGCGCCAACCTGATGGTGTATGCAGCGATCTCGTCCTACGGCGTGCATGCGATGGGTGGCTATGGCGTGGGTTTCGAGCTGCTGACAATCGGTTTTATCCTGGTCAAGGGCTTGAGCGTGGTGTTCATGATCCGGCTCGGCAGCCGCATGCGGCAAGGGAGCGGCTTCGATGCGACGGTGCGCTCGGTGCTGGTGCTCGGCACCTTGTTCGTGATGGCGCTGAGCGCCGGGTTTTTTGCCCTGCGTGGGCTGGTGTTGCCTTTTCTGGTTTCCGACCCCGACGCCCAGGCGATTGCGCGCCAGCTACTGAATTACACACCGGTCTTTATTGCAAGCTATCTGCTGAGAAATCTCGTGGGCGGCTGCTGCCAGTTGCTTGAACGTCCCGCCTGGGCGCTTGGCCTGGGGCTTTTTTATAGCTGGGTCATCAACCTGGGCGCGGTGTATGCCGCGCTCTGGGCACGTCGCCCTGTGACGGACGTCTTCGCCGTGCTGGCACTGGCTGGGGCAATCCGGGTGGTGCTTTATCTCGGCGTCTTTCGCTGGCTGGTGCACCGGCTTGCGACACACGCTGGCCTGCCGCTGCGGCAGGCATGAGGTCGCCAGATACAGCAGCGCCAGATACAGCGCTTGATATCAGATTAACTACACCACCTGTTATGCCGCCATCCTCGCCATCTTCGCCATCTCCGTCATTAAGCGATGCACCCCATTCATCCGGGAGCAAACTGCTCACGCCGCCGCGCACACATATCGAGTTTGTCAAACAGCAGATTCACGGCTGGCTCGACGAATTGCTTGACGCGCCGCAAGGGCAGGATTTGAAGCAGTCGTTTGGCAAAATGCTGACGCTGCGCAACTACATCCTGTCACCAGTGCTCGATGCCAGCGAGATCGCGCGCTACCTGGACGATCCTGAAGTGCGGACCTATATGGCGCGCTACCAGGCACTCTGCGCGAGCAACGAAGTCCGTTTCGAGCGCCAGATGAGCACACTGCTGCGCCAGCAGAACGATAACGAGGCGCTGGTGCAGATCATTCGCGGCTATTACGCCGATATCTACCGGCTGCTGGCGCGCAGCGAAATCTTCCTGAGCGCGATGAACGCGGAATCGACCGTGGCGATGGTGGGATCAGGGGCGATGCCGTTGTCGCTGCTGTTTATGCAGCGCTATAGCGGCGCGCGGATGATTGGCATTGACTGCAGCGCAACATCGCTGGCGTGCGGCCGCGAATACATTGATTTTTTGACGGCCCAGCATCCGCAGCATTTCCAGCGCGCGGCGATCGCGCTGGAATGCGCCGATGGCGCGGCCTTCGATTACGGCATGTGCGACATCGTGGTGCTTTCGATCCATCTGCCGAACAAGCGCGCGGTGATCGAGCGCATCATCGCTACCGCACCGCGCGGGCGTCCGGTGGTGATCGTCGAGCGCCAGGTGCAGGGGTTGGGCCAGTATTTCTATCGCAACTATGGTTTCGATCCGGCCGGGTTGCCTTTGCTGCGCATGGACACGCTGTGCTCGTCGCTGCTGCAAAGCACCGCTTACCGCCTCATGCAGGAGGCGGCTGATGCAGGCCAACCCGTTTGAACTGACGGTATGCGAGGCCGCGCGTTTTGCGGAGTGGGAGACGCGTTTTATGGCGCTTTATCTGGCGGCCTTCACGAGCGGCGATTACAGCGGCCATTACCTCGATGAAGAAGCGGAGCGCGGCTGGCTGCGCGGATTATTTGCACAGCATCGGGCGCATTGTTATGTGCTGCACGAGGGTGCGACGCTCGTGGCATTCTTGCTGAGGGCGGATGCCCGCTATGACAGCAAGCTGCCGCTGGTTTTGCGGCAGCAGTTGCAGGGCCAGCCAGCCTGGGCGATTGCGGAACTGGCCGTGGCCCCGGCATATCGGCGGCGTGGTCTGGCAACGCGGCTCATCGCGCGTTGCATGGCGGACTGTGAGGTTGAGGCAGAAGGGGCGGGCCCAGACGCAAAAACACCGCGCCCGCAACTGATCGTCCGCACCCAGGCGAATGCGCTAGCGGCGCGGCGTTTGTATGAGCGGCATGGGTTCACGTGGTGGGGCGCGGTGCAGGTTCAGACGCCTGTACGGGAAGCGCCTGGGTTGCGCTGGCGTCAGGTTGAAAAGCATTACTACCGCTGGCTTGCGCCGGTGTGAGCGCCGGCATGACCCATCGTGGCGCTCACACTTGCGCTTCAAGCGGCGCGGCCTGACGCCGCTCGCGCGTTGGCGCGGCGCCAAACGCATCGCGGTAGCTCTTGCTGAAATGGCAGGCGGACTGAAACCCGCACGCCATGGTGATATGCATGATCGACATGTTGGTTTGCAGCAGCAACTCGCGTGAGCGGCGCAGCCGCAGCGTGAGGTAGTAATGCGTGGGCGTCATGCCCAGATGTTCGCGGAAAAGCCGCTGTAGCTGACGCTGCGACATCCCCGCCAGGCGAGCTAGCTCTTCGCGTGAAAGCGGCTCTTCAATGTTGCTCTCCATCAGCGCGATGACTTCGAACAGCGACTTGTTCGCCGAGCCGAGCCGCGCGATCAGCGGCATGCGTTGTTGCGCGCTGGCTTCCCGGACATGTTCGATGATGAACTGCCCGGCGATCTGCGCGATGCGTGCGCTGCCGACGCGCGCGCTGATCAGATTGAGCATCATGTCGAGCGGGGCCACGCCGCCGGTACAGGTCACGCGATCGCGGTCGATGACAAACAGCTCTTTGAGGAAACGCGTCTGCGGAAATTCTTCCTTGAGTGCCGAGAGGTTTTCCCAGTGAATCGCGCAGGCATACCCCGAGAGCAAACCGGCGCGGGCGAGTGCATAGGTGCCGGTACACAGGCTGCCTAGCACCGTGCCACTGCGGGAAAAACGCCGCAGCGTGGACAGGTGTTGTGCGCTGGTTTCGCGCCGCACGTTGGTGCCGCCGCAGACAAACACAATATCGGCGGAGACCACCTCATCGGCATGGCGGGTTTCAACGCTCAAGCCATTGCTGGCGTGGACCGGCCCGCCTTCCGGGCTGACCAGGGTCCAGCGATACAAGGTTTCTCCACCCAGATGATTGGCCATCCGTAGCACTTCAATCGCGTTGCTGAACGCGATCAGTGTGAAATTGGGCAGGGGCATGAAAACGAAATGAGACAGTGACGCGAGGCGGTCCGGCGACATGAGGCGAAACTTCCTTTGAAGCATGGTGGGGCGAACCGCTAGTGTTTTGCGGCGAGGTTCATTCTCGGTTTAAGTTCAAGTTTCATGCCATACGGCGAAACCCTGAATTTTATGGGTTTTCCTGATGAATTTTATTGCCGCGCATGAACGTGGGTTATTTGCTGAGGTGAATATAGGATCTGCATCAAACGCCCATCTTTTGAGGAAGCTTCCGCCTTGCATTGCAACAACACGAAAAATACCGCGAAAGTAAAGCGAATACCGCGAATGCCGTGCACGGCGTGCGCTGAAAGCCTGTCGCGCAGGCGTGGCGTAAAAAGCCAGGAATGCGTCTGAATTCATCAATTTGCGCCCCAGGCGAAAGACAAGAATAGAGCCGTCTCCCAGCCATATCCAGGCTGTTTTCAAGTTATTTCCAAGCTGTTTTCAAGCTATTTCCAGGCGGTTTTCAAGCAGTTTCCATGCGGTTTTCAGGCATTTTTGCCGCAAGACCTTTGCGCCCTGCGAGCGCTTTTTTACTGCGTTGGTGCTTTCCCGCTTTCCCGGCGCTTTCCCGGTATCGGCACCTGGACCCGACGGTTAGAACCCACAAGCCCCCTACGCAAGCAAGACGGAGCATTGCCATGAGTACCCTGCATCAGGACAGCATCATCATCGACGGGCTGAATATTTCGAAGTTCGAACGCACCGTCTTTGAAGACATGCGCACTGGTGGCATTACGGCGGCCAATTGCACGGTCTCGGTTTGGGAGAGCTTTGCCAGGACCGTGGACAACATCGCGCAAATGAAGCAGCAAATCCGCGCCAACAGCGAGCATCTGATACTCGTGCGCAGCACGGCCGACATCCTGCGTGCCAAGCAGGAAAACCGCACGGGCGTGATTCTCGGTTTTCAGAATGCGCAGGCCTTTGAAGACAATCTCGGCTATATCGAGGCATTTGCCGATATGGGCGTGCGCGTGGTTCAGCTTTGCTACAACACACAGAACCTGGTGGGCACGGGGTGCTATGAACGCGATGGCGGGTTGTCTGATTTTGGCCGCGAAGTCATTACCGAAATGAACCGCGTTGGAATCATGGTCGATCTGTCGCATGTGGGAGGCATGACTTCATCCGAGGCGATTGCGTGGTCGAAAAAGCCCGTGTGCTATTCGCATTGCCTGCCGTCGGGGCTGAAAGACCATCCGCGCAACAAGTCGGATGAGCAACTGCGCGAGATCGCCGATGCGGGCGGTTTCGTGGGCGTCACGATGTTCGCGCCGTTTCTCCGGCGCGGCAGCGAGGCGACCATCGACGACTACATCGAAGCGATTGCGTACATGGTGAACCTGATTGGCGAGGACGCCGTTGGCATCGGCACCGATTTCACCCAGGGCTATAGCACCGATTTCTTCGACTGGCTCACGCATGACAAAGGGCGTTATCGCCGTCTGACTGATTTTGGCCGGGTAGTCAATCCGCTTGGCATTCGCACGATTGCGGAGTTTCCCAACCTCACGCACGCGATGCAGCGTGCAGGCTGGCCTGAGTCACGCATTCGCAAGATCATGGGCGAGAACTGGGTGCGTGTGTTCCGCGAGGTTTGGGGTGCCTGAATAATTCCTGTCTTGTTGCGACGTTGAGAGAATGAGTGCGTGCTCTGAAGGTACCAGCAAGGTGCCAGCAAGGTACCGATAAAGCACAGATAAAAACCGCGAGACAAAGCCCATGCATCCCCAACTCCCCATCGACGTCGATCCTGATACCGGCGTCTGGACCACCGACGCACTGCCGATGCTGTATGTGCCCCGGCATTTTTTCACCAATAACCATGTTGCTGTCGAAGACGCGCTGGGCCGCGATACCTACGCCGAGATCCTGTACCGGGCGGGCTACAAGTCGGCCTGGTACTGGTGCGACAAGGAAGCCAAACAGCAGGCTTTAAGCGGCATGGCGGTGTTCGAACATTATCTGCGGCGTTTGTCGCAACGTGGCTGGGGACAGTTCTCGCTGATCGAAGCGGAGTCCACGCAGGCGCGGGCGCGCATCGGGTTGCGTCATTCGTCGTTCGTGCTGGCGCAGCCCGACAAGGAAGGCCAGCTTTGCTACATGTTCGCGGGCTGGTTCGCCGGTGCGATGGACTGGGTGAACGACACCCGCCCGCGCCGGGACGCGTGTCCTGACGTACCGCCCCGGGCCATTGCGCGCGAAGTGCGGTGCGCGGCCGAAGGCCACGATCATTGCGTGTTTGAAGTTTCACCGCTGACGTTGTGAGCTTGCCGTTGCCGTTGCCGTTGCTGGAAGCCGAAAAAATACCTCGTCCCACCGATCCTTGCCCAAGGTCGCCGCAATGCGCTATCCGAATCTCTTCAAACCGCTGACGCTCAATCACTTGACGCTGCGCAACCGGATCGTCAGTACCGCTCATGCCGAGGTTTACGCCGAGCCGGGAGGGATGCCCGGCGAGCGCTATATCCGCTACTACGAGGAAAAAGCCAAAGGAGGAGTCGGCCTTGCTGTGTGTGGCGGTTCAAGCCCGGTTTCGCTCGATAGCCCGCAAGGCTGGTGGAAATCGGTCAATCTCGCCGTCGATCAGGTTGTCGAGCCATTGGCTCGCCTGACGGAGGCGATGCATCGCCACGGCGCGAAGATCATGATCCAGGCCACGCATATGGGACGCCGCTCGGCTTTTCATGGCGAACACTGGCCCCACCTGGTATCGCCTTCTGGTGTGCGCGAGCCGGTTCATCGGGGCAACGCCAAGATCATCGAGGTCGAGGAGATGCGCCGCATCATCGGCGATTTCGCGGCGGCGGCCCGGCGCGTGCAGCAAGCCGGCATGGATGGCATCGAAATCTCCGCGGCACACCAGCATCTGATCGACCAGTTCTGGAGCCCGCGCACCAACTTCCGCAACGACGAATGGGGTGGCAGCCTGAGCAACCGCCTGCGCTTTGGCATCGAAGTGCTGCAAGCGGTGCGCGAGGCGGTTGGGGCAAATTTTTGCGTGGGCCTGCGCATGTGTGGCGACGAGTTCCATGAGGACGGTCTTGATCATGGGCAACTCAAGGAAATCGCTCAGGCCATGGCCGAAACCGGCTTGATTGATTACCTCGGGGTGATCGGCTCGGGGGCGGATACGCACAATACGCTGGCCAACTGCATGCCGCCGATGGCGCTGCCGCCTGAGCCGTTCGTGCATCTGGCGGCGGGAATCAAGGCGGTGGTGACGCTGCCGGTGATGCACGCGCAGAGCATCCGTGACGCAGGGCAGGCCGAACGTTTGCTCGCCACGGGCATGGTCGACCTGGTTGGCATGACACGCGCGCAGATTGCCGACCCGCATATGGTGCTCAAGATCCGCGAAGACCGCGAAGACGAGATCAGGCAATGCGTCGGCGCGAACTATTGCATCGATCGCCAGTACAACGGGCTCGATGTGCTCTGCGTGCAGAACGCCGCGACCTCGCGTGAGGCGACGATGCCGCACGTCATCGGCAAATCGCGTGGTCCGAAGCGCCGCATCGTCGTGGTCGGCGCAGGGCCGGCAGGGCTTGAAGCGGCGCGCGTGGCGCGCTTGCGCGGCCATGAGGTGGTGCTGTTCGAGCAAGCCGATACGGTGGGCGGGCAAATTACGCTAGCAGCCAAAGCGCCGCAGCGCGAGCAGATGGCGGGCATCGTGCGCTGGTTCGACATGGAAACGAAACGTCTCGGCGTAGTACGGCGTCTGGGGATCAAAGCGGATGCGGCGCAGATTCTCGCGCAGCAGCCCGACATCGTGGTGTTGGCCACGGGTGGCTCCAGTTACACCCAGCAAGTCAGTGCCTGGGGCGTGCAGGAGGGCCTCGCCGTGAGTTCATGGGAGGTGCTCGCAGGCCGCGTTGCCCTGCGTCCGCATGTGCTGGTGTACGACGGCGTCAGCACGCATGCGGGCGCGGGCGTAGCTGATTTCATCGCTAGCCGTGGCTCGGATGTCGAGATCGTCACGCCCGATGTAAAGATTGCCGATGACGTGGGCGGCACAACGTTCCCGATCTTCTATCGCCGCCTGTATGCGCTGGGCGTGATCCATACGCCGAATTACTGGCTCGAGCGTGTCTATGCCGAGGACGACAAGAAGATCGCCGTGCTGCGCAACGAATACACCGACGAGCAGGAAGAACGCGCTGTCGACCAGATCGTGATCGAAAACGGCAGTATCCCGAACGATGCGCTCTATTGGGCACTCAAGCCCGAATCGCTCAACCGTGGCCAGACCGACGTGCAGGCGCTTTTCGCCGCGCAGCCGCAACCCTGTCTGACGCAAACGCTGGGCGCGGGGCGTTTTCTGCTGTTTCGCGTGGGCGACTGCATTTCGATGCACAACATCCACGGGGCGATTTACGACGCGCTGCGTCTTTGCAAGGATTTTTAGTCATGAGCCTAGCGTTCCTGATCTCGCTATTGCTGTGGCTCGCGCTTGCCAGCCTGGCATGGGCCGTGGCGCGCCGTGCCGCTTACTGGCGTCTGGGGCGTGCGGCCGAGCCCGGCGCGTTGGGCTTCGTGCAACTGCTGACCATTCCCAAACGCTACTTCGTCGATTTGCATCAGGTGGTGGCGCGTGATCCTTATATCGCTCGTGCCCATGTCGCCACGGCCGGAGGGGCGCTGAGCGCGTTGGTGCTGGTGTTCGTGAACTACGGCCTGGCGCTGTATTCGCCGTGGCTGGACCGGCTGATTTTGCTCGCCGCGCTGGTGATGCTCGGGGGGGTGGCTTGCGTCGGGTATCGGCGGTATGGCAAGCGCGGCATGCCGGAGCGGCTCTCGCGCGGCTCGTGGAATACGTTGCCGCTCTGGCTGGCGGCCTTCGCGCTGGGGTTGACGCTCTTGATGGCCGTGCCGCCGCAGGTGATGTCGGGCGCGTTGGCGCTGCTGTGCGTGCTGTTGCTGGCCGCGGGCGCCTATGCGCTGACACTGGGCGCGGCGCGCGGTGGGCCGATGAAACATGCGCTCGCGGGGCTCCTGCATCTGGCGTTTCATTCTCGCCAGGAGCGTTTCGCCGCGTCCGGCACCTTGCCCGCCACGGCGCTTCCCCCCACCGCACTCAAGATGCCCACGCTGGCCGCGCAAGAGTACGGCGTGAGCCAGCCCGCTGATTTTCGCTGGAACCAGCTTTTGAGCTTCGATGCCTGCGTGCAGTGCGGCAAATGCGAAGCCGCGTGTCCGGCGTTCGCCTCGGGCCAGCCATTGAATCCGAAGAAGCTGGTTCAGGATCTTGTCACCGGTATGACCGGCGGCAGCGATGCCGCCTATGCAGGCCGTCCGGCGCCTGGCATCGCGCCAGGGCAGCATCGCGGCGTGCCTCATGGCCCGCTCGTGCCGGGGCTGATCGAAGCCGGAACGCTCTGGTCCTGCACGACTTGCCGCGCCTGCGTGCAGGAGTGTCCGATGCTGATCGAACATGTCGATGCCATCGTCGATATGCGCCGTAGCCAGACCCTCACGCTCGGCGCCGTCCCAGGCAAAGGGCCGCAAGTGCTGGCGAACCTGCGCGAAACCGGCACGGCAGGCGGTTACGACAACACCGCGCGCTACGACTGGGCGATTGATCTGAACGCACCGGTAGCGCAGCCCGGCCAGGCGGTCGATGTGCTGCTTGTCGCAGGCGAGGGCGCATTCGACATGCGTTACCAGCGCACGCTGCGCGCCTTGCTCAAAGTGCTGAACCATGCCGGCGTGAATTACGCGCTACTGGGTAGCGCCGAAACCGATACCGGCGACGTGGCACGCCGCCTGGGCGATGAAGCGACGTTCCAGCTTCTGGCGCGGCGGCTGATGGGCACGCTGCTCACGCTCGACTTTAAACGCATCGTGACGGCGGACCCACATGTGATGCACAGCTTGCGCAACGAATATCGCGCGCTCGGGGCACGCTTTGAGGTTCTGCATCACACGAGCCTGATCGCATCGCTGATCGTGGCGGGCAAGCTGGCGCCGAAAGCGCTTGAGGCCTGGCAGGAACAACGCATCACCTATCACGACCCGTGCTATCTCGGCCGCTATAACGGCGAGACGCAAGCTCCCCGGCAACTGTTGCAAAGGCTGGGCATCGAGGTGATCGAGATGGCGCGCCATGGCAAGCAGGGCCGATGCTGCGGGGGAGGCGGTGGGGCGCCGCTAACCGATATTCCGGGGCAGCAGCGCATTCCGGATCTCCGCGTGGCCGATGCGCGTGCGGTGGGTGCGGAGATTGTCGCCGTCGCTTGTCCGAACTGCACCGCGATGCTCGAAGGCGTTGTCGGGCCGCGCCCCGAAGTACTCGACATCGCAGAACTGGTTGCAGCTGCACTGGAGTGAACCTGATGAACAGGAATGCCCCGCTCAAGCGGATCAATCCGCGCCGGCCGTTCATGCTGACGCCCGATGGACTGCGCCGTGTGATGTCCGGCGCCCCCGGCGCGGCGCTGGCTGTTGCCGCATCGGGCAAGGCTCCGCTGAAGCCAAACGCCCCGGATGTCCCAGGCGGGCATGGCCAGGCAGCCAGCAAGCCGCGGCGTCAGGTGACGCAACCACGGCATGCGCTGCTGGTGGCGCTGCATAGCGAGCGCGGCGCACTGGATGACCATGCTTGCCAGGCCCTCGCCGCTGCCGCGCTGATGGCCGACAGCGAAACTCAAGTGGTGCTGCTGGTATTCGGCGAACTCAAGGACGATGCCGCCGCGCTGGGCGCAGACCAGATCATCGTGCTGCCCGGGTTCGACACCCGCATCTTCGCGCCGCAACACGAATTGCAGATGCTTGCCGCTTGCGTCGAACAGGTTGCACCGCGCCACATCCTGATGCCGGATAACAGCACGGGCGATGGCGACCTTGGCCGCCGCTACGCCGCGCGGGCTCGCCTGAGCATTGCGTGTCATGGCGTGGAGCTCGGGGCGCAGCATATAGGTGTGCGGCTCCACGCCAAGCGCGCGTTTGCCACGCGCGCATGGCCCAAAATGATTTTGCTGGAGGCGGGGGCGGTGGATTCACGCTTGCCGTTCGTCGGCGCGGGCGAGCGCATCGAGCTGGCCACGACGGTGGGTTCCGGCACACAGACGAACAGGGACAGGCATCACGCGTGTTATTTCGATGAAGGCATCGACGAGATCGACGCCGCGCAAGTCGCGCTTGAAGAGGCCGACTTTATCGTCTCGGCGGGTCATGGCGTGACCGATGTCGCCCTCTTCGAAACACTCGCAGGCAAGCTGGGCGCGGCGATGGGGGCGAGCCGCGTGGCCGTGGATAACGGGCTTTTTGCCCGCGACAGGCAGATTGGCGCGACCGGCAAAACCGTGAGCGCGAGCGTGTATCTCGCGTTTGGCATTTCAGGCGCGGTCCAGCATTTGCAAGGGATCAAGGATTGCCGTCATGTGATCGCGGTGAACCTCGATCGCAGCGCGCCCATGGTCAAACGCGCGAACCTGGCCATCGTGGACGATGCCCAGGCGACGATGGCCTCGCTGCTCGACATGCTGGCTAAAGATAAAGGCCAAGCTCAAGACCATGCGCCGTGCGCGGACGAATGCGAAGCGCAGGCCATGGTTTCCGGTTTGGGCTCTCCACCGGCAGGCGCGGCGCTGCCCCTGCTCCTGCCCTTTGAGCCAGATCCACAGCGTGAAGGAGTCCCCGCATGAGCCACGTCTTGCAACGGATCGCGGTGCTGGTATCCGTGGGATGCCACCCGCTGAATGGCGCGCCACGGTATAGCCGCAATGATGCCCTCGCGCTTGAAATCGCCCGTCATCTTGCGCAACACCATGCTGCGCAACTCGATGTCATCCATGCGGGCAACCCCGCTCATCCCGCGCTCGAAGACTATCTGGCGCTGGGCGCTGCCCGCGTCGATGTGCTGTGTTGCGATAGCACGCGTGATGATGTAGCGGCGCTGCTGGCCATGCACGTGCGCGGCTACGACCTGATCCTCACCGGCACCTGTGCCGAAGGCGCTTTCGATAGCGGGCTGCTGCCTTACCAGATCGCCGCCGCGCTGGATTATCCGCTGCTCGGCGCCGTGGTCGAAGCGCATCTGAGCGATGACGGCCAGCGCATTGCCGCGCGACAGTTTTTGCCGCAAGGGCGGCGGCGCAAGGTGAGCGTCACGCTGCCTGCCGTGCTGGCGATTCACCCGCTTGCCAGCGCCACGCCACGCTATGCCTACGCCCGCTCACGCGCGGGCTCGGTTGACATGGCCTTGCCCGCGCTCGCGCTCGCACAAAACCCTTCCGGCGATGCGCCTGAACACAACGAAACCCATGCCTGGCGCATCGTGTCCACACCGCGCCAGGCCGTGAAACTCACCGCCCCGGAAAAACGCTCGGGCGCTGCCCGCATGCGCTCGGCGACCACCACCGAAAGCCGGGGCGGTAGCGTCGTAATTGAAGGAAGTTCAGTCGAAAAAGCGCAAGCGATTCTCGATTATTTACGCGAGCATCAACTCATCAACGATTAAAGGGTGCCCGCTGAAGGCCCCCGCATTCCGGGAGCAGTGATGAACCTGATGGCTGACATTCGCGCGCTCGTCGAGCGGCGGCAACCGGGCTATAGCCTTGAAGCGCCGTTTTATCTGAGCGAAGCCATTTTTGCTTTTGATTTGCAGGCGATCTTCCGCGAGCACTGGATCTATGTCGCCGTTGAACCCGACATTCCCGAAGCGGGCGATTACGTGACAGTCGAACTGGGCCATGACTCGATCCTCATCGTGCGCGATGACGACATGCAGGTGCGGGCGTTTCATAACATCTGCCGACATCGTGGCTCGCGCCTGTGCAACGAAGCGCGCG
Organism: Paraburkholderia hayleyella; assembly: GCF_009455685.1. Classification (NCBI taxonomy): domain Bacteria; kingdom Pseudomonadati; phylum Pseudomonadota; class Betaproteobacteria; order Burkholderiales; family Burkholderiaceae; genus Paraburkholderia; species Paraburkholderia hayleyella. The sequence continues at coordinate 423,736 of NZ_QPES01000002.1, read as the reverse complement.
GCTCGCTAGGCAATATCGTTTGCCCCTATCACAGCTGGACCTACAACCTGAGTGGCCGGCTGATGTTCGCCGAACACATGGGTGAACGGTTCGATCACGGCAAGCACAACCTCAAACCGGTTCATGTCGAGAACCTGGCAGGGCTGATTTTCGTCTGTCTGGCCGACTCGCCGCCTACCGATTTCGCCTCGATGCGCGCGGTGATGGAGCCCTATCTGCTGCCACACGATCTGTTCAACTGCAAGATCGCCGCGGCCGTCGACCTCATCGAAGAGAGCAACTGGAAGCTCACCATGGAGAACAACCGCGAGTGTTACCACTGCGTGGCCAATCATCCCGAACTCACGATCTCGCTTTACGAATACGGCTTTGGTTATCAGCCCGGCGTGACGAACGCCGAGGGCATGGCCGAGTTCGAACGCACGTGCGCGATGCGCAATGCACAGTGGGGTGCGCTCAATTTGCCGTCAACGGAAATGGATCAGCTTTCCGCTATCACGGGTTTTCGCACCCAGCGTCTGCCGCTCGATCGCAGCGGCGAATCGCAAACGCTCGATGCCAAAATCGCCTCGAAAAAACTGCTGGGCGAATTCCGTAATGCCGATCTCGGTGGGCTGTCGTTCTGGACCCAGCCGAACGCCTGGCACCACTTCATGAGCGATCACATCGTGACGTTCTCGGTATTGCCACTCTCCGCCAGCAAAACCCTGGTGCGAACGAAATGGCTAGTGCACCGCGAGGCGAAAGAAGGCATCGACTACGACGTGGAAAATCTGATGGCGGTCTGGAACGCAACTAACGATCAAGACCGGGTGCTGGTCGAGTATTCGCAGCGGGGCGTGTCGGGTAGCGCTTATGAGCCAGGACCGTATTCGCCTTACACCGAAGGGCTCGTGGAAAAATTCAGCAGCTGGTATATCAGCCGCCTGGCCGCCTATCTTGAGCGCCTCCCCCAATCTGGACGTGATCTGGCGCCGGTTGAGCGACATGCGGGTGAGCCCGTCCTGCAGCCGATGCACAGCGTTGTATAAGCCTGAGCGATAGCACTTAACCCGCTAAATAGCCGCAGCTCCACGGTTCCACAGTTTCAATAGACAACCCGTTGAATCAAGCTGAGTGGGTCCATGGGCCGTGCTAGCAAACGTTCGCTACAGTGCCAGACCGGATAAAACCTGTCATTTCCGCTGGCTACGCTGCCGTGCCTATCGTGGCGGGCGCGCAGCCAGCACTCGCCTCACAACGTGATGCCAAACCAGCAAGTGGAGCCAATCATGATGCGCGATGCGGCAACCCTGGCGAGCGAGCCTGCCCTCGGCCGGTTGGCCCAGCCGCAGTTCTGGCATGCCTTGCCCGCGCGCTGGAACTGCGAAGAGGAAGAAGCGTTGCTCTGCTGTCAGGTGCGGGAGGAAACCCACGACGTCAAAAGTTTCTTCTTTCGCTCGCCCCTGGGGCGGGCCTTTGTTTTCGAGCCGGGACAGTTCATCACGCTTGAACTCGAGATTGACGGTGAGCACGTCAACCGCTGCTACACGATCTCGTCGCCACCGACACGGCCCCACACGTTTTCGATCACCGTGAAGCGGGTGCCTGGCGGCAAGGTGTCGAACTGGCTGCACGACAAGCTTCAGGCGGGCGCGAGCGTACGCATGCTCGCGCCCGCTGGCGATTTCACCTGCGCACGGCATCCGGCGCGCAAGTATCTGTTTCTCTCGGCAGGCTCGGGCATTACTCCGTTGATGGCGATGAGCCGCACTTATCACGAACTCAACGAAGATCGAGATATCGTTTTCGTGCATAGCGCCCGCACGCCGGACGACATCATCTTTGCCCGCGAGCTGGACCTGATCGCCGCGAACCAGCGCCATTTTCGTACCTCGTTTGTCTGCGAGCGCTTGGGGACGCGAACGAACTGGGCCGGGGTGACGGGTTGGCTAACGCTGCCCTTGCTGCGGCTGATTGCTCCCGACTTTGCCGGACGCGAGGTTTTTGTTTGCGGCCCCGCGCCCTATATGCAAGCCGTGCGGGCGCTACTGGACGAAGCGGGCTTTGATCCCGAGCACTATCACGAAGAGAGTTTTTCGTTCGAGACCCTGACGGCGCGGGCCACGAACGAGGTCGCCGCGGATCAGCCCCCGGGTACACCTGAAGCAGCCCCAGGAGAAGCCTCCGCCCGGGAAACTTTCGCGGTGAGCTTTACCCGGAGCCAGCGCGAGATCGTCTGCGCCAGCGGCCAGCCGGTGCTCGATGCCGCCCGGCAAGCGGGCTTGCGCCTGCCCGCGTCATGTACGCAAGGCATGTGCGGCACCTGCAAGGTCAAGCTGGTCTCCGGCGCAGTCGAGATGAAGCACAACGGCGGCATTCGCCAGCGCGAAATAGATCAGGGGATGGTGCTGCTGTGTTGCAGCACGCCGCGCTCCGATCTCGTCATCGACAAGTAGGTTGCGTGATGGCTCTCAGCGCCGATCGTCCTTCGTCGCCGTTGAGCGGAAAGCGTCACCCAGGCGGTCTGATTAACGATGTCAGGCATTCATCGTAACGACGACTTGACAGGAGCGTGATCATGAACGGCGAAAGAAGGGCGGTCTGTTGCAGGATGCTGGGTGCTGTCCTGTTGACCCCATTGAGCGCTCCGGCACAAGCCGGCACAGACGCTATACCTGCCAGGCTAGCCAAACCGGTGATCCGGATTGGCTATGTCGAGGGCTGGGATGACAGCGTGGCGACCTCGAATATCGCAGCCCAGGTGATCGAAAAGCGTCTGGGCTATCCGGTGCAACTTATTGCCGTGGCTGCCGGAATCATGTGGCAAGGCGTGGCGCGCGGTGATCTGGATGTCACGCTTTCCGCCTGGCGGCCCGTGACCCAGGGGGCGTACTGGACACAGTTCCAGCACAAGGTAAAAGACCTCGGAGCGAATTTCCCCAACGCCAGGATTGGACTGATTGTTCCCGCTGCCATGCCTGAAACCAGCATTGCCGATCTGGCTGCGAGCAGGGCGCGTTATGGCGCGCGCATTATCGGCATCGACGCGGGCTCGGGCGTGATGCAAAAAACCAGCGATGCGCTCAAAGCCTATGCGCTCGATTACACACTGATACCTAGCTCCGGCAGCGCCATGACCATCGAGCTGGCGCGTGCGATGCAGGCAAGCAAGCCGGTCGTCGTGACCGGGTGGGCACCACACTGGATGTTTGCGAAGTGGAAGCTGAAGTTTCTTGATGATCCCAAGCAGATCTATGGCGCGGCCGAACATGTCGATAACGTGATTCATGCAGGGTTTGAGAGCCGGGCGCAACCCGTGGTGGCATTTCTCGAACGGTTTCAGTGGCAGCCCGGTGAGATCGACGCCATCATGCTCGCCATCGAACGCGGCGCCACGCCCGCGGCGGCGGCTGAGGCGTGGCTGGCCATGCATCCTGGGCGGGTGCGAACGTGGCTCGCTGGGCAGACGTAGTGTGTCTTCGTAGTTAACCCTCGTAATTAACCCTCGTAATTAACCCTCGTAATTAACCCTCGTAATTAACCCTCGCAGTTAGTCCTCGCAGTTATCCCTCTCAAGCCCGGTTTGCCGCCGGGTTGCCCCTGTCGCCCTGGCATCCGTGCCTGTCGTATCGCTTTGCGTGAGACGAAATATGGGCTTGTACTGTGCCTCCATCTTCGATAGGACAGGAGGCCCAGGCAATGCAAGCGACATCAACTTCATCTTCCCTTTCTTCTCCCTCTGCCACTCGCACCGTGGCCGCAATCGCGCTGGCCTGCACGCTGAGCGCAATCTCCGGGGCTAGCCGCGCGCAAGGCAGCATCACGCTTTACGGCGTGCTGGATGCTGGCATGACCTATGTCAGCAATACCGGCGGCGCTTATGTGACGAAGTTCGACGATGGCGTGTCCTACGGCAACCGCTGGGGCATCAAGGGACGCGAAAACCTTGGCGCCGGGCTAGATGCCGTGTTTGTGCTGGAAAGCGGTTTTCGCCTCGGCAATGGACAACTCGGCTTTGGCGGTGCGCAGTTTGGACGCCAGGCTTACGTTGGGGTGCACGGTGCGTGGGGCACACTGTCGTTTGGCAACCAGCTGGATATGACGAACGAAATGGTGACGTCCTATAACGTCTCCGGCTGGGCTAGCGGCTACGCGATCCACCAGGGCGATTTCGACCGCTTCAATGGCGACCGCTTGCCCAACGCGCTGAAATATCTCTCTGATGAAATGGCTGGCCTGAAGCTGGGTGCGATGTTTTCGTTTGGCGGCATGGCAGGCGATTTCCATCGCTATAGCGCCTATAGCTTTGGCGCGCATTACGCGAATGGGCCGTTCACGCTCGGTGCGGCCTATACGCAACTGAACCAGCCGCACGGCATCTACGCCTTCGATCCTTACGCGATGCTCGGCACGCGGACCTTCCTCGGCCAGGCGACGGTCAACGTGGACCCAGTGAGCGGGACGCTGACCGACCTCTATGCCCGCCAGCCGTTTGCGCTGGAGCGGCAAGCAACATTTGGCATCGGTTCGAGCTATGCGCTGGGAAACGTGACTCTGATGGGCAATTTCACCTATACGACGCTCAACGCCTTCGGCGTCGCTTCGGTCATGAAAGTGCTGGAAGGTGGGGCGAACTGGCAGATCACGGCCGCATTGAGCGCGATCGGGGGGTATCAGTACAGCCGCTTTGAAGGGCACCACTGGAATCAGGTTTCATTTGGCATACATTACCTGCTGTCCAAACGGACGGATATTTATTTGTCCAGCGATTATCTGAAGGCCACGCAGGGCGTGAATGCGGTAATTGGTTATAGCTTTGCGCCGTCATCTACCCCTTCCCAGGCGAATGTACGTGTCGGGATGCGACATTCATTTTAATGCCGTTTAAATATTGATGATTAATTGAGGCTGGATCTGATGAGATAAGTCTTAAAACAATCCTGGCTTGATCTGATTTAATCGTGGCATAACTGTAATTTTTCCTGGTGGGATATTTCGAATAACAGAAAAAATACTCTGAATGTTGCATTTCTTTCTATCTTATATTTATTTTTTATGCGTTTACAGGGTTCTTGTTATAGATTAGGAAATTTCTGCAACTAATATTTTAAGTGATTGTATTTAAAGGTTAATTGTGTAACTAGAATTAACTGTGGCAGACAATGCATAATAATTAAAGGTCTGACGAATATTAAGACCAGTCCTATTCATTTAAACCCTGGGAACCGCGATATTCTGCGGTTCTAAAATAAACATTTCCGAGGGTTATTATGAATAAGATCTATCGCACAGTATGGAATCAGGCAACGTCTACCTGGATGGCGGTTCAAGAAAATGCAAAAGGACGGCGTAAAAATCGTGCCGCAAAATTAATTGTTACAAATTCTATTTTACCCATGGTGACTGGATGCAGGGCTTTATTGTTTGGATCTTCCCTGGTTATTGCCTCATTTTCGTCCATGGCGTATGGCAGCAATTTTTGCGTTAAAGATGGATTAGAAACCTTCCAGCTTAATTCCAGCGGGACAAAAACAGGCTGTACCACCCCCCCCTACGCCCCCCGGGAGTATCGAATTACGCGCTCATGAGCGTTGACGATGGTGTCAATCATGCTGGCCTGCTGCTGACACCCGGAAAGATGAGTCTTGCCTTGTCGCCAGATAAGGAGAATGTGAATGTGCTTACCGCGAGTGCCACGGAAAACGGCGTTTTGCTGTCAGGGTTAGCGGCAGGCACAAACGCAAAGGATGCGGTGAACAAGGGCCAGTTCGACACGTTAAGCGATGCGACAACCGCGGCGCAAGCGACAGCGGACAAGGCACAGGACGGGCTCAAATTGCTGGATGGCATTAGCGTGACATACGACGGCATGTCGAAGGACAAGGTCACGCTGGGGGGAGGTGCCGACGGCACGACGTTGAGCAACGTGAAAAATGGCATAGCGCCAAAGGACGCGGTGAACAGGAGTCAGCTCGATACGGTCAACACGACGCTGAGCAAGGCGGCGCAGGCGGCACAGGCGGCAGCGGACACGGCGCAGTCCGGGGTCGTTACGCTGGACGGCGTCGCGGCGAAGTACGACAGCACGGCGAAGAACAAGCTGACACTGGGGGGGACGGATGGCGGCACGACGCTGAGCAATGTGAAAGCAGGCACCGTGGCGCTGGATGCGGTCAACAAGAGCCAGCTCGATACGGTCAACACGACGCTGAGCAAGGCGGCGCAGGCGGCACAGGCGACAGCGGACACGGCGCAGTCCGGGGTCGTTGCGCTGGACAGAATCGCGGCGAAGTACGACAGCACGGCGAAGAACAAGCTGACACTGGGGGGGCGGATGGCGGCACGACGCTGAGCAATGTGAAAGCGGGCACAGCAGCACTGGACGCGGTCAACAAGGTGCAGCTCGATACGGTCAACACGACGCTGGGCAAGGCGGTAACGGCGGCGCAAAGCATGGCGAGTGCCGCGCAGACTGACGTCAACGCGCTGGAAGGCATTGCGGCGAAGTACGACAGCACGGCGAAGGACAAGCTGACACTGGGGGGGGCGGATGGCGGCACGACGCTGAGCAATGTGAAAGCCGGCACCGTGGCGCTGGATGCGGTCAACAAGAGCCAGCTCGATATGGCTTACTCGACCTTGAATACCGCAGTCGTCAAGGCGCAAACGCAGGCGGACATGACGGCCAAGTACGTTGCGATCGAACCATCTGGCCCAGCGGCCAGTGCGACGGGCCCGAGCTCGATAGCGATTGGCTCGGGCGCGAAGTCGGATTTTTCGAAGAACACGGCACTGGGCGAAAAAGCCGCGGCTATAGGCGGAGGATTTAACACGGCGCTTGGAGCCGAAGCGGTGGCAGAAAGTATCGGCCCGGGTGGATACAACACTGCGGTAGGTGCTCACGCCTATGCCAAGATAGGAAGCGCGACGGCGATAGGGTCTTATGCGAATGCGGAAGGGCAATATTCGGTGGCGCTTGGGGTAGATACAACTGCGACAGGGCAATATTCGGTGGCGCTTGGGAGAGGTACAACTGCGACAGGGCAATCTTCGGTGGCGCTTGGGGGAGGTACAACTGCGACACGTGATCGCTCGGTATCGGTGGGGTCACGCCAGATCGTGGAGGTAACGAATGGTACAGAAGCGAATGATGCGGTGAACAAGGGCCAGCTCGATGAGGTCAACACGGTAGCGGCAACAGCGCAAATGGCAGCGGACACAGCGCAAACGGGCCTCGACACGCTGAATGGCGTTGCGGCAAAGTACGACAGCACGGCAAAGGACAAGTTGACGCTGGGTGGCGGTGCGGATGGCACGACGCTGAGCAATGTGAAGGCAGGCGTAGCGGCTACGGACGCGGTAAACAAAGGCCAGCTCGATGTGGTGAACACCGTGGCCACGACGGCACAAACAGGCCTCAACACGCTGGATGGCATCGCAGCGAAGTACGACAGCACGGCAAAGGACAAGTTGACGCTGGGTGGCGGTGCGGATGGCACAACGCTGACAAACGTGAAGGCGGGTGGATCGCCCATGGATGCGGTCAACGTGACGCAACTGAGCGGCGTAACCGATGTGCTGGGCGGAGGCGCGGCGGTCAATGCGGACGGCACGCTGAAAGCGCCCTCATATGTCGTTCAGGGCACGACCGCGAATAACGTGGGCACAGCGCTGTCGAGCCTGGATACCGTGACGACCAAAAACACCGGCGATATCGCTAAAAACACCGGTGACATCACGAATCTTGAGACGACGGTCAACAACATCAATACAGGTGCAACAGGACTGGTGCAGCAGGACGCGACGAGCAAGGCGATCACGGTAGGCAAGGGCCTTGAAGGCACGACGGTGGACCTAACGGGCACGGCAGGTGCGCGGCAGCTGAATGGCGTGGCAGCAGGCGTAGCGGCTACGGATGCGGTGAACAAAGGCCAGCTCGATGTGGTGAACACCGTGGCCACGACGGCACAAACGGGCCTCAACACGCTGGATGGCATCGCAGCGAAGTACGACAGCACAGCAAAGGACAAGCTGACGCTGGGTGGAGGTGCGGACGGCACGACGCTGAGCAATGTGAAGGCGGGCGTAGCGGCTACGGATGCGGTGAACAAAGGCCAGCTCGATGTGGTGAACACCGTGGCCACAACGGCGCAGACGGGTCTTAACACACTGGATGGCATCGCGGCGAAGTACGACAGCACGGCGAAGGACAAGCTGACGCTGGGCGGTGGTGCGGATGGCACGACGCTGGCAAACGTGGCAGCAGGCGTAGCGGCTACGGATGCGGTGAACAAAGGCCAGCTCGATGTGGTGAACACCGTGGCCACAACGGCGCAAACAGGCCTCAGCACGCTGGATGGCATCGCAGCGAAGTACGACAGCACAGCAAAAGACAAGCTGACGCTGGGCGGTGGTGCGGATGGCACGACGTTGACAAACGTGAAGGCGGGCGGATCGTCCATGGATGCGGTAAATGTGACGCAACTGAGCGGCGTAACCGATGCGCTGGGCGGAGGCGCGGCGGTCAATGCGGATGGCACGCTGAAAGCACCTTCGTATGTCGTTCAGGGCACGACCGCGAATAACGTGGGTACAGCCTTGTCGAGCCTGGACACAGCGACTACCAAAAACACCGGTGACATCACGAATCTTGAGACGACGGTCAACAACATCAACACAGGCACAACAGGACTGGTGCAACAAGACGCGACGAGCAAGGCGATCACGGTAGGCAAGGGCCTTGAAGGCACGACGGTGGACCTAACGGGCACGGCAGGTGCGCGGCAGCTGAATGGCGTGGCAGCAGGCGTAGCGGCTACGGATGCGGTGAACAAAGGCCAGCTCGATGTGGTGAATACCGTGGCCACAACGGCGCAAACAGGTCTCAGCACGCTGGATGGCATCGCAGCGAAGTACGACAGCACAGCAAAGGACAAGCTGACGCTGGGCGGTGGTGCGGACGGCACGACGCTGAGCAATGTGAAGGCGGGCGTAGCGGCTACGGACGCGGTGAACAAAGGCCAACTCGATGTGGTGAACACCGTGGCCACAACAGCGCAAACAGGCCTCAACACGCTGAATGGCATCGCGGCGAAGTACGACAGCACGGCAAAAGACAAGTTGACGCTGGATGGCGGTGCAGATGGCACGACGCTAGCAAACGTGAAGGCGGGCGTAGCGGCTACGGATGCGGTGAACAAAGGCCAACTCGATGTGGTGAATACCGTGGCCACAACGGCGCAGACGGGTCTCAACACACTGGATGGCATTGCAGCGAAGTACGACAGCACGGCGAAGGACAAGCTGACGCTGGGCGGCGGTGCGGATGGCACGACGCTGACGAACGTGAAGGCAGGCGGATCGTCCATGGACGCGGTAAACGTGACGCAACTGAGCGGCATAACCGATGCGCTGGGCGGAGGCGCGGCGGTCAATGCGGACGGCACGCTGAAAGCGCCCTCATATGTCGTTCAGGGCACAACCGCGAATAACGTGGGTATAGCGCTGTCGAGCCTGGACACAGCGACAACGAAAAACACCGGTGACATCACGAATCTTGAGACGACGGTCAACAACATCAACACAGGCACAACAGGACTGGTGCAACAAGACGCGACGAGCAAGGCGATCACGGTAGGCAAGGGCCTTGAAGGCACGACGGTGGACCTAACGGGCACGGCAGGTGCGCGGCAGCTGAATGGCGTGGCAGCAGGCGTAGCGGCTACGGACGCGGTAAACAAAGGCCAGCTCGATGTGGTGAACACCGTGGCCACAACGGCGCAAACGGGTCTCAGCACGCTGGACGGCCTCGCGGCAAAGTACGACAGCACGGCAAAAGACAAGCTGACGCTAGGCGGTGATACGGACGGCACGACGCTAAGCAATGTGAAGGCAGGCGTAGCGGCTACGGACGCGGTAAACAAAGGCCAGCTCGATGTGGTGAACACCGTGGCCACAACGGCACAAACGGGTCTCAGCACGCTGGATGGCATCGCAGCGAAGTACGACAGCACAGCAAAAGACAAGCTGACGCTAGGCGGTGGCGCAGATGGCACAACGCTGACAAACGTGAAGGCAGGCGGATCGTCCATGGACGCGGTAAACGTGACGCAACTGAGCGGCGTAACCGATGCGCTGGGCGGAGGCGCGGCGGTCAATGCGGACGGCACGCTGAAAGCGCCCTCATATGTCGTTCAGGGCACAACCGCGAATAACGTGGGTATAGCGCTGTCGAGCCTGGACACAGCGACAACGAAAAACACCGGCGACATCACGAATCTTGAGACGACGGTCAACAACATCAACACAGGCACAACAGGACTGGTGCAACAAGACGCGACGAGCAAGGCAATCACGGTAGGCAAGGGCCTTGAAGGCACGACGGTGGACCTAACAGGCACGGCAGGTGCGCGGCAGTTGAATGGCGTGGCAGCAGGCGTAGCGGTTACGGATGCGGTAAACAAAGGCCAGCTTGATGTGGTGAACACCGTGGCCACAACGGCGCAAACGGGTCTCAGCACGCTGGACGGCCTCGCGGCAAAGTACGACAGCACGGCGAAGGACAAGCTGACGCTGGGTGGCGGTGCGGATGGCACAACGCTGACAAACGTGAAGGCAGGCGGATCGCCCATGGACGCGGTCAACGTGACACAACTGAGCGGCGTAACCGATGCACTGGGCGGAGGTGCGACGATCAATGCGGACGGCACGCTGAAAGCGCCCTCATATATCGTTCAGGGCACGACCGCGAATAACGTGGGTACAGCCTTGTCGAGCCTGGATACCGTGACGACCAAAAACACAAAAGACATCGCTAAAAATACCGGCGACATCACGAATCTTGAGACGGCAGTTAACAACATCAGCACGGGTTCGCTGGGTCTGGTGGAGCAGGATCCCATCACCAAGGCCATCGCCGTGGGTAAAACGCTCGAAGGCTCAAGCGTCGATCTGACCGGCTTGAAGGGCCCACGGCAATTGCGCGGTGTCGCCCCCGGGGCGATCAGTGCGGCTAGCACCGACGGGCTTAACGGTGCGCAGTTGTATGGCATGTCGGGCAGCATGGCGAACGCGTTGGGTGGCGGGGCCGTGGTGAATCCCGATGGCACGATCACGATGCCGAGCTACGCAATCGGTGGCACAACGGTCAGTGGGGTGGGCGGGGCTATTTCACAACTGGACGATCGGCTGACGCAAAATTCGGCGTCGATTACCCAGATCACCAACAACATCAATAATGGTGTGATTGGCCTCGTGACGCAGGACAGTACGAGCGGCAATATCCTGGTGGCGAATGGGCTTGGCGGTCAGGCGGTCAGTTTCGCCGGCACCGATGGCCTGCGTGTGCTGAGCGGCGTGGCAAACGGCAAGAACGATAGCGATGCGGTGACAGTTGCACAGCTGAAGGCCGTGGGCCTGGTCGACCCAAGTGGCCAGGCGCTGAGTGCCATTGTGTATGACGACCTGAGTCTGGGACGCGCGACCCTGGGCGGGGTAAACGGCACGGTACTGGCGAACGTCCACGATGGTCTTCTGGCTTCAGGCAGCCGCGAGGCCGTGAACGGGGGGCAGTTGTATGCGCTGCAGCAAGACTTCCAGCAACAGTACAACACGCTCAATGGCCGGGTTGACAGTCTGAATACCCGCGTTGAGAACAGCCAGATCGGAGGAGGCGATAACGGTCTGGTTAAACCTGGAAGAGGAGCTTCTAGCCTGGTGGTGGGCCCAACGGCTGACGCAGGCGGCGAAAAAGCCATTGCGGTTGGCGCCAATGCTTCGGCGGCTGGCGCCAATAGTCTGGCGTTGGGCGCGGATACATCGGCATCCGCTAATAACGCCATAGCGCTTGGTCAGGGTTCGGTTGCCGACCGGGATAGCACGGTATCGGTGGGCGCCCAGGGAAAGGAGCGTCAGATCACCAATGTGGCGCCTGGCTCGGCCCCAACCGACGCGGCGAACATGCAGCAACTGCGCGGTGTCCAGGGGCAGGTCAGCGAAGTCGCGCGACGGGCTTATTCGGGCGTGGCGATGGCGATGGCGATGTCGGGAACTTACCTGCCGTCACTCGCACCCGGCAAAAAAGCGCTGGGTGTAGGGATCGGCGGCTACAAAGGCTATGGTGCCGTGGCGGTGAACTTCAAGGCGCTCACCAATACAGGCAATATCAGTTGGGGCGGAGGGGTATCGACCAGCGGTCACGATGTGGGCTTCAACGCGGGCGCTGGACTGATGTGGTAACCGCATGAACGGCAGGTCTGAGCGGAGATTAATTTGCTGCTCAGGCCCTGCACCTCCAGAACAAGAAACCTGATTGTTGAGCAAGCAGGTGGGATCTGCCAGGCGGGACGTCCGGGTAACCGGCGTCCCGTTTTTTCATCCTGCCTTGCGCTTTGTTTTGTGTGCTGGCGATGACTTGATGCCGTTCCCAGCCTTTGTTTAAAGGAAATGCCAGTCGTAGGAATAAAGCATTAAAAACGTTATCTTCGCCCGTTTTATTGCTGTTTTAATAATGTGCTTTATAAAATAAAAATAAGATTATTCTCAAAAAATATAACAGGGTTTACAGCAGTCTGTTTTCTTGCGGCGCAGCAATAATAGCTGAGTCGTGTTATTGCTGATCGAATATTTTCGACAGGAATCTAATGAAAACAGATAATTTTCAATTAAAATCCTTATGTATTTTTGTATGTATTTGTTATAAAAGGATTTTTTTATGTTTTTGGAAATGTGACAAATCAATTAAAATGGGTTATTTATTAGGATTAGTCCGATTTATTTAATCTCGTGAGGCGCGATATTCGAGGCGTTGCAATTAATTCTTTCGCCGGGATCGCGCATGATTAAGATCTGTCGCGTCATCTGGAGCGTAGCGGGTGGGATGTGGACTAACGCTTCTGATTGGGTGCGCGGGCAAAGTAAGGGGCGTACCCATACTCGTCTGCGTTTTTTTTCACTGGTATTGCTGGGGAGTATTAGCTCATTCCATATAGCAATGGCCGGCGCTTTGTCGGATGCCATGCGAAATCGTGTTTTTACGAGTCCCGGCATTGATTTCAACTGTTTAAGTCAGGCGGCGCCGGATCTGGCTTGCGATATTCACAATCGGTCTGTGCCGGCCTTCGCCCCAGTGCTCGCGTCGGTACGACCGGATTTCATGGCTGCGGCGCTGGCTCAGAGGCAACCCAAAAGAATGAGTGCTGCGGCTCCGGCAGCCGATCCTCTAGCGACTGGCAGCACGTCTGCTGTCAACGGAAGCGATGCCGCAACGGCAACGGGAGTCCTGGATATAGCGATTGGGTCTGCTGCAACGGCTAACTCAAGTGATGCACCAGAAACCTCCATTTTTGATTATTCAACCGCGGTGGGGGCGGGAAGCACTGTTCAGGGCGGAAGCTCAGTTGCGTTTGGTGCTGGGGCAAGATCAGGCAAGAATGCCATGCGTAATGTTCAGGCAACAGCGATAGGGGCTGGAGCCAATGCCGCTGAGTTTAATTCATCTGCTTTGGGCTATGGGACGAGAGTTTCCGCGATTAATGGCACGGCATTGGGTTCTGGGGCTGTGGTTTCAGCAAGGAATGCAACCGCCATAGGTTCTGGCGCAATCGCGGATCGGGAGAATACGGTGTCGGTGGGCCGTGCTGAGGTGAAGGACAGCGGGGGGCAGGTGACGCAAACGGAGTTGACGAACCAGATTGTGAATGTCGCGGATGGTACGCAAGCTAAAGACGCGGTGAACAAGAGCCAGCTCGACGCGGTGGGCACGGCGAGCGCGACGGCACAAACCACAGCGGAGGCAGCGCAATCCGGGCTGGGCACGCTGGATGGAATCGCGGCGAAATACGACAGCACGACGAAGGACAAACTGACGCTGGGCGGCGGTACGGGTGGCACGACGCTTGGCAACGTAAAGGCAGGCACAGCTGCAACGGATGCGGTGAACAAGAGTCAGCTAGATGCGGTAAGCACGGCGAGCGTGAAAGCACAAACCACAGCGGAGGCAGCGCAATCCGGGCTGGGCACGCTAGATGGAATCGCGGCGAAATACGACAGCACGGTGAAGGACAAGCTGACGCTGGGCGGCGGTGCGAATGGCACGACGCTTGGCAACGTAAAGGCAGGCACAGCTGCAACGGATGCGGTGAACAAGAGCCAGCTCGATGCGGTGAGCACGGCGAGCGTGAAGGCACAAACCACAGCGGAGGCAGCGCAATCCGGGCTGGGTACGCTAGATGGAATCGCGGCGAAATACGACAGCACGACGAAGGACAAGCTGACTCTGGGCGGCGGTGCGAATGGCACGACGCTTGGCAACGTGAAGGCAGGCACAGCCGCAACGGATGCGGTGAACAAGAGTCAGCTCGATGCGGTAAGCACAGCGAGCGCGACGGCACAAACCACAGCGGAGGCAGCGCAATCCGGGCTGAACACGCTGGATGGAGTCGCAGCGAAATACGACAGCACGACGAAGGACAAGCTGACGCTGGGTGGCGGTACGGATGGCACGACGCTTGGCAACGTAAAGGCAGGCACAGCTGCAACGGATGCGGTGAACAAGAGCCAGCTCGATGCGGTGAGCACGGCGAGCGTGAAGGCACAAACCACAGCGGAGGCAGCGCAATCCGGGCTGAACACGCTGGATGGAATCGCAGCGAAATACGACAGCACGGCGAAGGACAAGCTGACGCTGGGTGGCGGTACGGGTGGCACGACGCTTGGCAACGTAAAGGCAGGCACAGCTGCAACGGATGCGGTGAACAAGAGCCAGCTCGATGCGGTGAGCACGGCGAGCGTGAAGGCACAAACCACAGCGGAGGCAGCGCAATCCGGGCTGAACACGCTGGATGGAATCGCAGCGAAATACGACAGCACGGCGAAGGACAAGCTGACGCTGGGTGGCGGTACGGGTGGCACGACGCTTGGCAACGTAAAGGCAGGCACAGCTGCAACGGATGCGGTGAACAAGAGCCAGCTCGATGCGGTGAGCACGGCGAGCGTGAAGGCACAAACCACAGCGGAGGCAGCGCAATCCGGGCTGAACACGCTGGATGGAATCGCAGCGAAATACGACAGCACGGCGAAGGACAAGCTGACACTGGGTGGCGGTACGGGTGGCACGACGCTTGGCAACGTGAAGGCAGGCACAGCTGCAACGGATGCAGTGAACAAGAGCCAGCTCGATGCGGTGAGCACGGCGAGCGTGAAGGCACAAACCACAGCGGAGGCAGCCCAATCCGGGCTGAACACGCTAGATGGAATCGCGGCGAAATACGACAGCACGACGAAGGACAAGCTGACACTAGGCGGCGGTGCGAATGGCACGACGCTGACAAACATCAAGGCCGGGGGATCCGCTACGGATGCGGTAAACGTAACGCAGTTGCAAGGCATCACAGGGGCCTTGGGCGGAGACGCTGCGGTAAACCCCGATGGCACGCTGAAAGCGCCGTCGTACGTCGTGCAAGGCACGACTGTGAACAACGTGGGAGCGGCCCTGTCAAGCCTGGACACAGTGACGACGAAAAACACCAGAGACATCACAAAAAACGTCGGCGACATCACGAATCTGACCGCGAGGGTGAACAGCATCGACACGACTTCGATAGGCCTTGTGCAGCAGGATGCGACGAGCAAGACGATCACGGTAGCGAAAAGTCTCGCAGGCGCCGCCGTCGATTTCAGCGGTACGGCTGGCGCGCGGCAATTGAACGGCATCGCCGCGGGGACGATCGGTGCAACCAGCACGGATGCGGTTAACGGCTCACAACTGCATGTCACGGCGACCAGTCTGGCAGGCGTACTGGGCGGTGGGGCCACGGTGAACAGCGATGGCTCGGTCACGATGCCGAGGTACACGGTCGGCGGTGCAACGGTCAGGGGGGTGGATGGCGCCATTACAAAACTGGACGAACGCCTGACGCAGGATGCGGCCTCGATGGCCCAGCTCACCACCGGTATCGATAATGGCGTACTTGGCCTGGTCAGACAGGACAAGACGAGCGGCAATATTCTGGTGGCGAATGGCCTGGGCGGCCAAACGGTCAGTTTTGCCGGAACCCAGGGGTTACGGGTCGTGACCGGCGTGGCAAGCGGCAAGAGCGACAGCGATGTGGTGACCGTTGCCCAACTGAGGGCGGTGGGCCTGGTGGACCCGAATGGCCGGGCAATGGGTGCCGTCGTATACGACGACCTGGGCCTGGGACGCATCACGTTAGGTGGAACGAACGGCACGGTATTGGGGAGTCTAGCCAATGGACTGATTGCCCCGGGTAGCCGGGAAGCCGTGAATGGTGGCCAGTTGCATACGCTGCAGCAAAACTTCCAGCAACAGTACGACACGCTGCATAGGAGGGTTGACGATTTGAACGCTCAGGTTAAGAACAGCGGCGGCCAGGGAGGAGGGAATGACAATGAACTGGTTAAAACTGGAAGAGGCATAGGTAGCCTGATAGTGGGTCTGTCGGCTGATGCATCCGGCGATAAGGATATTGCGGTGGGGTCCAATGCAGCCGCGCACGGTGACCTTGCGATGGCAGTGGGCCCGAACGCCCTGGCCGATGGCGATGAAAGCATGGCGGTAGGCTCGAACGCCTCGGCAGCTGGCGATGAAAGCATGGCGCTAGGCCCTGACGCATCCGCACCGGGGAGGTACTCCATTGCCATGGGTCAAGGCTCGATTGCTGACCGGGACAATACGGTGTCGGTCGGCTCCAAAGGCCATGAGCGTCAGGTGACGAATGTGGCGCCGGGTACGGCGCCAACCGATGCAGTGAATGTCCAGCAGTTGCAAGGTGTCCTGGGGCAAGTCAGCGATGTCGCCCGGCGGGCTTATTCGGGCGTAGCGATGGCGATGGCCATGACGGGAGCCTATCTGCCGCCACTGGGGCCCGGTGAAAAGACGCTGGGCGTGGGTGTCGGTGGCTACAAGGGCTACGGCGCCCTGGCTGTGAACTTCAAGGCGCTTGCCAATAATGGTCGTCTTAGCTGGGGCGCAGGAGTATCGAGCAGCGGTCACGACGTCGGCTTCAATGCGGGGGCTGGATGGAAGTGGTAACAGCATGGGGCATGGGCAGTGAAGTGACGAGACGAATGACGAGATCAGGCGATCTGCGCAACAAACCGTTTTCTGCATTGGCGACGTGCATCCAGAAAGAAAAATCTGATTTTTGAACAGGCAGGGAGTCTGTCAGGTTGTCCCCCAAGCGGGACGCCCGGACATGGGCATCCCGTTTTCGCCTTGCCTCGTGTTGCCTCGTGTTTCTGCCCCTTTCCTGCCCCTTAACCCCTGTCTTGAGCCTTAGCGCACGGCTGCAATGAACGCACCCTCCGCATGGGGGCTATGTGAACTGCGATCCCGGCTGGGACTTGCACCAAACCGCTCACGGTAGGTACGGGAGAAATGCGACGGCGATTCGAAACCGCACGCCACACAGATCGACGTAATCGACATGTCTGTCTGTTGCAAAAGCTCGCGCGCTCGGCTAAGCCGGAGTTGAAGATAGAAATGCGTGGGGGTGTCCTTGAGCGCCGCGCAAAAAAGCCGCTCCAGTTGTCTGCGTGTCACGTCGATGTGCTGCGCGAGCACATCCGGTGCCAAAGGCTCTTCCATGTGCTGTTCCATCATGCCAATGACATGAATCAGCTTCGGATTGTGAATGCCATAGCGCGCGGCGATCTGCAGGCGTTGATGATCTGAGGGCCGGCGAATCCGGCTCATGACGAACTGTTCTGAAATGGCGGCCGCGAGCGCTGCATCATGATCGCGTGCGATCAGGTCGAGCATCATGTCGATCGACGCAGTTCCCCCCGCGCACGTCATGCGCCGTGGCCCGGTTTCAAACAACTCCTGGCTGACCTGTAACGCGGGATAGCGTTCACGGAATGCGGATAACGCTTCCCAGTGCAGCGTCAGGCTGTCCGTCAGGCTGAAAAGCCCCGCTTCCGCCAGCACGAAGCTACCTGTATCAATGCCGCCGAGGGTGATGCCGGCCCGGTCCTGTTGCCGCAACCAGTTTTCTAGCTGGCGGGTGTAGCAGGCTAGCGGCTTAAACCCGGCGATGACGAAGAGTAATTTTGCCGCTTGTCCGCCCATGCCATAGGCCGGTTCAGCATTCAGGGAAAAACCGTTGCTCGCGGTCACGGGCAAGCCGTCCGTGCTCAGGATGCGCCAGCGATAAAGATCGTTACGAAAGCGGTTGGCAACGCGTAACGGCTCAACGGCGGAGATAAAACCGAGAGCCGAAAAACCTGGCAGAAGCAAAAAAGCGATGTCTTGGGGCATGAGGGACGCGTGGGCTGATGCAAGAGGTCAGGAAAGCGTAACAAGTGCTTGCAGCGGCGGCAAGATAGATAACTGAATGCTGGCCGCATGGCCAAGGGCCATGTTGCCGTCAGCGCGGCCTGGCATGGAGGTTTTCCCTCGTAGTCGCGGGCAAGCAAGAACGGGTCGCCAGTGGTCGCGTCCGGTGACATATGAGGCGGTAACTTTGCCTCACTGTCAGCCATGCCGAACGGGTGCCCGGGCAAGTCAGGCAAGTCATGATTTGGCCGATAACGTCAGTAACGTCAGTAACGTCGATAACGTCAGTAACGTCGATAACGTCAGTAACGTATGCGGCCGCACTTTTCCTCACGTGTTCGAAGGGAACGCAATGAAGTATTTCGTCAAGCTTGTGTCAGTTTTTTGTGTGCTTACGGCCGCATGCATGCCACCCGCTGTTGCCAAAGATCCCGCCAGCTGCCAGACAGTCCGTTTTGCCGACATCGGCTGGGCGGATATCACATCCACTACGGCGCTGGCTTTGGTCATTCTCGATGCTCTGGGTTACCGTCCAGCCAGCACGATCGCATCGGTCCCAATCTCGTTCGCCGGCTTGAAGAGCCGTCAGATCGACGTCTCCCTGGGCTACTGGTGGCCCGTGCAGGAACAGGCGCTTACTCCATTTTTGAAAGCGGGCTCGATCGACCTGATCGAGCCCGCCAATCTGACTGGCGCCAAAGCCACGTTCGCGGTTCCTGCCTACGTTTATCAAGCCGGGTTGCGAACCTTTGCCGATATTGCCAAACACCACAAGGAGCTGGACGGCAAGATCTATGGCATTGAGCCGGGCAGCAGCGCCAACGCGGCCATCCAGAAAATGATCTCGAGCAACCAGTTTGGGCTGGGTAGTTTCAAGCTGGTTGAGTCGAGCGAGGCCGGGATGCTGGTAACCGTCGAGCGCGCTATCCGCGACAAAAAATGGGTGCTGTTTCTCGGCTGGGAGCCGCATCCCATGAACATCCAGATCGACATGAAATACCTGGGCGGCAGTGACAACGTTTTCGGTCCGAACGATGGCGAAGCGCGTGTTTATACGCTGACTTCACCGGGCTATCAAACCCGGTGTCCGAATGTCGGCAAACTGCTCGCCAACTTGCACTTCACCGTACAACTTGAAAACCAGCTGATGCAATCGGTCATGCAGCGGCAAAAACCAGCCGACGCTGCACGGGCTTATCTGAAGAAAAACCCGCAGGTGCTTGATGCCTGGCTGGCTGGTGTGAAGACTTTCGATGGTGGAGAGGGTTTGCCCGCAGTCAGGGCTTCTCTTGGGCTATAGGCGATCAGGTTCAAAACGGGCCCGTCTCAGGTATTTATCCGGCAGGCCGGCTTTTTCCGGCTTTTTCCGGCTTATCTCATCAGAACCACAGGAATTCACGCACATGAATGACGAAGTGATTGTGACCTGCGCTGTCACCGGGGCGGGCGATACGGTTGGCAAACATCCCGCTATTCCTGTTACGCCGAGACAGATTGCCGATGCGGCCATCGAAGCCGCCAAAGCGGGTGCGACGGTTGCGCATTGTCATGTGCGCGATCCCCAAACAGGCCGTGGCAGCCGCGATCCCGATCTATACCGCGAGGTGGTTGACCGTATTCGCTCGTCCGATACCGACGTCATCATCAATCTGACGGCGGGCATGGGTGGGGATCTCGAAATCGGTTCAGGTGAAAATCCCATGCGGTTTGGTGCGGGCACGGATCTTGTCGGCGGGCTCACGCGTCTCGCGCACGTTGAAACGCTGCTGCCAGAAATTTGCACGCTCGATTGCGGCACCCTCAATTTTGGTGATGGCGATTACATCTATGTCTCAACGCCAGCCCAGCTTCGGGCTGGAGCGAGGCGCATCCAGGCGCTGGGCGTCAAACCCGAACTGGAAATCTTCGATACGGGTCATCTGTGGTTTGCCCGGCAGTTGCTGAAAGAAGGTTTGCTGGATGCGCCTCCGCTATTTCAGATTTGTCTTGGCATTCCATGGGGTGCGCCTGCCGATACAACCACGATGAAAGCCATGGTGGACAGCCTGCCGCCGGGGGCGCAATGGGCTGGGTTTGGTATTGGCCGCATGCAAATGCCCATGGTCGCGCAGGCCATGCTGCTCGGAGGGCATGTCCGGGTAGGTCTTGAGGACAATCTATGGCTAGATCGGGGTATTCACGCGACTAACGGCACGCTGGTTCAGCGTGCCTGCGAAATTATTGAGCGTCTGGGAGGACGGGTGTTGACGCCAGAGGCAGGTCGCAAAAAGCTTGGCCTGCCTCCCCGAGGCGAACGGCTGCTTGAACAACGTTCGCTGGAACACTTTGCTTAGCTTAGGTGCTTTCATTCATATAGTGCCCGTCCGGGTTGCCGTTCGTTCGTCTGGCTGGCGGCGAATCATTCAAGGCTGACCTGGCCGACTCTCCAGAGGTTTCAGTCATGACGTACATCGTCGAACTCAAAACATTTGCGGCAATTGGCGTGGGCGTGATCGGCAGCGGCTGGGTTGCCAGAGCATTGGCACATGGGCTGGATGTCGTTGCATGGGATCCAGCGCCCGGTGCGGGGCAGCAACTGCGGGCAAATGTCGCCAATGCGTGGCCCGCGCTTGAACGGGTGGGGCTGGCTCCGGGTGCTGATCAAGGACGGCTGAAATTCGTCGAGACGATCGAGGCCTGTGTGAGGGACGCGGATTTTATTCAGGAAAGCGCCCCTGAGCGCGAAACACTGAAGCTCGCCCTGCACGATCAAATCAGCCACGCGGCCAAACCGGATGCCATTATTGCGTCGTCTACCTCGGGCTTGTTGCCGAGCGATTTTTACGCGCGAGCCCTGCATCCAGAAAGATGCGTGGTGGGCCATCCGTTTAACCCGGTTTATCTGCTTCCTCTCGTCGAGGTGCTGGGCGGTGTTCAGACTACGCCTGCAGCCGTTGACGCCGCGCTGCAAATCTACCGCAATTTAGGCATGCGGCCCTTGCTCGTCAGAAAAGAAGTGCCAGGTTTTATCGCGGATCGCTTGCTCGAAGCGTTGTGGCGTGAAGCGCTGCATCTGGTCAACGATGGCGTTGCCACGACAGGCGAAATTGACGATGCGATTCGTTTTGGCGCGGGCATTCGCTGGTCGTTCATGGGAACATTTTTGACTTATACCCTCGCCGGAGGCGAGAGCGGCATGCGTCACTTTATGCAGCAGTTTGGCCCGGCGCTTGAGTTACCGTGGACCCGTCTCGTCGCCCCAAAGCTGACTGACGAGCTGGTTGACCGTGTTGCAGAAGGCACGGCAGAACAGGTAGGGCCCCGTTCGATCAAGGAACTGGAACGGTACCGGGACGAATGCATTACTAGCGTGATGGCAGCCATTGCCCAAATCAAGGCCCGCTACGGTATGCGTGCCATCGACTAAAAACTGAAAAGAGTGTTTTTTCTTCATGTGGTCTGGCATGCATCGGGTTCCTGGTTTCAGGTCTTACGCCCCTGACTCTCCAGCCATTGCTCTAAACCTCACCAGGAAAAGTCATGCGGCCTGATTCACCATTTCTGCACTATCACAGCACTGTCGTGGACGAATGGGTCGATTACAACGGGCACTTGCGCGATGCGTTTTACATGCTGCTCTTTAGTTTCGCCACCGATGCGCTGATCGAGCACCTTGGGCTCGATGCCGCGACACGTCAGGCACGAGGTCGTTCGATCTACACTCTTGAGGCGCATCTCAACTATCTTCACGAAATCAAAAAAGACGCGCAGGTGAGGGTCGAGACACGTTTGCTGGCGCACGACCAAAAGCGTTTGCATCTCTATCTGGAGATGTTCGCCGATCAGCGGGAACAGCCTGTCGCCGCCGGTGAGCAGATGTTGTTGCATGTGGCGACCGGCAGGGACGATACGCCAGCGCATTCAGCGGTGTTTGATGCGGATGTCTATGCCCGGGTATTGCTATTGGCAGAGGCGCACTCCGGCGCGCCGCCCGCGAAGTATGCCGGACGGGTTATTGGCTTGCCGCCCCCCCAGTCCGACAATATCCAGACAGATCTTCAAGACACACAGGGGTGCACCCGTCGCACCCTTTTGTCCTTTTGTCCTTTTGTCCCCGCTAACTGCTCCAAAGTTTAGCCACAGTCACAACCACAACATTCAGCCGGAACCTGGAAGACCACTCCACCATGCTAGAGCCGGAAATCGAGGCGTTTGTCGCATCCGCATCGGCGCTTTACCCGGCTGATGCCGCATCGCTTCCTGTGGCGCAGCAGCGGATGCTTTACGAGCGTTTTAGCGCAACATTCACAGCGCCATTACCGCTGGGAGTGACGGTCCGGAATGCGGTGTTTACGGCGGCAGCGGGGCATACGGTCGCCTTGCGCGCGTATTACAGCCACGATTGCAACCACGGCCATGGCCGTGAGATGTCCAGCGCAGCGGGGACGGTGCTGTATTTCCATGGCGGCGGGTTCGTGCTTGGTTCGCTCGATAGCCATCAGCTCATCACCGCGCGCCTGGCAGCCGATACCGGGTTGTGCGTTGTGGCAGTCGATTACCGCTTGGCTCCCGAGCACCCGGCTCCCGCGGCCCATGACGATTGTCTCGAGATCACGCTGGCGGCACTCGCGGGCCACTTGCCGTTGGCGCTTCCCCGGTGCAAATCATTGCAACTGGCGGGAGACAGCGCGGGTGGCACGCTAGCAGCCAGCGTGGCGATGCAGTTGCGTGAGCGCAATATCGAAGGCGTGCAGGGTATGACGCTGGTTTATCCCATGCTCGGGGCTGTACCTCAACCTCCTGCACGCGATACCGAAGCGCATGCGCCATGCTTGACACTGGCGGACGTTCAGGCGTTTCGCCGCTTGTACTGGCAAGACACGGCCCCGCCCTGGACAACACCGCTTGACGCGGCCCGTTTCGACGGATTGCCCTCGACGCTGGCAATCGGCGTCCAGCACGATCCGTTGCGCGATGACGCGGTTGTCTTTGTTCAGCGTATCCAGGCCACAGGTGGCCGCGCTGAAATATGGCTGGGCGAAGGGTTAGTGCATGGATGCTGGCGTGCACTCGATACAAGCCCGGGCGTGCAACGAATGCACAGCAGGATCTGTGCTTTTCTACGCGGAACCGCAGATGCACAAGGTTCCGGCCTCCAGCATGTTCTTACCGTTTGAACCTGCCGTTTGAACCATTTGAACCATTTGAGCCATTTGAACCATTTGAACCATTTGAACCATTTGAACCCCGATCAAACCCGGCTTAAAACCCGATCCATAACAAGGAGACTGGCCATGCAACTCGCTGAATCGATGATCGAAGACTGGCGCGCCTTTACGACCAACGTGTCGCTGGCCGATGCGGTGATAACCGGGCCTGCCATCATCGTTACCTGGGGCGACGGACGAGTCTCGCCGTTTCATTTCATGTGGCTGCGTGACAACTGTGCGTGCAACCAGTGCGTTCACCCACTTACCCGCGAACAGGTATTCGAAATCGCCGATGTACCTGATGACCTTGCCGCTCAGGCCGCGTCGATAGGAGGGGCGGGGGCATTGCATGTCCAGTGGACGGATGGGCACCGAAGCGTCTATACACCGGGCTGGCTACGAGCTCATGCTTATGACGACGCCTCGCGTGCCGAGCGTCATCGCGCTGGCAAGGCGCATCCCTGGGCCGCTGAATATGGCGCCGCGCTGGCGACGTTTGACTGGCGCGATGTCGAACATGACGACGCTGCGTTACATGCCTGGCTGAGCGCGCTTCGCGCAACGGGGCTTACGTTATTGCGTGGCGTGCCCGTTGAACCTGGCAGTGTCGCGGCCGTCGCGCGACGCATTTCGTTTATCCGCGAAAGCAATTTTGGCGTGCTGTTTGACGTTGCGTCAAAGCCCATGCCAGACAGCAACGCATATACGTCGATCAATCTGCCGCCGCATACCGATTTGCCAACGCGTGAGTTGCAACCCGGTTTGCAGTTTTTACATTGCCTCGTCAATGATGCCCCCGGTGGAGACAGCATCTTTATTGATGGTTTTGCGTTGGCGACACATTTACGTGAGCACGAGCCTGATGCATTTGCCACGCTGTCCTCTACGGCGTTCGAGTTCTGGAACAAAAGTGCGACAAGCGATTATCGTGCATCGGCGCCGATCATCGCGCTCGATGGCCGTGGCGAAGTGATTGAAGTGCGTCACGCCAACTTCCTGCGCGGCCCGATCGACGCGCCACTGGCTAGCATGCCCGCCATTTACGAGGCATACCGGCGCTTTATCGAATTAGCCCGTGATGAACGTTTTCGTGTTCGACACCGGCTCGCGGCGGGCGAAATGTGGGCCTTCGATAACCGGCGTGTGCTTCACGCCCGGACCGAATTCGATCCTCAATTGGGTGCGCGGCATTTGCAAGGGTGTTATATCGACCGTGACGAGTTGCTGTCGCGTATCCGGGTGCTGGAACGTGCGCTGCCGCCAGGCTCCTGAAAAGCGTAGGCCCACCTATCATTTAAGACATGTGGGCCTGCCTGCTGCATGTCTCCGGCTGGGGTACGGCTTGAATATCTAGTGCGGAATGTTCAGCGTGAGCCGGTGGCACAGCAGCTACGTGATATGCAAAGCCTTTCGCGCCTTCGCATTACGCGCTTCGTCATCTGCGAGCACAAAACCTTTATCGACCAGCATGCGCGTCATGTATTGACGGTTGTACAAAAATGCCATGATAAATTGCCATAAGCCCGCCGTGACAAATATGAACAGAAGATGAAGCGCAGCGGCTGATCACTCTCCGCGAAATAACGGTACAAAAAGCCAAAAAACAGATAATTCCAGCTGAAACCAAAATAGCCTTTTTCCACCACGGGCGCCGAATGATCACAGAAGTCGCCATCCTGTTTTTCCTGAGTCAATTTGCGCGAAACTGGAAAATACTCGAAATGTGATTCGGCTTAAGCAGAAAATAATCTTTGCTGTTTGGACGGGGCGACGTTGAATAAAAACAAAATGAAAAGGCGGGTGATCGATTGTGCAAGATGCGCTAGATGCATTCCGTAAGACTGTTGATAAGCTCGGCTGAAATCATGGCAGTTGCATTGGCGGGCGCGGGACGTTCGGCAGGCTTGAATACGGCATCGCCTCGGCGAATTTTGCAGCACGATACCGCACATGTCCCCGACGTATGTGCGGAGCGTCTGCGCCAGCGCTGTTCGCCATAATGACAGCGGCCAGGCTCTACCCAACGTATGACCAAGGTGGTATCTGAGCGCTCCAGAATTTCGATGCGCACGCCATTGGTGCCATTCAGGGGTAAAAATGCGGTGGAAGTCATCGTCAACTCCGTGAGTAGGATTGGCGAATGTAGCCGCCCCCGGCATCTTGCGCCATTACCTCGCAGGAATACAGTGTTTTAAAAATAGCAATAATGCCGCATCAGTTAAGGTGCCGGTTAACTTCCAGCCCCGATCCAATCCTTAATGAGATGACTTCCGCTGCTTTATGTAGATTGGGTAATTCGATGCGGCATAACTCAGCTATATGCCGCAGCAATTAATGAGATATTGGGAGGGGTGTAATAACAGAGCGTGTCAGGTGCGGCATTTCTATTAAGATGGCGCATTGTTACAGGTTTCTTTCAGTCTTGTCGCTGCAATAGTTTTCGTCTGAACGAAGCGGCAAGGTTCTGTACCCTATCTAGTCGAGGTTGTATGAGCTTGCGTTTGCCCGTGTTGCCGAACAAGGCGGCTTCCCCCAATCACCGAAAAATGCAGCACGCCGCGCTGGCGGTGTTGTATACCGCGCTGGTTTTGCTTGCTGTATGGGTGGTGCGTGATTTCATCCGGCCTGTGGTCTGGGCTGCCGTCGTTGCGATTGCATTGTGGCCGCTGCTGCGTTTGATTGAAGGATCTTCATGGTTCAGGGGCCGGGCAACATTGATTGCCGGTTGCCTGACGCTGGCGGTGTCGCTGCTTTTGTTATTGCCATTGGGTATTGGGATCGCTCAGGCAAGCAACGAGGCACATGATCTGATCGTCTGGTTTAGAACCGTTCAGGAAAATGGCATTCCATTGCCGCATTTCGTGGAGCATCTGCCTTTCGGCGCGCACCAGGTGACGGCATGGTGGCAAGCCAATCTGGCCCAGCCCTTGCGTGAATCACCCGCCATCAAAAGCTTGCATGGTGCGGCGTTGATGACATTCAGCCGACACTTTGGCATGCATGCGGCACATGGGCTCATGCTGTTTGGCTTCATGCTGGTCACCCTGTTTATTATTTTCCGGGCTGGATCACGGTTATCGGACACCTTGCTCAAAGGGGCCTGTCGTGCGTTTGGGGACGACGGCGCAAAACTCGTTGCGCAAATGGCGAAAGCAGTACGCGGCACGGTGTCGGGGCTCGTCGTGGTCGGGCTCGGCGAAGGGCTCTTGCTAGGCGTGGCCTACATTCTGGCGAGCGTGCCGCACGCTGCATTGCTTGGCCTGATCACTGCGCTTGCCGCGATGCTGCCCTTTTGTGCTCCGCTTACGTTTTGCGCGGCAGCGTTGTGGTTATTGCTGAATGGCTCACTCGCCAGCGCCATTGCGCTGGTGGTGTTTGGCTTTGTCGTGGTGTTTATCGCCGAACATTTTGTGCGTCCGGTACTGATTGGCAATTCGGCGCGGCTGCCATTTTTGCTGGTGTTATTTGGCATTCTGGGCGGAGCCCAAACTTTCGGTTTGCTTGGGCTCTTTATTGGCCCTGCCCTGATGACCGTGCTGATGGTGCTCTGGAGCGAGTGGGTCAGACACTGACCCGGCAACAGGCTGGACGTTATTCGCGCGTGGGCGATTTGATACAGCCCAGCGCATACCGGAGCGCATGAGGCAAAAGCGTGCGCCAAACGTCCCAGGTATGGCCACCGCCAACAATCCTGAGCGCTGCCGGGTTGCCCACCTGACGCAGATGCGTATACAGCAGCGACGCTTCGGCCTGGATAATCAGATCATCGTCGCCTGCTGCGATAAACATCGGAAGGCGATATGGCTTGCTCAGATAGCGTGGCCATAACGCCGGATAGTTGAGGGCATGCCAGATACGCGGATCGAACTGCTGTTCGCCGAACACTCCGACGCGGCGTGCCGCGGAATCCGCAGGGGGCTCGTCGGCATAGATCGCCGGGCTGAGTAACAACGCTCCGCAAAAATATCGGGGATGTGTCATCGCGTAGCGCAGCGCGCCAAATCCCCCCATTGAAACCCCGCCAATTACACGGGCATTGCGTTGGGCCAAAACCCCATAGTGTTTTTCGATTTCAGGCATCAGATCTTCGAAAAATGCCGTTTCGATTTTCTCCTTGCGATCGACGTACCAATCGGTGCCGCCTTGCGGCATGACGATCACTACCGGCGCGATCTCCTTGCGTTCAATTAATGCATCAGCCGTGGCTTGCAGATTGCCCTGGGTGATCCAGTCGGTAGCGTTGCCGTTATTGCCATGCAGCAGATACAACACCGGATAATGCGTGGCTTCTGACGTGGAGAAATAACCCGCTGGTAGATACACCGTATAGGCCCAGTCGCGCGCCAGCGCCGCGGAGTGGAACGTGCGGTTGAAGACGGTGCTACCCAATGCCGGTGTGCTGGCTACTACAGCCACGAGTAGTGTCACAAGTCCTGTACGAAGCCTCATGTGAAAGCCTGTGCCGGCTGGCAGATACCGCTGCATCCAGGCGGCAACCTGCCGGATGCGCTGCATGAGGCAGAGCGTTGGTGTTGGCATTGACGCGGGTATTGACGCTGGCCTGGCGACAGCACAAACGCTGCGAGAAACAGCCGGAATCGGCATCGTCTTAACCCGAGGTTTTAAAACGAAAGGCGAAGAGCCTCGGATAGATTCGTGCAACTGGCCCAGCCGCCTGGGCTACGCCGATGAGCGCACTAATGGCGATTGCATCTGCCATGAGCCCGAGCGGCAGGTTCAGGTAGCCGCTGGTCGCGGTGTAAAGCAGCGAATCGATCACCAGTGAAATTGCCGAGCCAGCGATAAAACAAAGCAGGCCGTGACGGCCAATCAGGCCCACCCATGGCAGCCAGCGAGCGAGACGTCCGGCCCAGCCTAGCCGGATCAGGTTGGCGATGAGCCATGCGATGGCGAGAAAATTCACCACTCGCAGCCAGGAAAGGTTTGGTTTAAAGATGCCAATGAGCGGTACATGCTCGAACAGCAGTTTGTAGCAAGCCGCGGCAGCCACGATAGCCAGTGCGAGGACGTTGATAAGCCAGCCATGGCGCGCCGCGCTCAGACGCGGATACACCGGCTGGCAGCGCATCACGATGCCTAGCACGAACAATAGTTGCCAGGCAAACGGATTGAAATCCCAGCGCGTGCCCGCGGCAACCGGCAGGTAACCATAGAGCGCGGGCGCGCTGGCCCAGAGCGCGACGCTGCCGGCCAGCAGTAACCAGGGGCGGGTGCGGGCAAGCGGCAAAATCACCGGCACGATCAACGCGAACCCGGCATACATGGGCAGAACCGATGCGAGATAAGGCTGACGGCGCAGCAGCAAAATATCTCGCAGCGCGCTGGCGGGCGTGGCGGCCAGATCGGTGAGATCGGTTGTCGTGAGGTTGGGGGCGTCAATACTGAAGGCAATCAGCACGGCGCTAACCAGCAACATCAAGCCTGCAGTGACGAGAAAGGCGCGGTAGATTTCGAGCGCGCGGCGCAAGAAGCGCTGTTGTGCAACGGTTTCGCTGCGCCGTTCGGCGAGCGCGGCATAGGCCGTCGCCGTGGCAAACCCGCCCAGAAACACAAAGACTTCGGCCGCATCGCACAGCGCATACGCATGCAGCGTAATACGCGAGAGGATGCTGCCGCCAATGTGATCGACAACGATAATCAGAAGAACCAGCCCGCGAAAAAAATCAAGTTCGACGAGACGGGATTGAAACTTGGGCATATCGGGAAACTCAAGCCAGGCGGAGCCTGGTCACGGTGAACTGGATCGCACGTGCCCGGTTGCAGCGGGTGCGCCGCGCTGGCCCGGGGAGAAAAGAACAGCCTGAAATACTGGCTATATCAGCTGTATCAGCTATATCAGATGAAAAGGCGAATTCTCGCATATCCGAAGGATTTACCCCCCGGGCTGCCGATGACGCTCTTTTTTCCGCATGGCCATGGCGCTGGATGGCAAATCCTGACGCTGGCCATGAGCCTCACGAGCAGCATAAGCACAAGCGTCATCGACTCCTGTAAAAACTCACCTTGGTAACGGCGAAGGCAATGCACCCATTGCGCAGTTTTTTGCTGCATATTTGCCAGAAATGGCGCGAGTGGCATGAAAGAAAGAGCCTGCCGCCAGATAAGCCGCGATTTCCCCCTTGGCCGAAGAAAATACCGACACTTATCGTGCGATGTTCTGACAGATTTCATGCCAGGCCAAGGTGAGACGATACGGGAGAAAAGGTGAGCATTAACAGGGGTCAAGTGGTTTCAATGTCGCGCAGGATCTGTGCAACCTGACTATGCCCATGAAGGATCGCTGGACTCTCCTGCAACAACGCCTGGTAGCGCTCCATGAATGGGTTTTCAGTTCCACTGGCTGTGAACAGGCGCGTGACGGCTTCCACCGAAGCCAGACGCTCGTCAACCCCCGCTTTTTTATCGTCGAGCGTTTCGTCGACATTGGCGATGACGCTGGAAAGCGGCGTGATCCAGCGAAACCCCGAGCCATTGATTAGCATCTGCAAAAACGCCGCGGGTGTGACGGGGCCAAATTCGCGTTCGTAGACGGCCCGCTCGTGATCGAGAATGGCCTTGTGCAAGTTCAGCAGCGGCCGGCGCACGTCATTGAGAAACTGGATAGCACGTTGTTCATTCATGGTTTCACTCCTTCGGAAATAGCATTGAGCATTGAGCATCGGCATCACTACCACAACTGACGCCGCCCATGCCGGGCAATACGGCTGGCGCGTCACGGGGCAAATGACAGGAACAGGTAAGCCGCGAAGAGCGACAGATGGACCGCGCCTTGCAAGATGGTGGTGCGCCCGGTACTCAAGGTGAGCGTGCCGACTAGCAATGTGAGCAGCAACAGCACCGTTTCCTTGCCATCGATGCCCAGCACTAAAGGCCCGCCGGTCCAGAGAAACACGACAGCGACCGTTGGAATGGTCAGGCCGATACTTGCCAGCGCCGAGCCTAGCGCGAGATTCAGGCTGTTTTGCAAGCGGTTGGCGCGTGCGGCCCGCACGGCAGCGAGCCCCTCAGGCAATAGCACAAGCGCTGCAATCACAATCCCGACAGCGGAGGCGGGCGCACCCACGTCGCGGACGGCGGTTTCGACAGCCGGTGAGAGCAGTTTGGCTAGCAACACCACGGCAACGAGGCAGACGACCAGCAGCACAAGGCTCACAAGTGCCACGGAGCGGCTGGGCGGCTCGGCGTGGACGTCTTCGTCGGCCACTGCCGCCAGAAAATAATCCCGGTGACGCACGGTTTGAACAAAAACAAACACGCCATACAGCACGAGTGATGAGATTCCTGCGAACGCGAGTTGTGACGATGAAAGCACCGGCCCTGCGTGGGTCGTGGTGTAGTTGGGCATCACCAGTGTGAGAACCGAAAGTGACGCCAGCACGGCGAGCGCGGCGCTAGCGCCACGAATCTGAAAGTCTTGCTCACGATGGTGCAGCCCACCCACCAGCAGACAGATGCCGACAATTCCGTTGCACACGATCATCACGGCAGCGAACACGGTGTCGCGCGCGAGGCCCGCTTTTTCCGGACCTGCTGTCAGCATCACGGACACGATCAGGGCGACTTCGATCACGGTCACGGCGATAGCCAGCACGAGCGTGCCAAAAGGTTCGCCGACACGATGCGCCACGACTTCGGCATGATGCACGGCCGCGAACACCGAAGCGGCCAGCGCCCCGCCAAACAATGCCAGCACTATGCCCCCGTGGCTGGGCATCACGAAAGCTGCACCCAGCACGATCCAGGCGGCAATCGGCGCCCACATGGTCCAGCGAGACAATGCAGGGGAGGTCGTAGTCATGCGGTGAGTTTCCTGTGGATTCGATACGGCGAAAAAAGAGGAGGGGGTGTTGCATGTGTTTGTTGCACGTTTGTGCGTATTCTCGCAGAGCCAGCCTGCTTCGTGAACGTCCAAGGTACCGGAAGATGCGTGACATGCACCATCCGGACTATATCTGTTGGCTATCGTTGAGAAAAACGCCTGCCGCGCACCTGACTCGCGCGATGCCTGGCGGTATCCTTGCAACTTCATCAATACACCGAATATTCAAGGAGCGTCCGTGATTCGTAGTGAAGAAACGCTGAACCTGCTGCTCGACAGCATTGCCCGTTTCGTGCGCGAGCGGCTCGTACCGAATGAAGCGCTCGTCGCTGAAACAGATCAGATTCCCCCAGCGCTGCTACAGGAAATGAAAGATCTGGGGTTGTTCGGCCTGTGTTTGCCTGAGGAGTATGGCGGTCTGGGCCTGACGATGGAAGAAGAAGTGCTGGCTGCGTTCGAACTGGGCCAGACCTCGCCGGCCTTTCGCTCGGCAGTGGGAAGCAACAATGGCATAGGCTCGACGGGCATCGTGAACGACGGCACCCCTGAACAAAAAGCCCAGTATTTGCCGCGTCTTGCCTCGGGCGAGCTGATTGGTGCGTTCTGCCTGACAGAACCCGAGGCAGGCTCGGATGCCGCATCGTTGCGCACCACGGCGCGACGCGATGGCGATCATTATGTGTTGAATGGCACCAAACGATTTATCACCAATGCCCCCGAGGCGGGGCTTTTCACGGTCATGGCGCGTACCGATCCAGCGGGCAAGGGGGCGGAGGCCATTTCCGCGTTTCTCGTTGAAGCGGGCACGCCGGGGCTGACGCTGGGCAAGATCGACAAAAAGATGGGGCAAAAGGGCGCGCATACCTGCGATGTGATTTTCGACAATTGTCGTGTGCCGTTAGCGGGCCTGATCGGCGGCAAGGAAGGGGTGGGGTTTCGCACGGCAATGAAAGTGCTCGACAAGGGCCGGTTGCATATTGCAGCAGTGGCGACAGGCGCCGCGCAACGCATGTTGCGCGATGCCGTGCGATACGCGCTGGAGCGTAAGCAGTTTGGCCGGCCGATTATTGATTTCGAACTGATTCAGGCGATGCTGGCTGACAGCCAGGCTGAAATTTACGCCGCGCGCTGCATGATCGTGGATGCCGCCCGGCGCCGTGATGCGGGCCTGCGAACCACGAGCGAGGCATCTTGCGCCAAGATGTTCGCCAGTGAAATGTGTGGCCGGGTCGCGGACCGGGCAGTGCAGATTTTCGGCGGCGCAGGCTATATGAGCGAATATGGAATCGAGCGGTTTTATCGTGATGTGCGCCTGTTTCGCATCTATGAAGGCACGACCCAGATCCAGCAGATTGTGATCGCGCGCGAGCTGCGACGACAATTCGAAAATTAATGACGGTGGATGAGCAGGGCGATGGCCGCGGACAAAATGAGTCGCGGCGCGTACATTCAAACCGGTTTGCCCAATGACATTTTTACTATAAAAACACGTTGATTATTGCGATTAAATAATGGGGTTCGGTTTTTATATTCTCCATAATCGCTTATTGTTTCAAATTTTGTAACTATTTTTCTGTAAATCAAGGGTTTTTCGTCTTAATCCTGCTGGCTACACTTCAGTCACTCACTTGCCCCGCTGTACCCGATGCGAGGGCAAGGAATACCCAACACTCTGAAGGTAGGTCATCATGAAATCGCTTCTTCAAGCTGTGGCTATCGCAACTATTCTGGCTACGCCAATCGCTTCATTTGCCCAGACCAGCCAGCCGCTCACGCGCGCTCAGGTTCGTGCGGAGCTCGTCCAGCTCGAACAGGCGGGTTACAACCCTGCAACAGCGGGCGATAACACCACCTATCCTGCCCGGCTTCAGGCCGCAAGCGGGCGTCTCGCGTCTTTGGGGCACCCCGGCGTGGCCAATACAAGTGGTTATGGCGCATCCATGAGTGGCTCGTCGCAAGCGGGCGCGGCGGCGACCTCCGCGGCACCGGCCCAGGCGGTTTATTTTGGGCACTGATTTCACGCCTTGATTTCAGCCTGGCCTTCAGTTTTCAGTTATTTCACGGTGATTCACGGTCGTTAATCAAACGAGCCCGATACGCTCCGGTTTCCGGGCGTATCGAGTTCGTTTTGCAGCGTTGAGAGGTGCGCCAGATACGAGGCTTCAGGTTCAGGTCCGCTCACCACCCTTGATGTAGTGTTCCAGTTGCTGGATTGTGAACTGTTGCTCGGCAATGATGTTTTTCACCAGATCCCCAATTGATACCATGCCTACCAGCCGGTCCTGGTCAATCACTGGCAAATGGCGCATGCGCCGCTCGGTCATGAGCGCCATGCAGTCATCGGTGGTTTCAGTCAGCCGGACAAAGCGAACGGCGCGGCTCATGATATCGCGCACCGCAGTCGCCTTGGAGGCGCGGTCAAGCAACACCACCTTGCGAGCGTAGTCACGTTCTGTGACGATGCCGACGATTGCTTCCCCCTCAGTGACAACCAGTGCGCCAATCTGCTTTTCCGCCATGAGTTTGACCGCATCGAATACGGAATCTGACGCGGCAATGGTATAGACCGTTGTAGCGTCTGATTTCGATTTCAAAACTTGTGCAACGCTTGTCATTAATGTGCTCCTTCTAACGGTACGGCCTGTCGTAGTATCGACAGGCCGTTGTTTCGCGCTATCCCGCTTTGCCACGCGTCGATGCGTTACCCGATGTTACGGCGATTATGAGCGGGCACTGGGAGTTTCAGTATAAAGCGCGCGGATAATGGACGCGATTCGTTTTACGGCATTCACTTGCTTGTAGACGTCTGCTACCGTTTGAGGCCGAACGCTCAGTCATGATTAGCGCTAGACTCATATATTGTTCAGCTTCCCGCTGCACAAGCGGTTTTTTCAGCCCTTGCATCACACCTTATGCCTAGTTTTCATGATTTACCGCCCGAAACAGGCGAGCCTTCCGACACAGGTGTCGTCCTTGATGCTACGGCCCAGCTTCCCACGCGTTACGGCACCTTTACTTCGTTTGTATTTCGCGTGCCGGACGGTGGGGCGGAGCATCTTGTCCTCGTGATGGGCGATGTGGCACATCAAAATTCGGTGCTAGTGCGTCTGCATTCCGAATGTCTAACGGGTGACGTGTTCGGCTCCTATCGCTGCGATTGCGGTGAGCAGCTTGATCTGGCGTTGCGCTATATCGCGGCGGAAGGTCAGGGCGTGCTGCTCTACATGCGGGGACACGAAGGGCGGGGTATCGGCCTGAGCAACAAGATTCGTGCCTATGCGCTGCAAGAACAGGGGCGGGATACGGTCGATGCCAATCTTGAACTGGGTTTGCCCGACGACGCGCGCGAATATGATTCGGCGGCGGCGATCTTGCGCATGCTCAATGTGACTTCAGTGCGTCTGATGAGCAATAACCCGGAAAAATTCGATACGCTGGCCCGGCACGGTATCCCCGTCTGCGAGCGGGTGGCGCTAGCCATTCCGGCGCGATCGCAAAATGCGCATTACATACGGACCAAGCAGGTTCGGTTGGGGCATTACCTCGACGAGAATGAGTAAGCGTCCGGGTTTATTCTTCGTCAGCAGGGGCAATAAAAGGTGGCCGGCCTCAATTTTGAAGCCGGTGCACGGGTCAATTCTCTTTTTGCATGCGGCTCAATACTGCAAGCCGAAACCACGCGGATAACGTAGCGGACCTAGCGTCCCATCGGCATTCTGTGCATGGATGACGACTGGTAGTTTCCCCACCGGGCGTTGTACACCCAGCATCACATCGACCGCAACGGGCATTGATGGGCCGCGCAGCCCCCCTTCATACCCGTAGTACGAGTAGGTAGCCAGCGTTGCATCGGCGATATCGTCATAAGTAACGACGTCATATGGGGCGCGCATCGACACATGGATCAGCGTTTTCCGCGCGGCCTTCGCATATTCCATTGCATAGCGCAACTGCTGAGCCTCACTGGGAGCGGCAGCCTGCAGCCCGCGCAGAATACTTGCGTGAGCGGTGGAAGCCGGACGATCGTCATCGACGTTGAAAACCAGGGAACCTTCAATTCCGCTCATCGCTGATGGCTGCCGCATCGCAAGAAGCTGCTGCCGTACCGTGGGTGCATCTGGATCGCCGTTGCGTTCGACGGGCGTCACACCGGAGGACAGCGTGCCGACGATCACGATGTCCGCCATGTCGATAGCCTGTTTCTGGATAGGCCACGGCGTATTGCTCAGCTTTGCGCCCGTCACAAGCGGATAGCCCAGTTCGGCGAAGCGGCGGCGCATCGCCTCTGCCTGCTCGCCCCATGGCGTCAAAATGAAGATCCTTTTGCCTTGCGCCTGCAACGGCAAGGTCGCGTTCGCGTTGTGTAACAACGTGATGGATTTTTGCGTGATATCGTGCTCGATCGCCCGGTGCTCGGGGCTGCCGATCGACGCCAGATCGGGTACCGGATGACCCCGGCCATTCGGCGTAACGCCGTTGCGCAGCTTCATCTGCACAATCCGGCTCACCGAACGCTCGAGTTCCGCGCGGTTGATCTGGCCTGCTTCAACTGCAGCGGTTACCCGGTCCACCAGCGCCGTGAGTCGGCCTGCGTCAGCCTCTGTGCGAAACTCCACAGGCATGAGGGCGATATCGACATCCGCCTGAAAAATCCTGATAACGGCGTCAGCCTGCTCAAAGAAATCCGCAATCCCCTTCATATCCAGCGCATCGGTGATCGTAACGCCCCGATAACCCAGCTCGTCGCGCAAGATATCGTGCTGGATCTTTCTGGACATTGTGGCGGGCACGATCATCTGTTCGCCCGTCCGGGTCGTAATGTGCGTGTCATCGAGTGCGGGATACTGGATATGTGCCGTCATGATCATGTCTGGAACCTCTCCAGACACAATGGCCTGCCGGTATGGCGCGAGATCAATGGCATAAGCATCGGCGCGCGATTTGTTGACGACAGGCAAGCCATAATGGGAATCCGTGGTGGTGTCCCCATGGCCTGGAAAGTGCTTGAACGTACCGATCACGCCCTGGCTTGCCATACCTTGCGCGGCGCGGCGGCCCAGAAGGCTGATCGTGGCCGGGTCGTCACCATAAGAACGAACGTTGATAACCGGATTAAGCGGGTTGCTGTTGACATCCACATCCGGTGCGAAGTTGACATTGAATCCTGTCGCTGCGATTTCAGCTGCGAGTACGCGGCCTTCGTCGTAAGCAAGCCGGCTATCTTGCGTCGCCTCATACGCTGCCCCAAGCGCCATGTTCCCAGGCATCGACGTCGCTTCGATACGCGGCAGGCGGAACACGTTGCCGCCTTCTTCATCGGTTCCGATGAGCAGGCCAACCGGTTGGTCCTGAGGCACCGAGCGCTTGATCTTGCTGATCAGCCGTTGGGTTTGCTCAATGCCAATCAGGTTGTTCGAGAACAGAATGACGCCACCGATCCCGTTGTCCCGCAACGCGTTGCCGGCGGCATCTGGAAATTCAGTCATGCCGCTCGTGCAATCAGGCTGAGCGTCGGAGCACCAGTAGCGGAATGCCATCATGATTTTCTGGCCAACCTTTTCGCGGGTCGACATCTTCTCGACGATGCTATTTGCCTGCATTTCGAGGGTCGTGTTATCGACATCCGACGAACATCCGTTCAATAGCGTGAGGGAGATCAACCCCATGAGCAGATGACGGGATCTTGATTTTTTCATTCGCATTATTTTTTCGTTCACCCAATGATAGTTGGGTAGATGCTAACTCAACCCGCCCCTGGACTGTCAACGTAACGTATTGGGTATTGGCGCAGGCAAGGGGTGAACGCGTGTGCTCAAGCTTAAACTCAAGCAGGCTTTACCTTGATGTCTGGCCGTTTGCCAAACATTTGCAGTGCCGTGCTGGAGCGCCGAGTGTTTTTAGAGGGCTGAGTTTGACAGTTGAAAACCTGAAATTTTATAATTAGGTCTCTTTTACGTTTCATGTCAGGCGTTCGTCCGATGCGCAATTAATTAATGCCCGCTGCCATCTCAGGCAGCCTTCATGCAGCTCCTTCCGGGAGTTGTTCTGGTGCATTAATTTCAAGGTTATCGCATGACGAATCCCATTCTCACACTGGAACACGTTTCTTTTATATTGCCTGACGGCAAACCGCTTTTCTCCGAACTCACTGAACAATTTGACCATCACCACACCGGACTGGTGGGGAACAATGGTGTCGGTAAGAGCCTGCTGGCCAAGATACTGGCTGGTCTGCTTACACCAACTTCCGGCCAGCGTCGTTGCTCAGGTCGCGTCAGGTATCTGGCGCAGCATCTGTTACCTCGGCACTACCATAACGTTGCGATGCTGGCGGGAGTCGACGCCCAGCTAGCCGCGCTAAAACGCATTGAAGCAGGAAGCGCCGACCCGGCTGATTTTGATCTTGTCGGTGACGGTTGGGACATTCGCCAACGCTTGCAAACGCAGCTTGAGTCTGCGGGATTGGGCTACCTTGCGCCAGAATCAGCGGTCAACCGACTGAGCGGCGGGGAAGCAATGCGGGTGGCACTGACTGGCGCGACGTTATCGGAGGCGGATTTTCTTATTCTTGATGAGCCAACCAACCATCTGGATGCTGCCAGCCGATTAGCGTTGATGCAGCAACTGCAACAATGGCCGCATGGCCTGCTGGTCATCAGCCATGATCGAAAGCTGTTGCAACAGATGGAACGGATTGTCGAATTATCGTCGCTCGGTTTACGCAACTACGGCGGCAACTATGATTTATATCAGCAGATGAAAGCGCAAGAGACAGTCGTCGCCGCGCAAAACCTTGAGCGCCTCAAAACCGGGCACAAGCGAGAAGAGCAAGCTTTACGTGAGCAGCGTGAACGGCTCGAAAAACGTCAGTCTCGTGGCTATCGTCAGGGCAAAGAGGCTAATCAGGCAAAGCTACTGTTGAGCCGTCAAAAAAGCCGTAGCGAGGCCTCGACAGGCAAGCTGGTAAAACAGCAGGCCCAGGCGCGGGCGCAACTCCACCAGCAGGTTCAGCAGGCAGCAAAGGAAATTGAGGCATCAACAGCTATCGTCATGCACTCACTCTCCTCATTCAGGGCATTGCCACAGAATGTGGCCACATTGACCGATGCCGTTTTACCCTTTGCCCCTGCACCTTTTAGCCAGATAACGCTGACCATTAACGGTGGCCAGCGGATTGGAGTTGTCGGTTCAAACGGCTGCGGTAAATCGACGTTGTTAAAAGTATTAGCGGGCCTGTTGCCGCTGGAGTCGGGTCATGGTGAGGTCTGGGTTAAAACGGCTTATCTTGACCAGCAGCTTTCCATTCTGGACCCACAAAAAACGGTTCTCGAGCAACTTCTGGCGGTGAACACTCAGGCAGGCGAACCCCAACTGCGTATGCAGCTTGCCCAGCTCGGATTAGATGCAACCCGGGCGTCACTGCCCTGTAGCAAACTCAGCGGCGGCGAACAGCTTAAAGCCGCGCTGG
Organism: Paraburkholderia hayleyella; assembly: GCF_009455685.1. Classification (NCBI taxonomy): domain Bacteria; kingdom Pseudomonadati; phylum Pseudomonadota; class Betaproteobacteria; order Burkholderiales; family Burkholderiaceae; genus Paraburkholderia; species Paraburkholderia hayleyella. The sequence goes on along the minus strand of NZ_QPES01000002.1, from coordinate 384,962 downwards.
CAACAGTGATTTATGCCGAGTCGCCCGCCAGCTTTTTACTACTCGACGAACCGGGCAATCATCTGGATTTTTCCTCTCTGTATGCACTAGAGTCTTTGCTCAATCAGTATCGGGGAACCCTGATGGTGGTGTCACACGATGAGGTATTTCTCAATCGAATTGGACTGACGCATTGGCTGGTTGCGGGTAAGAAGGGCTGGGAATTCTCTTTTCATTGACATTTTGTATAAGGGGTTCGGGGAGCAATAACGTGGACGTGGTCGTGGTCGTGGCCAAATGGGGAGAGTCGTGTCACGTCTCAACGGCCTGGCCGGTTCACTTCTTACTGCATCCCTAACTGCTGTTCCACCGGGAAATCAAAATAGGTGTCTGGGTAGGGTTCGTTGATCAAGGTAAAGTGCCACCACTCAGTGTCCAGTGGCTTAAAGCCAGCCTGAACCATTAAAGATTGTAGTAACAGTCGATTGGCTTTCGCCTGGGCCGGGATATCCTGATAGTCCGGATGCGCTACCGGGCTAAAGCAGTCAAAGCCGGTCCCCATGTCCAGACTGTTATCGGGGGTACGTTGCGACGCGGGTGCAGTGCACTTCATCTGGCTTCGCGCCTTGTCGTAGGCTGGAATTGGGCTGCCGAGTGGCACGATCGTCAAGTCCATGGTACTGCCGCGGCTATGGCCCGACTGATAGGCAATATAACCCTCGCTAAACAAGAGACTCTTATCGACCGCTGAATAAAACTCAGTGCGCATCCTGGTGTTCTCGAGTTCCTTGGCCCATCTGGCGAAATCATTGACAGCAGTTTGCGGCCGGTAGCAATCGTAAACTTTTAAGGTCAGGCCCATCGGCAGCAATCGTTCCTCGACATTCTTAAGCGCCTGCGCCGCGGGCTGAGTCAAAAGGCAATTCGGCGCCTGATAGCCATCAATCTTGCGACCGACGAAATTGTGGTCTGTAACATACCGCATGTCCGTTTGAATCTGTGGCATGACCCTTTTCACATCCACGAAATTGTCGGGCCGACGTGTTTCAAGCGCGATGCTTTCAGCCGATGTGGAAAGCGGCATCGTGGCCAATAACACGCATAGAAGCTTGGTATGAATGTCCACGAGAACTGATTCCAGGTTTGGTATCGGAGTCGCCAGGCAGCCTCTCGATCGCGGCATTGATGGTTGCCTTTGTCCCGGTGATTAAACGTCGTCAATGTCACTTCGCGTGTTTTCGGACAATAACCATCAGATTGCGTTCGGGACGTTAGGACGCTATGTGCGGCGCAATTATAAAGTGCCCGATGGAGCCATATATGAGATTAAACCCAAGTCTAGACACAAGTCGTTTTTGGCCCTCAACCTCCCTTTACGCGTACCTGTGGCACCCGGCGGCGCATGACCTTCGGCATCTTTAGCGCAGAACGCCGCGCGAGTTCATCGGTGAATTTATCCAGTTGCCGCCGCAGCAAATCGGCCTGGGCCTGTTGTCCGGCTAGCGCCGCCGTTTCGAGTGCAAGCCGGTTTTCCAGGCTGGCGCCGTGCGCTTTTGCCATGTGCAAAAGCGACTGGATACGGGCGAGATCGTCTTGCAACTGGTCTCGTTCTGCCTGATGCGCGGTTTCACGCCGCGCCATTTCAGCCTGGGTCCGCTGTGTTTTGGCCCGCTCACTTTCTATTTCAAGCAGTGCGCGCCGTTCCGCGGCGGCGAGCCGCTGTTCATTCTGGCTGAGCGACTGGCGCAGCTTTTCCAGTTCTCCCGCAAAATCCCGTCGCGCTTCAGCCAGTGCCGCTGCGGCGGCTGATGTTTCCTGTTTGGCTTCTATCAACTGTTCGCGCAGCATCGTATTTTCGGTTTGCTGTTCCACCCGATGCGCATTCAGCTCGGCCAGACGCCGCTGAGCGTCTGCTGTGGCCTGTGCTGCCTGTATGGCGGAGGCTTCGGCAGCCTGGCGTTGTTGCGTGGCCTCGAGCGCAGCTTTGCGGGCGATCTCGACCTCTTGCTGCGCGTCCTGGCGAAAAGCGGCCAGGCCTTCGGCGGCGGTTTCGCTCGACATCCGCCAGAGCGTAGCGGCCAGTTCGCCGGCAGCGGTCGCCACCTCGGACGGCAAATCCGGCTGACCAACGTCGATCCGGGTTTTATCCCGCATGTCCGCCCAAAAATCCTTGAGCGCTTTCGCTGGCGCACTCATGCTGCCTTTGCGCACCAGTTGATAAAGCTTGTTGGCGGTCGGGGTTTCGCCATAACGGAAAAACATGAGCGCGCAGACTTCCCGGTAAAGCGTTTGGGTGTCGGTGATCCGTTCACGCAGCGTCTGGATTTCGGCTTCGAGAGTCATGGTAGGGAGTTGAGTTGGAATGGCCAGCAACGGCATGAAAATAATACAACATAAAACGTTGAGTATTTAACACTTAATCCGCTGGACACCTCTGTAACACGACATTAGTACTATAATGTCGTGTTACAGAGGGCAGCCAAAACAGCCCGCCGAAGCCACTTCATCCGTTCAATCCTGCTTTTTGAGGCATTGCGCCGTGTCAAATCCGCCTGTTACGCCAAACGCAAGCATTGCAGCGCTCACGCCCATCGCCCCCGTTGAGTTATTGATCCTGCCCGAGCGTCTCGATGGCCGCGACGGGGCCAACCGTGCGGACGACGCTCACTCCCAGCTTTCTGCGCAAAACGATCTGGATGCGGTTCGCGCGTGGCTCGCCAATTACGCCGAAACCAAAACCACGTTCGACAATTACCGCAAGGAGGCCGAGCGTCTGTTGCTCTGGGCCGTGGCGCACATGGAAAAACCGCTGTCGTCGCTGACCCATGAAGATTTGCTGCGCTACCGGGCTTTTCTGGCCGATCCGCAACCCGCTGCGCGCTGGGTATCCAGCACCGGGGGCAAATATCCGCGCGGCGATGCGCGCTGGCGGCCGTTCAATGGCCCGCTTGCGGTGGCCAGCCAGCGGCAGGCGCTGATTATTCTGAATGCGATGTTCGCCTGGCTTGTGCATGCCGGTTATCTGCGAGGCAATCCGATGGCGCTGTTGCGCCAGCGCACCCAGCGTTCTGCGCCGCGCATTACGCGTTATCTCTCCACCTCGCTGTGGGACGAAGTCAAATGTTTCATCGCGCAACTGCCCGAGGCCAGCGAACGCGAGCGGGCCTATGCCGCACGCAGCCGCTGGCTGGCCACGCTGTTCTATCTCCAGGGCATGCGGATTTCGGAAGTCGCTAATGGCCAAATGGGGCATTTCATGCGCCGCCTTGGCGCTGACGGGCAGCATCAGTGGTGGCTCGAAACACTCGGCAAAGGCAGCAAGGTGCGCATCGTGCCGGCTTCAGCTGAATTGATCGCCGAAATGAGCCGTTATCGGCTCGCGCATGGTTTGTCCGCCCTGCCCACGCGTGCTGAAGAAACGCCGTTGATTCTTCCGTTGAGTGGTGCCATGCGCTGTTTATCGCGCTCAGCCGTGCATGACGCGATCAAGCGTATTTTTGCCGATGCCGCAGGCTCGCTGAGATCGCGCGGGCTAGCGTTCGCTGATCGGGCCGACGAACTGGAGCAGGCCTCGGCGCACTGGCTGCGACATACCGCTGGCTCGCATATGGCCGATGGTGGTGTGGATTTGCGGACTGTGCGTGACAATCTCGGCCATGTTTCGCTGAACACGACCAGCCTTTATCTGCATGCTGAAGACGATGAACGCCACCGTGAAACGGTTCAGCGGCACCGGATGGGCTGGAATGCCTTACCTGACACCTCTGACACGCCCGGCCCACCCAACGACGAGCCCGGCGATACGCCAGACACGGCCTGACGGGTTCTGGCGCCAACGCGCATTCAAGGTTTCAAGGTTCAACGTCCCCTCATCCTGATTTGCTTCATTCGCCAGGTTCAGCCCTCATGAACAACGTCCTGACTCGCCGTAAATGCTTGCTTGCAGCCGCATCGCTTGCCGCGTCATTACCCTTTATCACCGGCCGCGTCCTTGCGCGGCCTACAGATCAAGCTGCCAGACACAATCACCATCACGAGTCACTGGCCTCGGCGCATGCGTCACTGGCTGAACTGGAGCGCGCCTCGAACGGACGTCTTGGCGTCTTCGCGCTCGCCACAGCAGGCCCTACCTTGTTGAGTTACCGTGCCGACGAGCGCTTTCCGCTGTGCAGCACATTCAAGGTGATGCTCATAGGTGCGGTTCTCGCCCGAAGCAGGCAAACGGAGGGGCTCCTCACGCAGCACATTCTCTATGGCGCAGGCGATCTGGTTGCCTATTCGCCCATCACCCAGCCCCATGCGGGCAATGGCATGAACGTTGCCGCGCTGTGCGCCGCTGCCCTGCAGTACAGCGACAACACAGCGGCGAACCTGTTGTTGAACATTGTCGGCGGGCCTGCGGCGGTGACCGCGTTCGCCCGCGCGATAGGCGATGACACGTTCCGTCTGGATCGCATCGAGCCTGAACTCAATACCGCTGTTCCAGGAGACCCGCGCGATACTTCAAGCCCCGCTGCCATGGCGCGAAGCCTGCAGCGGCTAGTGCTGGGAGATGTGCTGGGCGCACCGCAGCGGCAACAACTGAATGACTGGATGCGGGGCAATACGACAGGTCATGCCCGCATTCGTGCCGGGGTTCCAGCAGCATGGCCGGTCGCCGACAAGACTGGAACGGGCGATTACGGCACCACCAACGATATCGCGGTACTTTGGCCCACTGGTTTACCGCCGGTTGTGCTGGCGATTTATTTCACTCAACACAAACAAGACGCAAAGATGCGCGATGACATGCTGGCTGCCGTGGCCCAGGTGCTGGCGGCAACCTTCGGCTGAGATTGATTGCGCCTGTCCCAACGCTTCGGACAGGCATTTTTTGCGTGATGGAACTCACTCTGCCGCCGATGTTACTTAAGCCCTGAACAGCCAGGGAGCATGCCTGAACGGTATCCGATGGCAACAACACCCTGTTTTACCTCGGCTTGACCTCGCATTTGAGCGTTTTATTTGAGAATTTTTCCAGATAAATAAAGCCGTTTTATGTTTTTCGTTGCAAGCAGTTTGAGCCTGATTAAATATTAATCTTGTTTTAGTGTCAAACTTTCCGCTGATTTAATTTTTACCTGGAGTCGTCATGAAGTTTAATGACATTAAGCGCTTATCTTCCTCTTCAAATAACAAAGCCGATAATGACAATCAGGATGAATACTTTACTGGCTTATTAGACAGGAAGATAACGCAGGCTCCCGTTTCCTCCACATCATCAAAATCCAGAGAAAATCCACAGCCACCTAAAGACACATCACCACCAGTTTATTCCGGATGCAGTGCGGGTGGCGATGGAGTGCCCAGACACGAATATACAAAACAGGTTAATGCCCTGCGTCAACAGCTAGATGAAGAAACATTAACCGAAGCGGACCTTGAAAAAGCGCTGGATCAGTTTGGCCATGACTGGATGCGTAACGTTCAAGCACTTCTTCCGCAGATTTTAAAAAATCCTTATTTTTCTCGTGTGGTAATGAAAAAGTGGATCAAGAGCTGCCAGAAAAATAATGCAGCGCCTGATTCCGCATTAAAACCGGCTATTTCAAGGCCGCTCAATCGGACAGCTCCTCCGCCTGTTGCTAAAGCGTTGGCCAGACCCGCACCGCATGCCGCACCACAAGCCACGGTGAGAAAGGCACAGTCCACCGTTCCAGCGGCCGGCCGTGAACTAAAGCCTGTTGCGGGCTATTCCCGTGGTTCCCTGCCAGAGGATCACATCAAGGTCTGGGGTCATTGCGAGCGTGGCGGCGAAAGCTCGGCTATCTCGCTGATTCTCAAGACAGCGGATAACCACGATGCCTTGCCCCCTGAACTGGTATTTGATTTTCTGTCGACTTTTTCGACAGAACAGCTGGTCGCTATTTTCCTGAATGAAAAAAATCCGGTTGCCGGATATCTGCTCAGGCAAATCATTTATTTAAATAACGATAAATTGCAATACGCAATTTATCGTGCCTTGTCTGAAAAAAACATTTTTATTGATAAGTCATGGCTGGATGCAGCCTACCGGATGGCGAACAGACCAGTCGTCAATTTAAAGGGAATTCATGCCGGACTGCTTGAATCTAGCCGCAATTTCGAGAAAATATTATTATCCATTGTAGCTAAAGATAATTTGAACGGTATATTGCATGACATTACCAAACTGCTTGATTTAAAATATCTCGATTTAAGTTATCCAGATCTCGATGAAGTGCGCTTGACCCTGATGATGGCAAGGCTGGCAAAGCAGTCGATGACAAGCGATGAAAACGCGCTTAAAAAATGGCAAATTATCATGAAACGCCTGGCGCATCTGGAAGCCCGCGTCAGGAAAAGTGCTTTTTATCAGGAAGATATTATCCCGAATAATTTCGAATATATTCTGGGGAATTTATGGCCGTGCCCCACAGATTATAAAGATAACCCTGAAATGCCTGAAATGCAGGAACAGTACGATGATTCCATGGAAAATGATTCTGATTCTACATCAAGTTCATGCGGATACCCTTCAGGATATGATAGCGATTCGGATTTCAGTGAATATTCCCAAGGGAATACTGATGATAGCAGCGATGAACAATCGGAAAATTCGCAGGCCGATAACGAAAAGCCTGTGATCATTCACGATAAGAAAAACGATATCAGTTTTCCAATAAGCCCAATCAAGCGCAATAGCAATGATGAATTGACTTCAAGTACTTCGGGTAGCGAGGAAAGTCCTCAGGAAATATCGTATTTAAAAAACCATGATTTAAATGAAACGATTGATTTTATGCAACTGAACCCAGAGCAAGAGGATCAGGTCTCAGGGTTATTAAATCGTGGTGCAGAAAATTCATACTCACATCCTGAAATTGAAGAAGAAGAAAATATCGTTCCACAACAATCTGAAAATTCGTTAATCGTCAACGAAGAGCCCGAGACAAATCAAAACAAAATTCTGGACGATGATTTTCTCAATTTAATTACAAAAAATATAGATTCCATGAAAAAAGAACTTCAGGATAAAAATAAAACAATTAATAAGCAATCTATTGAAATTAATGAGCTTTACGCTGAAAATGATAAACTTCACGAGAAGCTTGAGCAACAAAATAATCTTCTTGAGAAAACAGAAGAGGAATATAACGAACTTCGCGGAAATTCCACTCGCCTTTTTCAATTACATGAAAATGACACTGCTCGATATGAAAATGATATTTCAAGCAAATCGAAAGAAATATCGGAACTGAAAAAATCTCTCGCCGCAATCACTAAAGATTTTCACCAGGATCAAGACACAGCGCTTCACACTATCGAAGAAAAAAACATGGAGATCGAAAGGCTATCCAAAAAATCGGCAGAAAATGAACGCACCATTACTCAACTGAAAGACGTCAATGACCGTTTAACTGAAGAAAAATCAAAAATCGCAGAAGAGAATAAAAAATTAGTACAAGAGCATCACGACATGGAACTACGGATTGCATCAAAATGGCAGCAGGGTTGAGTACCAGAAGGATTTCATAGCTGTGAGGTTCGGCGGGGGGCTGTCTGCCTGCCCCGAAAAAAGCCGTCTGCTTGCCCGCCAGCACCCTCTCCTCCCAGCTCTTTCGATATCCCTGTTGCCGCTTCGATCACCATCGGGATCAGTTCCTGAATCCGTTCGTCGGACATATAAGGAGCTGTACTCGAAACGCTCAAGGCCGCAACGATCTCGCCGGTCGCATCGCGGATGGGTGCGGCCACGCAGCGGATGGACGGTTCGTTTTCTTCCAGATCGAGTGCATATCCCCCCGCCACATAGTGCTGCATACCCATAAGAAAGATGTTCCAGGGCTGCGACGGCACCGATGTCGTGGCACGCTCGGCGGATGTCTGCAGCAGCGTTTGCCACGCGCCTTCCCCGAGGCCCAGCATTAATGCCTTGCCGATTCCGGTGCGTGCCACCGGCATCCGGAGCCCAATCCGGGAGCGCATCTCCAGCCCGCGCTGACCGGGGATCTTGTCCAGATAGAGCACGTCGTCATCTTCCCGAACAGCCAGATGGATAGTGTCGCCCGTGGCTTGCGCCAGAGCCTGGAGAAATGGCCTGGCGACGGTTGGCAGGGAAATCGCCTCGCGTGCCTGATAACCCAGTTCGATCAAACGGGAACCTAATACATAGCCGGTTCCTGGCAAGTTGCGCAAATAGCGCTCCTGAACCAGACAGGCTGTCAGACGGTGAGTCGTGCTGCGCGTGGTGCCGAGCGCTTGCGCGATTTCTTTCAGATCCCGCGCGCCTGCCGCCACCGCATGCACGACCGCCAGACCACGCAGCAGCGTTTGCACCCCGATGGGCATGCTGCTGTCTGTATTCATGTCTGTCTTGATGTCGTTAGTCATCTTGATCGTGTCTCGTTCTGTGATTCAGGCAGGCATTTTATTCCAGCATCAAGGGCACAAAAGCAGCAGAGTGTTTCACAAATCCGTTCATTTCCGCCCTAAAAATCCCACATTTTGGGATTGACATTCATATATTGACGCTCAACGGGGCTGTCAGTACAGTCATTCCTCTGACGATCATTGCGGACAACTATGTACCGCAAAAACAGCCAGCCATGAAGGCATCGTTAGAAAGGCGAGCCGCTCACCGTGCTCGTTTTGACGGAGACAAAGCCCATGACCTCGCAAGCGGACGGATTGCACGCCGCAACCCTCGGACGGATTAACCGGCGCCTGCTTCCCTTCCTGATGTTGCTGTACCTGGTCGCTTACATCGATCGCTCCAACATCTCGGTCGCCGCGCTGCAAATGAATGTGGATTTAGGCTTGACGGTGCAAATGTATGGTCTCGGCGCAGGCCTGTTTTACGTCACGTACATCCTGTTCGAGGTGCCAGGCAATCTGGTTCTGGCCCGTGTGGGCGCACGCCGCTGGATTGCCCGCATCATGCTGACCTGGGGCGTCATCGCGGCGGGCATGGCCTTCATTCAGACGCCCACCCAGTTTTACGTCATGCGTCTGCTGCTGGGCGCTGCTGAAGCGGGCTTCACGCCAGGCATCATTTACTACATTGCGTGCTGGTATCCCTCAAGCGACCGTGCCCGGGCGATGTCGTTTTTCTATATCGGAGCCGCGCTTGCCTCGCTGATCGGCTTACCGCTGTCAGGGGTCTTGCTGGAGCTGCATGGCGGCCTGGGTTTCGCGGGATGGCGCTGGCTGTTCTTCCTTGAAGGCATTCCTGCTGTGCTGCTAGGCTGGGTTGTGCTGCGCCGGCTGCCCGAGCGGCCCGACGATGCACCGTGGCTTGCGCCCGCGCAACGCGCATGGCTCAACCGCGCCTTGTCCGCGGAGACGCCCCGCCACGAGGCCGCACGCAGAACAGAAGCCGGCTTCGCTGCAGAATTAAGCGCACTCAAAACCGCGTTCGGCAGTCGCACCGTCTGGGCGCTGGCGGCCCTCTGGTTGCTGCAGGCTTTTGGCACGATTGGTATCACGCTGTTTCTGCCCTTGCTGGTCAAGAACCTGTCGGGCCAGTCCAATTTCATCGTCGCCAGCCTCTCCGCGCTGCCCTTCCTCCTGGCTTGCGTGCTGATGTATGCCAATGGACATCATTCCGATCTGACCGGTGAACGCACGTTGCATCTGGGCATTCCGCTGATAGGCAGCGGCCTGCTCCTCGCCAGTTGTCTGTATGCCAGCCATGTGCCTACCCGCTACGCGATGCTGGTGCTGGCAATTGGCTTGAACTGGGCTGTGACGCCCGTGTTCTGGGCGCTGACAACCGAATTCGTCTCCGGCATGACCGCTGCGGCGTCGATCGCCCTGATTAACGCGGTGGCCAATCTTGCCGGGCTAGCCTTGCCACCCGCGATGGGGTGGATCAAGGACACCACCCATTCCTATGATCCGGCGCTGTTGCTGATCGCCGCCGCGCTCATGCTGGGCGGCATGCTCGGCTTGCGGATCGCGTCACGAAGCCAACTGCTCAGGCCGGTCTCGCGCCATGTCTAGTTCCATACCGGCCGTTCACGACAAAAGTTGCAAACAGGTTGCAAACAGGCCATCAGCGTCATCACGAAACCCTGAGGTTTCCATCCACCCATGAACCAGGATAAATAAATGCACGCGCCTCAAGCGCAACTCATCGCCCTGGACTGGGGCACCTCGTCCTTGCGCGCGTATTTGCTCGGTGCACAAGCCACCGTGATCGAGCAGCGCCATCTGCCCTGGGGCTTGATGCAGTTGCCGGAGCGCGGTAACGCCCGGGCGTTTGAACAGGCTTTCGCTGCAGTTTGTGGCGCCTGGCTAAGCGCGGCACCCGCGCTCCCCGTGATTGCCGCCGGGATGATTGGCAGCGCGCAAGGCTGGCGCGAAGCCCCCTATCTGGCATTGCCGGTCGATGTCGCACAAATCAGCCAGCAGCTCACGCGCATCGAAACTTCCCTGGGCAAGGTCATCCACGTCATTCCTGGCTTGATCGAGCATTCGCTGTTGCCCAACGTGATCCGGGGCGAGGAAACCCAGGTCATCGGCGCACTGCACGGGCGCTCGCCTACCGTACCGCTCAATCTGCTGATTGGCTTGCCGGGCACGCATTCCAAATGGGTGCGGGTGGAAAGCCGCCACGACGCGTGCCGCCTTCGTCCATGGCCTGCATGGATTACGCATTTCGATACGTTCATGACCGGCGAGGTCTACGCCGCGCTGCGCCACCACACGATTCTCGGCCGCACGATGTCATCGGAAACGCTGACTGACGATGCGGCATTCGCACGGGGACTCGAGGTGATGCGCGCCGGTGTAACCCAGGCGGGTTTGCTCTCGACACTTTTCAGTTGCCGCACATTGGGATTGACCGGCGCGCTGCGACCGGAGGCACAGGCTGACTATCTCTCAGGGCTGCTGATCGGTCATGAGCTGGCGGGCCTTCAAGCCCTCTCGAGCTTGCCGCCAGCAACCTCGCCGAACCCTCTGCCTATCGTGTTGGCGGGCAACGCTGCCTTGTGCCGCCGTTATCAGCGTGCGCTGACGCTCTACGGCTACGCCCCCGCAGAAATCGCCGAACAGGCTGCGGCGGGCGGACTCTGGCAAGTCGCGCAACAGGCCGGATTGATCGACCTCAGGCTGCGCCCAACACACTCAACCGATAAAGGATCTAGCCATGACTGAACCTGCACTGAGCCCACTCAACGCACTCAACCTGTACGGACTGATCGCTATTTTGCGGGGCGTGCTTCCCCACGAGGCCAGTGCGATTGGCCAAGTTTTATATGACGAGGGGTTCCGCCTGATTGAAGTGCCGCTGAATTCGCCTGAGCCCCTGCAAAGCATCCAGACGCTCAGCACCTGTTTGCCTGCAGATTGCCTCGTGGGCGCAGGAACGGTTCTCGCGCCAGAACAAGTCATCCCGCTGCGCAAGGCGGGAGGCCGGCTCATCGTCATGCCGCACTGCGATCCGGCTGTCATTCGCGCAGCCAAAGCGGCTGGGCTCGTGGCGATCCCCGGCGTGGCCACGCCGACGGAAGCTTTTGCCGCGCTCGCGGCAGGCGCTGATGCACTGAAGCTTTTTCCCGCGGAACAACTCGGGCCCAGCACGCTGAAAGCCTGGCGCGCTGTCTTGCACCCCAGCACGGCATTGCTGCCGGTGGGCGGGATCACGCCAGGCCATCTAGCTGATTTTGTGGCCGCGGGCGCCAGCGGTTTCGGGCTGGGCAGCGCGCTCTACACGCCAGGTCTGGACGCAGCGGAGGTCGCGGCGCGGGCGCGCGATTTCATGGCGGCCTGGAAACAGGCGCACTCACCCAGGCGCAAACGGCAAAAAACCGATACCGCTCATCCAGGGGCGGCTAACAGCCAATAGCGCACGGGCGAGAGGCGAACCATGGTTGAGCACGGCGTCCAGCCTCGCCTGAGTCCACCTGTTTGCGCTCATTCCGATATTTCGCCTCCCTCGCCCCTTCTGTCTTCCTCTTCCCTATTACACCTACCCCTCATCATGGACCCCATCGTCAAGAAACCCCTGCGCAGTCAAGCCTGGTTTGGCCGGGCCGACAAGGACGGTTTTATCCACCGTTCATGGATGAAAAATCAGGGTTTGCCGCAGCATCTGTTCGACGGCAGGCCCGTGATTGGCATCTGCAATACCTGGTCGGAACTCACGCCCTGCAACGCGCATTTCCGCGAACTCGCCGAGTACGTCAAAAAAGGAGTCTACGAAGCGGGAGGATTTCCGCTGGAGTTTCCCGTGATGTCGTTAGGCGAATCCAATTTGCGGCCTACCGCCATGCTGTTTCGCAATCTGGTTTCGATGGATGTCGAGGAATCCATTCGCGGCAATCCGCTTGATGGCGTGATTCTGCTGTGCGGTTGCGACAAGACCACCCCCGCACTCCTGATGGGCGCGGCGTCGTGCAACCTGCCCACACTGGCGCTCTCGGGTGGCCCGATGCTGAACGGCCGCTACCGTGGCCAAACCCTCGGCTCCGGCACGGGCGTGTGGCAAATGTCCGAACAGGTGCGCGCGGGCACCCTCACCCTGGAGCAGTTCATCGAAGCGGAAGCCTGCATGAATCGCTCGCGCGGTCATTGCATGACCATGGGCACGGCCTCGACCATGGCCTGCATGGTCGAGGCGCTGGGCATGGGGCTGCCGCACAACGCGGCCATCCCAGCCGTCGATGCGCGCCGTCAGGTGCTGGCGCATTTAGCCGGGCGCCGCATTGTCGAGATGGTCCGGGAAGATTTGACGATGGACCGGATTCTGACGCGTCAGGCCTTCGACAACGCGATCCGCACGAATGCGGCGATTGGCGGCTCGACCAATGCGGTGGTGCATCTGCTGGCGCTGGCGGGCCGCATCGGCGTTGCGCTGAAGCTGGAAGACTGGGAACGCGGCTCCGATGTGCCCTGTCTCGTGAACGTGCAGCCTTCCGGCGAATTTCTGATGGAGGATTTTTACTACGCGGGCGGCCTGCCTGCCGTGCTGCGCGAACTAGGCGAAGCGGGCCTGTTGCACCGGGAAGCGCTGAGCGTCAACGGACACACCTTGTGGGACAACGTTAGCCAGGCGGCCTGCTTCGAGCGCAAGATGATTTTCCCGTTCGCCACGCCCTTTAAGCCTCGTGCGGGCATCGCTGTGCTGAGGGGCAATCTGGCGCCCGACGGAGCGGTAATCAAACCCTCGGCGGCGACCCCGGCCCTCTTGCAGCATCGTGGCCGGGCCGTGGTCTTCGACAGTGTCGAAGACCTGCACGCGCGCATTAACGACGACAGCCTCGAGATCGACGCAAGTTGCGTGATGGTGCTCAAAGGAGCGGGTCCGAAGGGCTACCCGGGTTTTGCCGAGGTCGGCAATATGCCGTTGCCCGCGAAAGTGCTGAAACAGGGCATGACCGACATGGTCCGCATTTCCGATGGCCGCATGAGTGGCACGGCTTACGGCACAGTGGTGCTACACGTGGCGCCGGAAGCCGCGGCGGGCGGGCCACTGGCGCTGGTGCGCGATGGCGACATGATCGAGCTGGATGTCGCCCGGCGCCGCTTGCATCTGGACGTCACCGATGACGAACTGGCTCGCCGGCGAGCCGCCTGGCAAGCGCCACCCGCGCCCGAACGGGGCTGGTACAAGCTGTACGTCGATACCGTGCAACAGGCCAACCTGGGCGCTGATCTGACGTTTCTGGTCGGCGCAAGCGGCGCAGCTGTGCCGCGCGATTCACATTGATGCGGGAATGAATCGGGCCAGCCCCAGGCATCGCGCCAGCCAGCACAACAAGCCAGTCAAAACCAGGCCGCCAGAGAGAACGAGGGACGCCACCATGCACGAGCCACTCTCCCCCGCTGAGCGTGAACGCGTCATCGCCCGAACGGCGCGTGCGCTCATGCCCTTGCTTGGCCTGCTTTATCTCATCGCCTATATCGACCGCCAGAATATCGGCTTTGCCAAGCTGCAAATGGTGGCGGATCTGGGGGTGAGTGAAGCGGCCTATGGTTTCGGCGCCTCGCTGTTTTTCATCGGCTACCTGTTGTTCGAGATACCCAGCAATATCGTGCTCGATAAAGTCGGCGCGCGTCGCTGGTTTGCCCGAATCATGCTGTCGTGGGGCATGGTGACCGTGGCGCTCGCCTTTACCCGCAGCACCACGATGTTTTACCTCCTGCGTTTTCTGCTTGGGGCCTGTGAAGCGGGGTTCTATCCCGGTGTGCTGTATTACTTGACGCTCTGGTTCCCAGCGCGCCAGCGCGCAAAGCTGATTGGCTATTTCATGATGGGCAGCGCAGTCGCCAATGCGATTACGGCCCCTGTGAGCGGCGTCCTGCTCGATTTCGACGGCCTGCTTGGCCTGCGAGGCTGGCAATGGGTGTTTCTGGTCACGGGCATGGCCGCCGTGCTGATGAGCGCGGTGGTCTGGAAGATCTTGCCCGAAACGCCGCACGCGGCGAAATTTCTCACCCCGCGTGAAAAAGACTGGCTGCTCGCCACGTTACGCGCCGAAGCCGCACGCATTGCGCCGGGCATTCACACGAACCCGTTTGCCGTCCTGCTGGATCGGCGCGTGCTGCTTATGGCGTTTTATTTCCTGTTCTTTCCGCTGGCGGCTTACGGCCTGAGTTACTGGCTGCCCACGGTGGTCAAAGGCTTCGGCGTGAGCAATACCGTGAACGGCTTGCTGAATGTCATTCCGTGGCTGCTGGTTGGGGTCGCGTTGTGGTGGGTGCCACGCCACTCCGTGAGCCACAACGAACAGACCTGGCACATCGTCGTGCCCGCGCTACTGGGGGCACTGTTTCTGCTGCTAAGCGTCTTCGTGCCCGGCAATGCGTTGCGTTTTGCTTGCCTGTGCTTCGCGGCAGCGGGCATCTTTGCCGGACAGCCCGTGCTGTGGTCGCTGCCGGGACGCTTTCTGACGGGCGCCAATGCGGCAGCAGGCATCGCCGCCATCAATTCGATTGGCAACCTGGGCGGCTTCATCGCCCAAAACGCCGTCCCCCTGATTCAAGAGCGCACCGGCAGCAGCATCGCGCCGATGCTTTTTCTCTCCGCCTGCATGGCCTTTGGCGCCGTCATGACGTTTGTGCTTCAGGCGCTCATCCGCGCCTCGGAACAAAAAACGTTGCGTCCTGCGGCAAACGGTCCAGAACAGGGCAGACACCCGCGCGCCCAAGTGGATTAAGCGCACCCGGTTTAATTCATCCCTATCGCTATTCGACGTCATGAACTCCTCCACTGCACCCTCGCCCGCCCTCCGCATCGCGGGCATTTACCCTATCCTTTACGCCTTCTTCGACCAGGACAATCGCCTCCAGCGTGCGGCGATGCGCCGTCAGGTCCATGCCGCGATCCTCGCTGGCGCGCCTGGGATCGCCGTATTGGGTCTGGCCACGGAGGTCAGCAAACTGTCCCGCGCCGAACGCGAGCAGGTGATCCTGTGGGCCATGGAAGACAGCGCAGGGGCTTTGCCGCTGACTGTCACGGTCAACGGCGCCTCGGTCGAGGCCCAGCGCGATCTGGCTCATTTCGCGGTGGCGCACGGGGCGCAATGGCTGATCCTGCAGCCACCTCCTCTTCGGGCCGGCGATGCACCCTTGCCTGAAACCTTTTATTTCGATTTTTTTGCCGCGGTCATGGAGGGGCTCGAGGTGCCCGTGGGCATCCAGAACGCGCCCGACTATCTCGGCGTGGGCCTGTCGCCCGAGCGCCTTGAAGCGCTTGCCGCACAATGCCCGAACTTTCGCCTGCTTAAAGGAGAAGGCCCATCCATCGTGCTCGCGGACACCATCGCGCGCATCGGACAGCGGATGCCCGTCCTGAACGGCCGTGGCGGCATGGAGCTGCTTGATAACCTGCGCGCGGGCTGCGCGGGCATGATCGTCGCGCCTGATTGCTTCGACTGGCAACAGCGTATCTATCAGGCGTTCATGCGCGGCGATGAGAAACAAGCTGAAGCGTTATATCAACAGGTACTGCCAACGATAGTCTTCGTCATGCAGTCGCTCGATACGCTGATCTGCTATGGCAAGCGGATTGCGGCGTGGCGCATGGGGTTCGATGTCGTGTACGAACGCGAGGTGAAGTTACGGCCCAGCCGTTTTGGCCTGGAAGCCGCGCGCCGGTTCGCGGACAGGCTAGGGCCATTGAGCCGTTAAAGAGAAAAAGATCAGGACATAGGACATGAATCAGGTTGACTACCCGTTCATGAAAGTACGCTGCGCCAGGCTGTCTGTATAAAAAGCTAACCGTTCTTTTGTTACCGCCAGGGCGAAGCAGGCCCGGCGCCCCGAGCCCGAGCCCACTTTGCTCATGGCTATAACAGCGCCACGACGCGCACTTCGCCTTTTTCCGCCGATGCCACCACCTTGCCATCCACGCGCCGGAACGTGATCGACACCGATGCCTCGCCGACACGCAAATCGTCGATGGCAAGCCAGTCGATTCCGTCCGGCAGCATCGGCTGCTCGATCAGCACCTCACGCTTGGCCGCATCGACCGTCATGCCAAGGCATGCTTCAAGCATCATGAACGGCGAGCCAGCCGCCCATGCCTGGGGCAGACAGGCCACCGGATAAGCGGTCGGAGGCTCGCCCCGGCGGCGTGGAAAACCGCAAAAGAGTTCGGGCAGCCGCATATCGAAATTGACTGCGGCCTGAAACAGCGCCTGTAACAGCCGCACCGCCGCGGCTTTGCCGCCATAAGCCGCTAGCCCACGCGCACACAGCGCGTTGTCGTGCGGCCAGACCGAGCCGTTGTGGTAGGCCATCGGATTAAAACGCGACTGGCCTGCGGCCAGCGTGCGCACGCCCCAACCGGTATGAAACAGCGCTGAGCCCAGCACATGCACCACCGCTTCACCGCGTTTGCGCTCGGGCAGGCCAAACGCCAGCAGATGGCCTGCGTTCGATGCCAGCACCCGGCACAACTCGCCATGGCCATCGAGCGCGATGCCGTAGAACCCGGCATCCTCCATCCAGTATTTTTCTTCGACACAGGCGCGAATCGTTTGCGCCCTCTGGGCATATTGCTGCGCGTTGCTGCTGTCACCGCGCAGCGTGGAAAAATGCGCCATCGTATCGAATGCGGCACTGGCATAGGCCTGCACTTCGACGAGGGCAATCGGACCATCTGGAAAGCGGCCATCGGCATGGAATACCGAATCGTGGCTGTCTTTCCAGCCCTGGTTGGCAAGCCCGCCATCCGAGGCACGCTGATAGTCGAGCAAGCCAAAGCGGTTCCTGTCACAGACGCCCGCCACCCACTGCGTGGCCAGCTTGAGAGCCGGCCAAAGCTCGTCGATCAGGTCGAGATCGCCGGTGCGTGCGGCATAGGCGCCGGCCAGCACGATAAACAGCGGAGTCGTATCGACACCGCCGTAATACAGCGCAAACGGCACTTCGCCGGTAGCGGCCATCTCGCTTTTGCGCATCTCGTGCATGATCTTGCCCACCGCCGCATCCCGAAAGGCGGAGTCCTCCAGCGCCTGATGCTGCGCCAGAAAACGCAAGACGCCGCGCGCCAGCGCGGGCTGCAACCACAACGTCTGCAGCGAGGTAATCACCGCATCGCGGCCAAACGGCGTGGAAAACCACGGAATTCCGGCGTAGGGATACGGGCCGCTCGCCAGATCGGTGGTGAGCAAATCGAGATCCGCGAAGGAACGGTCGATCCACGCGTTAAACAGCGGATTGCTGGAGCGCACGCGCGCGGTGCCACGACGCCGGCCGCGCATCATCAAATGCGCCTCGACCAGCCCGGCGCGCACTGCGGCGCGTCCGACTCGAGGCCGCGCCGCGCCGATCTGCGACCAGTGGCCTGAGCGCACAGCGGCATCGGGGGCTGTGCTGGGCGTTGCCGTGGCGGCGGAATCAGGCGCTTCGAGCCGTACCGCGACCGCCAGATAAATCGAGACGCAGGTCTGCGCCGGAAGCTGCACCGAATAATCGGCACGATCGGCGAGCAATTGTTGAGGGGCCGGCGAGAACGCGATGCGCACGCGCCGCGCGACCTGATCGAGCCCGATATAGCCTAGCCGCACTTCACCGTCTTCAACGCGCGGCGGCTCGATCTCGCCGCGCTGGGTCCGCGTCAGACCGCGTACTTCGAACATGTCGCGGAAATCGCTGGCGAATGAAATAGACAGTGGAACGATGGCATCGTTGGTGCCGTAATTGGTCAGCTCGATGGCCTCGTTGAGGACCGAGCCTGACAGCACCCTGACCCGCTGCACGTGGATCACGCCTTCGGGCGTACTCGTGCCGCCGAGGGGCGGCAGCGGGCGGTTGGTCAGGTGCGCGGTGAAAGCGGTGTTATCGCTGCTGACGCTGCCCGATAACAACGACGGCGCCCGCCCGCCAAACGTCAGACGCAACTGCGACAGCACCCGGGTGTCATTGACAAACAGGCCGTCATCCTTGCCGGTGATATCTCCGAGGGGATCGTTGACGATAAAGGTGTCGTCCGATTTCAGCACATACTGCTTGGCGCTGGCGACATTCTGGTTTTCGGGCGCGATGAAGGCGTCGCTGGACGCGCTGGCCACGTGATCGGCGCCACCTGCATTGCTTAGGCCGCCGAGTGCTTCTGGATCTTGCATCTACCCGCTCCTGTGCGATTAGCCGGGCTCCGATTGTAGACGCTCGGGAGCCGTCGCACGCGCTGTTTGTCCCGGGCATAAAGCAAAATTTAAATTACCGTTCAAGCAAATGGAAAAAACCAGAAGCCCGTCCGCGACAGGAAATAACAGCGCATCGGCGCTGAGGCGGTATTGCGTACCTTTGCCAAGACCTGGCCTGGCCTTAAGCCCGATGACACTGTGTTTTCAGTTATAGGCCATCGCCTTTTTCGTTGGTGTGCTCCCCTGGCTCCCTTGGCTCCACTTGCCGAAGTGTGGCTGGACTGGACTGTGAGCGGTCACGATGCATATATTTTTCCAGCAAGGCATCGAGAATCGCCACGGTTTCGACATCGGGAACGCCGTCGTATCGCGCCTGACGAAAATGCATCTGGAACGCTGACACAACGTTGGTTGTTTGCAGATCGAGTACGCCCGTCTGGGGCGAGTCATAACCATACGCCAGCAGTTTTTCCTGGAGTGACGCGATGTCGCCGTTGAACGGCCGGCGGCTACTATAAAAACCGGTTGCTTCTGCTTCGGGCCAGGCGCCGATACCGTACTTCTCATATAACTGTTGCCACGGAAACAGCGGGCCCGGATCGACCTTGCGCCCCGGCGCCACGTCGGAATGCCCAACAACTTTTTGCGGCAGGATTTCGTGGCGCGCGATGACATCGGCCGCGAGCTTGCCGACCACGGCAATTTGTGCGGGCGTATAGGGATACCAGCGGCGCTTCATGAGCGGTAAGTTTTCGTCCTCTTTCGGATAACCCACGTTGACGATTTCGATGCCGATCGAGCCCGCATTGAGCATCCGGTCGCCTTGCCAATAACTGACACCGGCATGCCACGCGCGGCGCGCTTCCGGTACCAGCGCAAGCA
This sequence comes from Paraburkholderia hayleyella, assembly GCF_009455685.1. Lineage (NCBI taxonomy): Bacteria > Pseudomonadati > Pseudomonadota > Betaproteobacteria > Burkholderiales > Burkholderiaceae > Paraburkholderia > Paraburkholderia hayleyella. Next base: position 365,502 of record NZ_QPES01000002.1, on the reverse strand, counting down.
CACGGAAACGCCCGCCGTCACTAATCCCATCCGGGACAAGGTAGTGCGAGCTCACCTGCCTTTGTGGATCGGTTAGCGTGGCGAGCGACTTTGCCAGCGGCCCGGCGGTGTAATGCAGCACCAGATCACGCACGCGCGAATCCTGATTGGGCGACTGAAACGAGGTATCGATCGTATACGTGGCATCCTGCAATTCCTGCGCGATACTGCTGCCGCATCCCGCGAGCGGCAATGCCAGCGTACCGGCTGACCATATCGAACTTTTTGCCAAAAAATCACGCCGTCCCAGACTGGTGACGGGTAAAGCTTGCTGTTCTTTTCTCATGTTATTTGAAGCTCCATACAGTGAGTCGCGCCGTGGTCAGGTGCCATGCTCAACGCTAGCGTCAACGGCCCGGTGAATGTCGCCAGCAGAGCCAGCAGATAAGCGTTTTAAGGGCGCGCCAATTTTCATGATTAACGATTCCTCTGTAAATGAGAGGCATCCTAAGTTCGTCCGAAACGGTGGACTATTTCTCGCCTTTGGGCCGCTGGCAGGGTGACCTCGCCCGTGACCGCTGCCCGTCAAGTTGAGCGCGCCGGTTCAAGAACCCGGTTATAAGTTTAGAGCGCTATGTTGCCGAGGCGGCTTGGTGCAAGGCGATGGAATACCCGTGAGGTTGAAGGGGCGAAAACAATACAAGCCATGGTCATGCGTCATATCGGCACCGCAATTGTTGGTTAATTGTTGATTTTTTACGACTACTCTGTGTGAGAAATTTTTTTTCAGCCAATTCTGATTACAATCCGCGCGTGACAAATTTCTCTCCCGATACTTAATTCCCTCACCACGACGAGAGACTTGACGTTTATGGATTTCGTAAAGCGTTACTTCGGCTTTGACGAAGCAGGAACGAACCTGCGCACAGAAATACTCGCAGGGCTCACCACGTTTCTCACGATGGCTTACATCATCGTTGTCAATCCCGCGATCCTGGGCGATGCGGGCATGCCGAAAGATGCGGTATTCGTCGCTACCTGTCTCGTCGCGGCGATTGCCTCGCTGATCATGGGCCTGTATGCCAACTACCCGATCGCGCTAGCGCCGGGCATGGGCTTGAATGCTTACTTCGCCTATACCGTGGTCAAGGGCATGGGCTTCACCTGGCAAGCGGCGCTAGGTGCGGTTTTTATTTCGGGTTGCCTGTTTTTTGTCGTGACGCTTTTTCGCATCCGCGAGGTGATTGTCAACGGCATTCCGCCTTCGCTGCGCATTGCGATTACCGGCGGCATCGGGCTCTTTCTGGCGATTATTTCGCTGAAATCAGCGGGCGTGGTGGTGGGCAACCCAGCCACGCTGGTGACGCTCGGCAACCTGCATGAGCCTCATGTCGTGCTGGCCGTCATCGGCTTCTTCATCATCGTCACCCTTGATTTTCTACGCGTGCGCGGCGCGATTCTGCTCGGCATCCTGGCGGTGACCGTGCTCAGTTTTTTCTTCGGCGGCAACCAGTTTCATGGCATTGTCTCGGCGCCGCCCGCCATTGACGCCACGCTCTTCCAGCTTGATATTCGCGGTGCGCTGTCCGCTGGCGTGCTGAATGTAATTCTGGTATTTTTTTTGGTCGAGCTGTTCGACGCGACGGGCACCCTGATGGGCGTGGCCAATCGTGCCGGGCTGCTGGTCAAAGGCAAAATGCATCGTTTGAACCGGGCCTTGCTCGCGGATAGCACAGCGATCCTGGCAGGTTCAGTACTGGGCACCTCCTCCACGACAGCCTTTGTCGAAAGCGCTTCTGGCGTGCAGGCAGGCGGACGCACAGGGGTGACGGCCATCACGGTCGCGGTCCTGTTTTTAGCCGCACTCTTTTTTGCGCCGCTGGCAGGCGTGGTTCCAGCCTACGCGACCGCGCCTGCACTGCTTTACGTTTCGTGCCTGATGTTGCGCGAAATGGTCGAGCTGCCCTGGGAAGACGCCACGGAGGTCGTGCCTGCAATGCTGACGGCGGTGTTAATGCCTTTTACTTATTCGATTGCCAATGGCGTGGCTTTTGGTTTTATTTCGTATGCCGGGCTCAAGCTGCTGACAGGGCAAGCCCGCAAAGTCAAACTGGTGGTCTGGGTAATTGCCGCCGTGTTTTTATTCCGCTTCTTTTACCTCGGTGCCGAATAAAACAAAACGCCACACGGGTCATGGCAAATGGCAAATGGCAAACACCTCGCATTAAATACCCGCAACACACTCACGATAAACACAACAACAGGATTTCCCCATGTCGGTCCATTCCTCCTCTTCCGAACGTTATTCCAAGCCTGCTATCTTCTTTCACTGGCTAATCGTCGTACTGGTGGCACTGGCTTATCTGGCCATCGAAATACGCGGCCCCAAAGGTAGCGACAGCCGTGCTTTCTGGAGTGACATCCATTTCTGGGCCGGCACGCTGGTTCTGGGGCTGGCGCTCTGCCGTCTCCTGTGGCGTTTATGGCAGGCTCCCCCTGCCGAAATCGAAAGCAATCCCTTGCTCGCGTTTCTTGCCCGGCTAGCCCATCTTGCCCTTTATGTATTTATTTTCGTTCAGCCCTTACTGGGTATGTTGATGTCGAATGCCGCCGGATATCCGGTGGACCTCGCATGGCTCAATATCGAGTTCAGCCTGATTGGTCCAGATGCCATCGCCGCTCCCATGCTTAAAAGCGCCCATGTCTGGCTCGGCAACGCGTTCTACTGGATCATCGGGCTGCATGCGCTAGCGGCACTCGTGCACCACTTCGTGCTCAAGGATCGCACGCTCAAACGCATGCTTTGAAGGGGCCGGGCCAGCCGCCGCCGGTTGCCCTGCGTCATGCGACAAAGGAAAGCTTGCGGCTGGCGTAAAGTCGTCTAGAGTGGATAAAATCAGCCGCGTCGTTGATGGGTCTGGTTCATGCATGCGGCGGATATCTTTCGTTCCGGCTTCGGGTTTGACCCGAGTTTGTTCTGGGCAACCGGGGCAAAAAACAGGTTGGCGCGCTCCCGTTACTCGTTGCCTTGCCCGCAGCCCAACCCAGGAAAAACGCCATGCAAATCATTTTCCCCAACGAATCGCCTGAATATTCAGGACGAGAGCTGACGCTGGCGTTTGCGGCCATGGTGAACGGTGAGCGGGTCAAGTGTGCGATTACGGCTGAAGCACTGGAGGACCATTTTGGTGCAGCATCGCCCCGCGCCGAAGATATGCTGGGAGCATTCGATCAGCACCGTCCCCGTATTGAAGCCGCTGCACGGCGTTTGTTATCCGAGACGCGGGCGCAATGCCTGACGTTGCGCAGTGGATATGTCCGCTTTTACAAAGCAAACTTGCGCAACTGACTGACGCGCATCACACGCCAGATTTTAAAAAGCAGCTTGAATTCAGCTGCTTTTTTTATGAAAAGTGCACGCAGCACACGCATGGCTAAGCCTTCTGCAGCTCAGCAGCATCCGCTCTTTGTTTCTCCAGCGGCGGCACGCGGGCCAGTTCCGGAAAAATTCGCATCCACAACAAGGCCACGGCGATTGTCGCCACGCCACCTGCGAGCACGGCAGTCCGTGCGCCCCACCATCCCGCGGTAAGCCCCGATTCGAATTCTCCCAACTGGTTCGAGGTACCGACAAAGAGCGAATTAATGGCGCTGACACGGCCCAGCATCTCGTCGGGGGTGCGTAATTGCACCAGAGTCATCCGGACAACAACACTGATCACATCCGCCGCGCCCAGCAGGGTGAGCGCGCCCAGTGACAGCACAAAACGATGGGAGAGGGCAAACACGATAGTCGCCGCGCCGAACGCGATGACACCCGCAAACATTGCCGCGCCGGCCCGCTTGCGTAACGGAAACCAGCTCATCCAAAGCGAGCCCAGCAGCGCACCGACGGCGGGTGCGGATCGTAGCACCCCAAGCCCAAGCGGACCGGTGCGCAATACGTCGCTGGCAAAAATGGGCAACAGCGCAGTGGCGCCGCCAAATAGCACGGCGAGCAAATCGAGGGACAGCGCCCCGAGCATGTCGGGTTCGCTCCAGATAAACGCGACACCGGAAAATACTGCGGCGAGCGTGACAGGCAAAGGTTTTACCGGCACAGATCGCACCCGGAGTGACTGAATCAGCACGGCTGCGCAAACGAAGGCCAATACGCTGATGAAATACACCAGGCTAGCTCCTCTCGCATACAGCAAACCGCCGAGCGCAGGCCCGAGAATCTGCGATGCCTGTTTGGCCGAACTTGCCAGGGTGGTGGCGCGAGCCAGTTTTTCACGCCGCACCACACTTGGCAGCAAGGCGGTCAGACAAGGCGCTTCGAATGCACGTGTGGCCCCGAGCAGCACGGCCAGGACGAAGATCATGGGAACGGTAAGCCAACCGCCCAGCGAACTCAGCAGAAAAACCAGTGCGAGCGCCGCTTCGAGCAGCAGACAGGCCAGAGCAATACGTTTGCGGTTATAACGGTCGGCGACATGACCCACGACCAGGGTCAGCAAAAACATCGGCAGAAACTGCGACAACCCCATGAGACCCAGCACGAAGACATCATGCGTCAGCGCATAAACTTGCCAGCCCATGGCAACGGTCAACATCTGGAAGGCGATCGACGCCAGCGCTCGCGCGCACCAAAAGCGCTGAAAGGTCCCTGCACGCAGGCGAAATCGTCTCGCCGAGGGAGAAGACACGGCGCGCGTCAAGCGCTAGTCCTCAAAAGACGAACGGAGCCCGGCAAAAAACTTTCGCAAATGACGGTCATGGTAGTCATGGACATTGAGGACCTGATGAATTACAACCTGAGGGGCCAAGTCTTATGTCGGTGCTTAAATGAATTGACTGGCATATGGGTCTTTCACTGCTCCTTAAGTGACATTTGCGTTCAATACGTCCGCATAATTCATAGAGCATACATTCAAATTTGGGCGACATTGAGGCCCGTCGGGCGTCAGCGCGTTGTTAGTGGCCTCTTGAAAATATAAAAAGCCCTGGCCTGTGAACTGCCCCAGGGTTTCCCGCCAGGCAAAAAGACCGGCCCATTCGCAGGCGCATTCCAGCAAGTCCAGCGTGACGGCATCCAGATGAAACGAGCGCCTGTTTCCGGATGGATGCAGTGTGATCGGTCGGGCCTCTGCCACCGGCCTTTGCCATGTGCAGGAATCTACCGCGAATCTGAGCACCTCCCGGTCCAGCCCCGTCGTCGCAATCTCGAACGCCTGGCGAAACTCCGATGTCTCAAGCGGTTCGTTGGCGCTTTCGATCCTGTGAAAGCGTCACTTCATTCTTCAACGCTCGATATGAGGCGACAGCCGCACGTGCCGCGATGACCATGACGGGCGAGCGGACGGCCCTCATCATCCGTCTCGTCGTCACCCTCGATGATGATGTTCGGCTGCACCCCGGGATGCAGCGGGCATTCGATCAGGTCACCCTTGCGGGCGAGCGAAATGCCGTCATAGTCCGCTGTTTCGGATGCGCTAACCACCTTGCCGCCGTGGTCGGTCGTGTCGCCGAGCCGGATGAAATCCATATGATTTTCCTCAACGGGTTTTCGCGGGGACGATCACAGGCGTGCGGGGAAGCGGGGGCGCATCCCGGTAATCAAAACGACCTTCCCATCGCCGCGCGCCGTCACTGTCGGCATGAGGCGCACCTGGAACGTGGGTCTGCAATCCCTGGGGATCGGGATTGCGCAGCACGCGAAGCATACTGTTGACGACGAGGTAAGGCGCGGACCACCCCTCTTCCGGCGTACCAAGCCAAGGGAAATCGCCCGCCCGAATGAGCAGGCACTGCCCGATCCGCTCGATGTTGATATCCGGGCGCGCAAGTTCGGCACGCACCTTTGCCTCGCCGCCGAGGCGCTCTACGAACAGGTCGCCAATCAGCGTGTACCAGTTCACGCCCTTGATAAAGCCATAGCGTTTCACTTTCGCACCCGGACGAAGATCGCCGTAGACAGCCGTTTTCCGTCCTTCCGAATCTTCCTCATACGACATCGTTTTATATTCTTCACCCTGCACGAAAGCGTAGCTGTCAATTTCAAACCCCCTGAACCGCTGCGCCATGATCCATTCCTGCGACAGGTAAGGATGGAAGTTGTACGGCAGGATGGGCGACAGACCGCCATAGCCGCCACACACCGGAAGCTGGCTGCAGACGAAGCGCAGGAAGGCTTCGTACTGTTGGACGCCTTCCTGCGTGCCAACAAAATCCATCGGCATCCAGAATTTCAGGTAAGACACGCCATGATCCGTTCCCTGCTTGCCTACGAGGCTGGTGCCCGGCAATCGGTAGTCTTGCGCCAATGCCCTACTGGTGAGCGTCTTGATCTGGTAAGCGGCGGCTGCATCCGGATCGGCCTCACTGGACCGCACCGCCTCCACAGCTTCGTATGGCGGCGTCTCGACAATGGCGCGGCGGATCGCCTCGACCCCGGACGCATCCTGCGACCAAAGTTACCCGTTCCCTCCGGCCCCCTGCCGCCCTTGAGGTATTCGCCAAAGAGTTCCGCGAAGCGGTCAAAGCAGGCGAGGATGCCCTGGCGGACTTCCAGCGTCGAACCGCCCCGGAAAAACACCGTGCCGATCACGCCAGGCAGCACCACGAGCCGCCCCTGTTTGTCATGCAAACACAGTTCTTCACGGTAGCGCTTCAGGGCTTCTTCCGGTGTTAGCACCGGTTTTGATGGCGCATTGGAACTCATCATTCAATCCGAGTGAAAGTCGTTAAATCCAGGAACCACGGGCTAGGCGAGTGCGGCAATCAGTACGGTCCCGCCTGCCGTTGTCGCAATTGCCACCAGCGCCGCCAGAATAGCGATCAGCGTCTGGGCCAGCACAACGACAACCACCACCCCAGCAATCAGCAGCACAACGGTCGCTACGCCCTTGACGGCAGTAATCAGGACATGTCCCCAGTCGATCTGTTTGAGCTGCGCTGCCGTGAGATCAGTCTGCCTGCGGATCTGCTGCCAGCCCTGCACGAGTTCCATCGTCGTGTAACGCCAGAGCGTGTGGCTCTTCTCATCAACGTAATGCCACGTCTGACCCGACATGTCCGCAACCCATCGACCCTTCTCAAACAACCAGCCCGCGCTCTCGTGCAGCCACGCCTGGGTTTCATCGGAGAGCTGGCGTACCCCCTGCCTGGTGGTATCCCACAGTGCAGCGACCTGGTTTCCAGCCGAATCAACCCCAGCTTCCAGTGCGCTCCAGGCTTCGAACCATGCCGGCTGCTGAACCGGCTTTCTTGAGCGGATACGCGCCCGCACACGGGTTCTGCCCGCGAGCCAGCCGAGAAACGCTGCGGTAACAGCCGCTTTGACCAGTTCCTTCGAACGCTGATCGCCTCCTTCTACGTTCAGCACGGTCATGTGACTATTGCCGCCCGCAACCGTAAGGTAATCCCTTTCCTGGTTCTCCCCCCAGTCATCGCGCGGAAACTTGACCTCGACCAGCCGCTGCAGGTTCGGCGTCTGCTTTCGTCCATCATGATCGACGCTCCCACGCCCCGGCCAACGGTTGCCCTCATCCGTGACAATGATGACATCGGGGCGGCGCACATAACCCTTGATCGTTCCCTTTGCCGCACCTTTCAGGGGAAACGGGTTCAGGGTATGACGTCGCCCCACCTCATCGGTGCCATTCGATGTGCTCAGAAACGGCATGGGCGGTTCATCTGCGAAAATGAACGGTCGCATGTCGAACGATACTTCCGCCTTGTAGCGAAAATAGTAATCCCTGTCTTTTTCATCCCACCGGATTGCGGCGCTCATCGCTATTTGCTTGAGCAGGCTGACACCCACCAGCCCATCGCTTTTCCGCACCCGCAAGCCGATATCAGGCCACCACAGCGCCGAGCGGATTTTTTCTTCCAGATAGCCCATACCTCCATCGGGCAACCGGACATACTTTTGAGTATCTTCCTTGATCGTTACAGTCGAATCATAGGGAGTCATTGGTGTTGCCATGTTCAGCCATCCTCTCAACTATCCACGTAATCTGAAAAGATATCGTTGCCCCCGCCAACCAGATGCCATGCCTCGGTTTGCGGCGTCTTACCCGGACCAGCTACCTGCAACTGGACGGGCTGCGAGGCAGACGTAAATACCGGCACTGTTTCACCCAGATCCGTCGTGACCCCGCTCAACGTGCGCCCGTCCGGCAACTTGAGCTGATAGGGATGCCGGGCCATCGGCAACCCGCTCTTTGCGTTAGCCAGTACGTATTGCGCCTGGTAATCGGGCTTGAACGATTTCAATGGCCGTAGCGTTGAATCGGGAGCTGTCTTGCTCCACTTCACGCATTTTTCAAATATCTTGCCGGTCGTCGCATTGGTAATGCCGCTACCGTTGATACAGATGAATGAACCACCCGCACCGATCCACACCTCCTGTTTAGCCTCGATGATGATCCTCCCATCCGTGCTGCTGACCGTCACGTCCTTCAGCGCCGCCAAGTCCATCGCATCACCCTGCGCCTGGACCTCGACCTTTCCCTTCGCCGCGAACAGCCTGATTCCGGCTTGCGCTGCAAAGAAAGAGAGTCCCCCCCGCACCGAAGCGTAAAGTGACTTGAGCGCCGCTATCGCGACATTGCCGCCCGCGGTCAGCGCCGTGTGGTTACGGCTCGCAATGTGTGTACTGTCCTGCGCGCTCAGGTGGGTACTGGCCGCGCTCGATATCGCTATATCGGGGTTCTGGAATTCGGGGAAGTCGCCACCCTCGCCGCGTAGCGCAGTGTTGGCATTTTTAATCGCGTCTGTCACGTCGCCCTGGTTGCCCGTCACGTCCTGCGCGCAATGCTGCTGCGCCAGTTTTGCCAGTTGCTCGTGAATGCCATGCGCCTCGTTGAGCTGCGTATGCGTTTCAGACATGTCCGTGACCTTGCCCTCTGCATTGGCGCGGCCATGTGTAGTCGCCAGCATGCCCTGCATCGCGCGAAGCGCGCCTCGCAGGTCGGTGCGCACCTCGAAGCCTTCCCCTCTGGCGTCTTGCCTTCCCTTGTTGCCGTCAATACGCGTGTTGTAACCTAGGCTCACGCTCGACTTGCCATGATCACTGGCAAGCTGCGCCTGCTGCTGGCCATGCGTGTCGTCCAGCGCCAGATGATTCGAGGACGAGCCGCCTTCCATGCAACTCCGTATCCCCGACAGCCACTGGTTACGCGGCAGTTCCCACGCGGGCAGGTTGTTCGCATTCACGACACAACCGTAAAGGAACGGCATGTCGGGATCGTTGTTGACATGCCCCACCAGGATTTCACTTCCGATGCGCGGAACCCACGCTGTTCCCGTCTGGCCGCCCTGCCACTGCTGTACCGGCTGAATCCAGATAAACGACCGGTGATCGAACGTGCCTTCCCTGTCGGGCACGAGCTGGCACTTGATACGGCCATAGGCGTCACACCAGATTTCCTGGCCTTCGGGACCGGTTACGATGGCACGCATGACCCCGGCCACAGGCCGTGGCGTATCAAACGGCATGCGGAAATATTCGCGTACCGGCTGGATTTCGAAATCCGTCTCGCACCGGAATACCTGTCCCGTGCCGCTGGCCTGATCGGTTTCCGTGATTTTCAGCCGTGTAAACACGACCAGATATTCAACGTTCGCCTTGACAAGGGGATAGTCGGTCAGGTGAAACGTGAAGCCCGCCTTCAGACCGCGCATGTCGCCATGGCCTCTCGCACGCAGGCCGACGCAGCGCAACGACTGCATCCGCACTAGCGCCGCGAACCGCGCCTGCGCATCGGCATCGAGCGGACGGGCGTTCAGCCCCCCCGCACCCTGGCTCGGCTCGCTCACGTTCCCGTAGGCGTAGTATTCCTGGTCCGCGCCCGCTGTATCACGAGGCTGCCTGTCCTCCACGCGCACCGGTATGGCACGTGCGCCGAGACGTGGCCGCGTGTACTCATGCGCCACAACGGTGGATTTGCCTTCAGTCTGCTGGCTCGCCAGTTCAAGCCGGTCGATGTGTTCTTCGTCAATGCGGTCACCGTTCGAAAAGCGCAACGGCTCGTACGCTTCACCGTGCCGGTGAAATGCGCCCAGCGTGTCTGCGATGACAATACTATGAGCGCCGTTCCTATATTCGAACCAGTAGAACAATCCGTTCGATTCACACAAACGCTGGAAAAAAATGAAGTCCGATTCGAAAAACTGGACCGTCAGGTCGCGCCGTGGGTAGTGGTCAATGACCAGCGGCCCTGCAATACGCCACTCAACCGAAACCCGATAGCCCGCCAGTACTGCTTCAATAACCTCGACCACCGTACTGTTCTGGAAGTTACGATAGTTGCAGCCCTTCGTGGCCTGCGCCAGCACAGGCTCGACAATGAACCTGTAGACCTTCGAGCGGTCATCCTGCCGCACGAAATCTGCCTTGGTCACGATCCCGGTTATCTCACGCACATGGAAACCGCGATTACCCAATCCGGTATCGCCAGGCATGCCTGGAATGAATTCCCCCCTGCCGGGGATGTCGATCTCCATCGTGACCTGCGTTCCGACGATGCTGTCAAGGTTCAGCGTGGTGCGCCCGGGATCCGTCACGGCAATATCCGTCCGGCAAAGCACCGCATAACGGGACAGCCTGCCGATACCTTCCTCGCCTTCCAGATCAATGACATGAAGCAGGGGCTTCGAACCCTCATCCTCGGGCAGTAGACAGTTTTCTGGCGGTGTCCAGCGCGGAAGTGCATCGCCGTTTATTTCGACAGTGCGCTCGGGCTTCCGGTAGACCCTCACCGTGCAGTTATCAAGATAATTTTTCATAGCCTCTCCGGCTCATCCCAGCGACACAGCGACACAGCGACACAGCGTTATGAACTGCCCCTGCAAAGTTGGACAGTTAAAAACCAGGCGGCTCTCGAGGTCTGAGTCCTGTATTGCGCAGGGCCCAGACCTTTCAATTTCAGCTTGATGCGTTCATGGTTGTATCGTAGAGGGTCGCCCTGATCCGGATGCAGCAAGAGCAAGAGGCGTCCCTTGCGCCCGAGCACTGCACAGCTTTTTCAACATGCGGCCAACCCGTTCAAAGCTGGGGCGCCGGTCCATCTGGCAAGCGACGATTTCACCGTTATACAAGTCCTGTACGAGCGACAGATACAGCCTTTGCTTGCCCACGTTGAGTTCAGTAACATCCTAACGTCCGTTACCCACTTCGGGTTGGAGCATGGCGCCTCAAATTGACGCACCAGAAAATTCGGCGCGGCTTGACCCGTTTCACCGCGCCAGGAGCGATATTTTCTGGGGCGCACCCGGAATTTCAGAAGGATAGCGAACATATAGTTGATGCCGCAGTTCACGCACTATTCGCGCTTTTTCTTCTGCGTGGCCTGCTTCCAGGCTTGCAACAAGTGCATCGAATTTTTTTAGGTACGCCACCTCCCGCGCGCAAATATTCGTTTTCCTTGAACAAGTCTGCGCGCGCGTGCTCGTCGACACCTTGCTTTTTTCGGTTGGCTTGGCGGGCGGGGGCGTCGTCATCTTCTTCGGAGGACGTCCTCGGGGGCGAGGCGTTAAAGCATCTATACCACCCTCATGATATAGACGCGCCCACTCCGCCACGATCCCCTATGCCCAAATATCGAACAAGGTCAAAGCCTCACAGAACGCCAAATTGGCCTGCCGGATATGCTGCAGAACCTTAAGCTTGAACTCTGCATCGTAGTTGCCGGCATGCTTACGGCTCAAACCCGCCCGCCCGTGCTGGTGGTAACTTGCTACCCAGCCACGCAACACCGGTTTATCGAGATTGAATTAGCTCGATACCATTTCGAAACCTTTCTCTGCGTTCAGGTATTCATCAACAACCTGACGCTTGTATTCCTCTTTGTACTTCACCATGAAAAACACCCCAAACGCTGGATCGATGTCCAACGTTTGGGGTGCAGTCAAATGGCCAAGGCTTCATCCATGCCTTGCAACGCTATTACATAACGGATAATTTTCTGCGAACCAGACAATATGCGTTGCTTGCCACAGCATATGTTTCTGGATAATTACCGTATTTTTATGATTAACCTTTGCGGATCTTATCGGCGGCATGATTCACCGTGTTTTGTACCTTGCCCACGCCTTCCTGAACTTTGCCACTGACTTTTTCAGCGGCTCCTTCGGCTTCAAGTTTGCTATTTCCGGTAACTTTTCCCACAACTTCCTTCACCGAACCCTTAACCTGCTTCAAGGCGCCATCAACCTGATTCTTGTTCATTGTCGACTCCATAAGTAAGAGATCAAACGTGATTAATCCAAGGATATAACGGGCACTGAACGTAAAAATATACGCGCAATGACGCGATATCTCAATATTATATTTTCCGCGAAATAGTTAATTTCTCATGACTCAACATAAAACAGCTGCGGCTATCAGGCAGATCAGGCAGGGAGCCAGTGCCACGTCATGCGGAATATCCGTGCAGCAAAACAAATAATCAGACAATAAACGTTGCATCGCGGAATAAACGCAAGAGAAGGAATCCGGGACCTCCGGCGCACCCTGCTCCGGTACTGGAGCCAGCAAGTTTCCACTATCCAGATAGCCGGATTTCGTGCATGATGGCGGGATTTTCCGCATTCTGAATTTTCAGCATCGACAATATCAATGGCATTTTGGGGCATTTTTGTATCACCCTGACCGTTTTTCGCCGGTGTCCCGTCATCATGCAATGCGCCCATGCATTGGCTGCCGCGAGTCGTGCCACTGTGCCGCTGCCCTACAACCGATTCCCATGGAATCCATGCCCCAAGCGGCATCAGCGTGGTTCTTTTCTCCGCCAGATCCGCGATTGATTGTGTGCGGCAGCGCTCGAGCTCCCGGTCAAAAGCAACCGCCGCAACGGCCATCTTTTTCCAGGCGACTGTCCCAAAGCGGGTACAGTCAGGTGCTTGCGCTGGCTCATATGCATGACACATCGCCGCGTCTGCCACGTATTACAGGAACAGGACACAAGTTTGTATGACCCAGACTGTCAGAATTTATAAAGGTTTTGAAATTTATCCACTGGTTTACCCGTATCGCCCGACGGATGCTTCCGCGGGACGTAATCCGGGAGCGGGCTACAACGCCTCGGTGCGCATCAGCCGCACGGGCACGGACCCTGCAACTGATGGCCGGGTATTTCGCCTTCCTGGCGTGAAACCCTTTGAGCAAACAGGTGAAGCGCGCCTCGCCTGCATTGCCTATGCAGAACAGGTGATCGACAATCAGAAAAGTGGCCAGACGGTCGCTGATCTCTGAGTGATCACCCGTGCCTGTCGTTGTACTGTGTACTGGTGTATTAACCCGATGAAACCCGGTGCAGGTTAAAACACTGCATCATTAAACCCTTGCTTTGCCGAGCGGGCAAAGCCGATTTATCCCTCGACCAGGAGCTATGCATGGCGAAAGAAGAACTGCTGGAACTTGACGGTATTGTTGACGAAGTCCTTCCGGATAGCCGTTACCGCGTAACGCTGGATAACGGTGTCGTTGTAGGTGCTTATGCGTCCGGACGCATGCGCAAGAACCACATTCGTATTCTCGCGGGTGACCGCGTCACGCTTGAACTGTCAGTCTATGACCTGACAAAAGGCCGCATTAATTTTCGTCACAAGGACGAACGCGCATCTGGCGGCGGTGGCGGAGCAGGCGGCAACCGCAATTCGCAATTCCGTCGGCGCTAATAGCGCGTTCACCAGCAAGACAGCAGACAGCCGACCGGCTTTCGCGCTGTTTTCAACATGGCGCGCAGCGGCTTTGCTCCGCTTTGGCCCGGGTTGCGCACTTGCGATCAGCAACCAGGTTCACACCTGTCTGAGCGGGTGCGCGATGCGCTATGTCCGGTACAGTCTTCTATATGGCGACATATACGGCGTCAGCGAATACCCGGCATAGAAGATCAGCACTGTGTTTAACGCTACCATGGCCGGCCCAGCCGTCGCAGGTAGCAGCGCACCCTTCTTTCTGTTGCATGCCCGCGCAGCGTTTAAACGAAGGCTATTCGTGCATCCCGTGCATCCCGTGCATCCCGTGCATCCGCGCTCTCACGTTTCCTGCCACGCGCCTCCCCGCGTCCCCGCTCCCTCCCCGCTAACCACTGCGCCGCTTTCTTCCGCTGCCGCCCCACCCTCTGCCACTGTTTCGGCGCTAACGTGGCGCGATGGTATATGGCTAGCCGCCATCATCGTCATCGGGCTCAATTTGCGCCCATTGCTAACCTCAATCAGTCCCTTGCTCGACGAGATTCGTCACACGACCGGCCTGAGTTTCTCCGGGGCAGCGCTGCTGACCAGTTTGCCCGTTATCGCAATGGGGCTCGGCGCTTTTGGAGCCCATGCTCTCGTGCGTCTTGTCGGAGAAATACGGGGAGTGTCGCTCGGGCTGCTCGCTATTGCGCTCGCTTGCGCTGCTCGCTGGGAAACCACAAGCGGAGGCGCGCTACTAGCTAGCGCAGCACTGGCAGGCATCGGGGTCGCGGCCATTCAGGCGCTTTTGCCAGGCTTGATGAAACGCCGTTTTCAGTCACGTATTGCCCTCGCAATGGGCGTGTTTTCGGCGTCGATCATGGCGGGTGGGGGGCTCGGCGCTAGCCTCAGCCCATGGGTCGCGCATCTCGCCGGGTCGTGGCATGCCGGGCTCGCCTTATGGGCGCTGCCTGCGCTGTTGGGTTTTGCCGTGTGGCGGGTACTCAATCGCGTTCTGGCACTCCCGGCAGCAATAGTTCATGCCTCGTCACATGCAGCGGCACGCTTGCCTTCGATGTGGCGCAAACGTCGCGCCTGGGCGCTAGGTCTGCATTTCGGCATAGTCAATGGAGGCTATACCTGCCTGGTGGCCTGGCTGCCGTTGTATTACCAGCAACAGGGCATGAGTGTGGCCGCGAGCGGCTCATTGCTGGCCCTGATGACACTGTTCCAGGCCGCTGCCGCCCTGCTGCTGCCTCTGCTCGCGCAGTGGTCACAAAACCAGGACCGGCGTCCGTGGTTGCTCCTCGGCCTGCTAGCGCAATTGGCCGGTATCGCGGGCCTGATGGAATGGCCCCTCGCCGCGCCTTTGCTTTGGGTCGCACTAGCGGGCGTGGGCCTGGGCGGTACCTTTTCGCTGACCCTGGTAACCGCACTCGATCATTCAGATAACCACCTGATTGCAGCGCGGCTGGTTGCATTCATGCAAGGCGTGGGCTTCATCATCGCAGCGCTTGCGCCGGCTATCGCAGGCTTCGTGCGCGATACGACGGGAACCTTTGGCGCGGCATGGGCCATGTTAGTAGCGGGCCTGCTGGCCATGATCGCGCTGACGTCCGTATTTTCGCCGCGCAGTTATGCGCGTGTCTGGATGCGTAGCTGAGTGAGCATCGATATTCCAGATGGGATGGCCGCCACGGCCTTCTTCATCGCCTTCTTCACCTTCTTCATTCATCACGAATCACGAATGGCATTCGTGCCTGGATCGATCATCTTAATGACGTCGTTCGGTACTAGGCGCATGGCCAAACTGCGTACGGTATGCCTTGCTGAAATGGCAGGCTGAATGAAACCCGCACGCCGTCGTGACATACGCGATGGAGGCATTCGTGCTACGCAGCAAATCACGAGCGCGCCGCAACCTGAGCGCCAGGTAATAGTGTGTAGGCGACATGCCCAGATACACCTTGAACATGCGCTGCAAATGTCGCTGTGATAATTGCACGAGGCGTGCCAGCTCTTCGAGCGAAAGCGGCTCATCAATATTGGCCTCCATGAGCCGGACCGCTTCGATCAGTTCAGCCCGCGAAAAACCCACACGGGCATCCACGGGAATAGGCTGCGAATCATTCCCGTGGCGAATCCGCTCAACAATAAACTGTTCTGAAATTTGCGCGGCAATGCGCTTGCCAAGACGGTGAGCGACGAGACTCAGCATGAGGTCAAGGGGCGCCATGCCCCCTGTACAAGTCAGCCGGTCGCGGTCGATCACGAATAACTCGTCAGCAAAATGCACGGCGGGAAACTCACGATGCAACGCCGAGAGATTTTCCCAATGAACAGTGCAGCGATAACCATCCATCAAACCCGCCGAGATCAGCGCATACGCCCCCGTGCAAAGACCGCCCAAATACATGCCCCGTCCGGCGGCGCGCTTAAGCTGCTGCGTCAGATATGCATCCACACCCTGACGAATCCGCATGCCACCACATACGATCAGCACATCGGGCCGGTCTTGCGCCTCGTCAAACTCATCGAGCCTGCGCGCCGGTTTGAGCGTAATGCCATTGCTCGCACTGACAGGCACGCCATCGGTTGTGAAAACCGACCACCGGTAATGCGCCGCGCGTCCGACGTAATTGGCCATGCGCAGCACTTCGATCGCGCTACTAAACGCGATCATCGAAAACTCCGGCAGCGTGATAAAGCCGAAATGGGCCAGGTCAGGCAATGACGCAGTAGCAGCAGGCGGCATGTTGGGTTTCCTAAAACAGACACCGATAGCGCCTGGATCTGTGCACCAGGCTCAGGCCATCACGTCACACAAGCAAAAGACCGCTATGAACTTTGTGGCGCAGCCACCGGACGGCGCAGCCTCAGCGCATTGCGCAACCCGGCAAAGCGCGGTGCCGTGACGGCGCCGGGCGAGCGGCCAAAGCTCTCCGTGATGCGATCGAGCATGATCGCCAGCAACACCACCGATAGCCCGCTTTCGAAACCCAAGCCGATATCAAGCCGCTGGATGCTGGCCAGCACGTCGTTACCCAGGCCACCCGCGCCTACCATCGACGCGATGATCACCATCGACAGCGC
The DNA here is from genome assembly GCF_009455685.1 of Paraburkholderia hayleyella. Classification (NCBI taxonomy): domain Bacteria; kingdom Pseudomonadati; phylum Pseudomonadota; class Betaproteobacteria; order Burkholderiales; family Burkholderiaceae; genus Paraburkholderia; species Paraburkholderia hayleyella. Next base: position 348,765 of record NZ_QPES01000002.1, on the reverse strand, counting down.
CATCATGATGGTCTGGTTCACGCCTTGCATGATCGACGGCAAGGCATTGGGAAACTGCACCTTGTAAAGCAGTTGCCACGGCGTACAGCCGAATGCCTGTCCGGCTTCGACAATTTCGCGGTTGACGTGGCGGATGCCGAGGCTCGTCAGGCGCACCGCGGGCGGCATGGCAAAGATGACCGTGGAGAGAATGCCCGGCACGCGCCCCAGACCAAACAGCATGGCAGCCGGAATGAGATAAACGAAAGCGGGCATGGTTTGCATCAGGTCGAGCACCGGACGCACGATCAGGGCCACATGTTTGTTCTGCGCGGCCCAGATACCCAGTGGAATACCCAGCATCAGGCTGATCAGCGTGGCGGATAGCGTTAGCCCCAGCGTGACAATCATCTGCTCCCAAAAGCCCGTGGCGTAAATCAGTAAAAGAGCGAGCAGCGCGAACAACGCGAAACGCCAGCCCACGCGCCATAAACCCACACCAGCGAAAAACGCGATCATCAGCCACATCGGCACGGCCTGCAGGCCGTGTTCGATCAGGGCCGCGAAGCTTTCGATGGTTTTGCCGATGGTGTCGAAGGTGCTGGCGTCATGCTCCAGCAAGTAGTGAACCCACTGATCAACCCAGCGTCCCAGCGGAATGATTTCAGACATGAGCACCTCGATGACGCGACAGGACTTTGAGAAGCCGTGCCTGGTCAACCGAACCACAATAACGGTTCTCGGCATCGACCACCGGTAACGGCTCGTGGTGGGCGCACACGCGCGCCACCACGTGGTCCAGTGAGGCATCGCGCGCGATGCTTTCGACCTGTTGCAGCGCGGAGGGCGCGCCAGACGCGCCGCGTGCCACAAAGCCGTGAATGCGGCGCTCGCTATCCAGCACAAACGTATACTGCGCGCGGCCGTTCAGCGCCGCCGCGATCCCCTGGGCATCCAGATGATGCACGAGAGGTACCGCATGGGTTTGCATCAGATCACCCGCATTCATGTAACGGCTGGTGTCGACCCCTTCGAAAAAAGCGCGGACATAGCTGTCCGCCGGGTTGCTGATGATGTCTTGCGGCGTGCCGATCTGCACCACCCGCCCGCCTTCCATGACCGCGATCCGGTTGCCAATACGCAGCGCTTCTTCGAGATCGTGCGAGACAAACAGAATGGTGCGGCGCTGGCTTTTTTGCAGCTCAAGCAGCACGTTTTGCATTTCTTTGCGCTTGAGCGGATCAAGTGCGGAAAAAGCTTCGTCCATGATCATCAGCGATGGATTGACCGCGAGCGCCCGTGCCAGCCCCACGCGCTGCTGCATTCCCCCCGAAAGCTCGGCAGGCAGCTTGTGGGCAAAAGGCGCCAGACCGACTTGCTCCAGCACCTCGAACGCGCGTTTTTCGCGCACCGGACGCTTGACGCCCGCCACCTCAAGGCCAAAGGCCGCATTGGACAGCACCGTGCGTTGCGGCATGAGCGCAAACGACTGAAACACCATGCTCATATCAGTGCGGCGCAGCGCCACGAGTTCGGTCCGCGACAGCGCGGCGATATCGCGGCCATCGACACAGATCGAGCCCCGGGTCGGCTCAACCAGACGATTGATGAGCCGGATCAAGGTGGATTTACCTGATCCCGATAAACCCATCAGCACAAAAATCTCGCCTTCCTGGACTTCGAACGACACATTGTGGACACCCGCGACATTGCCTGTCTGGGCGAAAACGTCATCTTTTGAAGCGCCGCCAGCCAGCATGGCTAACGCCCGTTGCGGATTAGGACCAAATATTTTGGATAGCCCTGCGACTACGATCTTGGGGGAATTCATTAATGTCGTCTCCTTGTGGAGCAAGTGCCGGCTCGCACCGTGGCATACATGGTTGCGATAAAAAACGCGTGCCAAGCGACTAATTACGACAAACGATTGATGAAATACGACATGAAATTTTGCCGAATTGTAATTAAGGGATCAGCGACTTTTAATGAGATAAGTGGCTTGCATGATCCTTCGCATTTGATTTCTAGCGTTAGGCCATCCGGTTATTTTTTGTCGTGGACAAAAAACACCCGATCGCTCGCCACGATACGAGGCTGAAATATTCATTAGATAAAGACGGGCATTAAGATAAAAATTGCCTACAACCAGGACCCGATTTCGTGTAAGGCCGATGGTTTAATGAGTCATAACGCGACTCGGCTATCACAATTAATAAAATAAATAACCGTGAAAATTCTTATTTTTAATTTTAAATGGCGCAAATTTTTATCGGCATGAAAACAGCAATAAAAACGGCAATAAAAAGTCTACCGTCAGTCGAACGACAGCCGCCATGCGAAGCCCAGCAATACAGCGGAAAAAGTCCAGCGCTGAGCGGTTTGCGCCAGCGGATGGCGTTGCATCCAGTGCGCGATGCGGCTTGCGCCCAGCGCGCAGGCGACGTCGAAACAAGCGCCGGTCACGACCAGAATGCCGCCGAGCATCAGCATTTGCAGGGCAACCAGACCCTGTTCCAGACGCACGAACTGCGGCAGCAACACCGAGCAAAATAACAGCGCTTTCGGATTCAGCAAATTGGTCAAGAGCCCCTTCACGAAAATCGTCCGTAGCGGTTTGCGCCCATGGTGTGACACCTCATCGCCGGGCAAGGCAAAAACCGGGGAGCGAAAAATCTGCCACGCGATCCATGCAAGGTAAAGCGCGCCGCCATAGCGCACACCGTCATAAAGCCAGGGCGCGCTGCGCAGCAAAGCCGCCATGCCACACGCCGATAACGTGACATGTGTTGCTCGCGCCAGTGCCAACCCAGCGGCGGCGGCCAGTCCGCCACGCGGCCCCTGGCCGATACCCGTTTGCAGCATGAGCGCCATGTCGGGCCCAGGCACGGCATAAACCGCAGCCAGCGCGGCGATATAAAGCAGCAAAAGATGGGCGGAAATCATGCTGTTTTCTCACAATCAAAGGGGTTCTATCTTGCTATTGCTGATTGAGGATATTTCGTCAAATTTTTGGCAAAAATCGCCTCAACGTGACGTATTTCGCTACGATTCTGGATTCCAATAGCGAATTTCATTAGCTGGGGTTCTGATGAGTGAACTGGACAAGGTTGACCGGGCGATTTTGTCCGCGCTTCAATCCGATGGGCGTATGTCGAATGCCCGTCTGGCCGAGGTCGTCGGCTTGAGCGAAACCCCTTGCGCGCGGCGGCTACGGCGCCTGGAAAGCGCGGGCTATATCGAGCGCTATCGCGCCATGCTGTCCCGCCCAGCGTTGGGGCTGGGCGTCGTGGCCTTTGTCTATGTGCGCTTCGCCGTGCATGACCGGGCAGTCGCCCTGCGCTTCGAACGCGAGGTATTGGGAATTAGCCGAATCCTGTCGTGCCATAACGTTTCGGGCAGCGCCGATTACGTTTTGCAAGTCGTGGCACGCGATCTCGATGATTACGGCGCCTTCATGCGCGACGAGCTGCGCGGCTTGCCGGGAGTAACGTCGGTCGAATCCGCCTTGTCCCTGCGCGAAGTCAAGGCGAATGGAAGTTTGCCGCTTCCCTGAGACCTGTGGCTGGGCTGGGCCACGTTGCGCGAAGCACAACGCATGACTCACGGATACCGTTGCCGTGGCCGTGGCATAGTGGCGGCCACGCTGTATTACATCCTTTTCCACATCCTTTTCCACGTCTTTTTCCGCGCCTTGTGCATGCCCTTTTTCACGTACGTTTTGCCGGAGGTTGAATGAATCCCGAACAGGCCCGAGCCGAAGAAAGCCGCGCGATGGCGCGTGTCGTGACTGCCACACAACGCGTGCAAAGCGCGTTTACCGCGCTTCAGTCGCTCTTTCCCCCAACCGGCGATGGGCGGCTGTCCGCCATGACCTTGCAAACGTTCGATGCCGCCCTTCAGGAACTGGAAGATGCCCAGGCGGATTTCGATACCCTGCTCGGCGATTTGCTCGACGGCAAACGCTAGCTTTTGCAACAGTAAGGGCGGGGTTATTGCAGAGCGGTTTTCTTCATGTACCCGATGCCATTACCTTTCGAGATGGCGCTTGTGATGGGGCGAGGCGCCCGGGCGCTAGACCGTTAGTTGCGTTTTTAGTTACGCCTTATAAGGCGAGCGATCCTGTTGGGTGAAGCCAATCAGGAAAACGCTTCAATGCCACACCGTGCGCCTGACGAGACAATCAAAGCGGAGAACGTCAACGGTTCAAGCCCCTTCCTGCAACAGGGTCATCGCCAATATCGTAAAAACACGATATATGATTCGTCTCATGGCGATTCACTTGACCGATGCTCATCCTGCCGGCCAGGCTTCACCCAGGTTTTCCATGACTCTCGACATCGATGCGATTCACAAAGCACTAGCCAACCCGGTGCGCCGCGAGCTTCTCGCCTGTCTGCAAGATCCCGCCGCGCATTTCGCCGATCAGGAACTACCGCTCGATCATGGCGTGTGCGCAGGCAAGCTCGAAGCCCGTTGCGGACTGTCGCAATCCACGGTCTCAGCCCATCTCGCCACGCTGCAACGAGCGAAGCTCCTGACGGCCAAGCGTATTGGCCAATGGGTTTTTTTCAAACGCAACGAGCCGGTCATCCAGGCTTTTCTCGAGCACATCAACCGCAGCTTATGACTGGCCACACAGGCTGTTAGGGGCCAGTTGCAGTTGCAGTTGCTGTTCTTCCGGCCCGGGCACCCCACCCGTCAACCCATCAACAAAAAGGTGATTTCCATGCCGACACTCCACGACCCGCTTCAGATTGGCGACCTGACGTTGCCTAACCGCATCATCATGGCGCCGCTTACGCGTCAGCGTGCCGGCGAGGCGCGTCTGCCCAACGCGCTGATGGCCCAGTATTACGCCGAGCGCGCCTCAGCCGGCCTGATCCTGAGCGAAGCCACTGCCGTCACGCCACACGGGGTCGGTTACGCGGCAACGCCCGGCATCTGGTCCGCGGCGCAGGTGGAAGGCTGGAAACTCGTGACGCAGGCGGTACATGAAGCAGGCGGACGGATTTTTCTTCAGCTGTGGCATGTCGGTCGCATTTCCGATCCGATCTTTTTAAATGGCGCCTTGCCGGTCGCACCCAGCGCGCTTGCCGCGCAAGGCCACGTCAGTCTGGTGCGGCCACTGCGCGATTATGTGACGCCCCGTGCACTGGACCTCGAAGAAATCCCCGGCATCGTCGAGGTTTATCGCAAAGGTGCGGAAAACGCCAAAGCAGCAGGGTTCGATGGCGTGGAAGTACATGGGGCCAACGGTTATCTGCTAGACCAGTTTCTGCAGGACAGCACCAACCGCCGCACCGATGCCTATGGCGGCCCGATAGAAAACCGGGCGCGCTTGCTGCTCGAAGTCACGGATGCCTGTATTGCGGTGTGGGGCGCGAATCGTGTCGGGGTCCATCTTTCGCCGCGCGGCGAAAGCCATACGATGGGCGACTCCGATCCGGCTGCGACCTTCGGTTATGTCGCGCGTGAGCTCGGTCAGCGCAAGATCGCGTTTTTGTGTGTGCGTGAATCGCTAGGGGAGAATCGTCTGGGGCCGGCATTGAAGGCGGCGTTCGGCGGGCCGTATATCGCCAATGAGAAATTTACCCGGGACAGCGCGCAACAAACGCTGGATGCCGGTGAGGCCGATGCCGTCGCGTGGGGACAGCTTTTTATTGCGAATCCGGATTTGCCTCGCCGCTTCGCGCTTAATGCGCCGTTGAATGCACCCAATCCGGCAACGTATTACGCCGCAGGCGAAACCGGTTATACCGATTACCCCGCCCTGGAGGACGCAAGCTAGCCGCGAGCGAAGCACGGTGCTCCAAGCGCTCAGACGCGTTTTTCGCGCGTCTGGATTCAAGCTTCGTCGTCGTCCTCAGCCGCTTCAGCCTCGGTGTCCGCATCGGGTGCCGCCCCATCGCGCCGCGCCAGCTTGCCGTCCACCACGGCGCCGCAATCCAGGCGCAACTGCTGATAATAAATATTCCCGATGACATGCGCGTTCGCCTGCAACTCGACGAAATGATCGGCAATCACATCCCCGACGATGCGGCCATTCACCACGATGTCATAGCCGTGAACATTGCCGTCAATCGAGCCGTGGTCGCTCAGCACCAGCAACGTCTGGCTACCAGGCTTACCCGTGACATTGCCCTCAATGTGGCCATCCATGCGCAAGCCCTCGCTGAACTGAAGGTCACCGCACAGATGCACATCGTGGGCGATCAAGGTCGCTATCTTGGTCTGACGGATACCCGTCTGTTTTTTTTTGCCAAACATAATGTGTCTTTACCCGGATTAATTCACTTGGATCAAACGGCTCGCCAGCAACAAGCCGCGTCGTACCGGCAGCCCCTGGCCTGATGCCGCTTAGCGGGGAGCCTGTTTCTGGCCGCGCAGAAAAAGCAGCTCGGTATTCAGGCGGCTGACTTCAGCCGCTGACGCATTCGCGGTTTTTTGCACCGCAGCGCGCGATGCGCGCTCCTGCATCAAGGCTAGCTGGGTACGCGCCAGTTCGGCCTGAAGGTCCGCTCCTGCCGCAGGTGCCTTGCATAACTCAAACGGCACGGTGCCGCTATGTTGTAAATACATGCCCGTCAGCGCCATGCCGATGAGGCCGCTGATGATGCAAGCCGCCCCCCAGAGCATCAGCCGCCGCGCCCGCGAATGCACGGGCTGAGGAGCGAAACTGCCCTGCGTCAGCTTACCTGAGACCTTCCGGGCCGCGCGTGTCACACGTGGATCACGCGATCTAGCCATGTGAATCGGCGGCGAACAGCGCCAGATAGGCCGAGGGATCCGTCGGCGTGCCATTCACCAGCACCTCGAAATGCAAATGCGGGCCGGTCGAGCGGCCGGTCGACCCGACATCGGCGACATGCTGTTGCGGCAACACCAGATCGCCCACGCGGGCGATCAGCTTCGAAGCGTGACCGTAACGCGTCACAAGGCCATTGCCGTGATCGATTTCAATCGTGTTGCCGTAACCCGAACGTTGACCCGAGAAAATCACCAGGCCACCCGCCGCCGCGCGGATAGGCGTACCCGATGGCGCGGCCAGATCAATGCCCGAATGAAAATGCAGATTGTGGTTGAACGGATCGAGCCGGTTGCCAAACGGCGAGCCCAGCCGCGCATCGGCGACAGGCACGCGTCCAGGAAACGCGGCATACGCCACCGCATGGGAGGTCGTGGCTTGTTCGAGAGCGGACAGCGTGGCCGACAGACACGCGAGTTGTTCATGAATGGTCGCGGCCTGCGGCTGCATACCCGTTGCAACGATATCCGCGCAACGCTGTGGTGGCAGCGACGGGCCGCCTTCATTTTCGAAACCCGTGTGTGCGCCCTTGGCGACGGGCGCATTCAGCAACGGCTTAGGCGTGTTCAGACGGGCCTCGAAATCATGCAAGGCACCCACCTGGGTGGCCAGACGTGCGATGCGCGGCTCTAGCTGGGCGACGGAGGCATTGAGTTTGCCGAGCTGCTTGATCGCGTAATCGCGCTCCGTCTGGCTGGCACCAGGATCGGCGCTGCTGCTGTGAGAGGCAAACCAGCGCTGGCCGATCAGCACGCCCACACCCAGTGCCAGCACCGCCGTGCCCAACGCCGCTGCGATGGCCACCATGCACGCGGTACGACGTGTGACCAGCCCCACCGAGCCACAGCTTAGGCTTTTGCTGCCACTGAAGATTGACAGCATCAACGCCTCCTGACGGATACGAATACCGCAGCAACCACACAAGCTGCACGCAACCGCTTGGCAGGCGGAGAGTCAGGCGGGGATTCGAAGCGGAGGTGAAGAGAAAAAAGGAAATCCAGCATGCACACGTGCCGGACGCGATCCGACAAAAAGTTGAAAAGAGCGGCGCGTATTATCGCCTGCCCTGGCGCGGCAACATCTCAAATTGGGATGAGCCGGATGAAGCGGGAAATTTATAAAAACAGGTCACCGATTCCCTGAATTCCTGATTCCCTGAATTCCTGAATTCCTGAATTCCTGAACGTCGGATAGTACATGGGGAAATGACCGACTGGGGGCGACAGCATGATTGTGGCAGGAACGACAGCCCGAAACAGGCTCCCTGAGACCGTTTTCATACCGTTACCGCCATCCACACCGCCACACATTTTGACCTTTGCCACAACGCTTGGCGCTCAAAGCAGCGGCCATGTTGCGTCGGCCACCGCGATACCACGTGCGATAGCCCGTTCGGATTCGCCGTCCGCGGCGGCCCAGACGCTGGATAGCACCGCCTGGCTGAAACACCAGCCCGCGAGCCGCATGCGCTCAAAACCCAGCTCATCGGCCGCGATGGCAATCCTCCGTGCAATGATTGCACGGTCAGCGTAAAGCGCCGTGTCCAGGCCTGGATTGCGCAAGGCCGCGCCCAGCTCATACTCCGGTTCGCCAATCACGCCTTTGGGATCAATCGCCACCCAGCCGCGCGCCGCGCTGTACAACACATTGTCATGGTGAAGATCGCCGTGCAGGAGCCGCCGGGGTCCTTGTGAATAACACAGCGCCTCATACATTTTTTCGGCGCGCTCGACGAGCGCCGCAGGCAACAAGGGATGCAGCGCTCCGTGGCGAGCGCTCGCCAGGCCTGCACCCCAGCGTTCAACCGTGGGAAACCCCTCTGGGCCTCCGGGAATCCCGCTGTGGGCATGCAGCCTGCGGATGACGCCACACAGGCTCCGCATAGCCTGATCGTCGTCGCCAGCCAGCACTTGCCGGCTCAGCGTGAAGCCCGGCTCCACCCGCTCAAGCAACACGGCATGACCTAACTGCTCGAGGCAACGCACAGCCCCATCGCCCGCGTAGTGCACCAGCGCGGCCGCGCCCTGGTGTTCGTCGCTCCCGTCCTGCATCACTTTCAGGACAACGGCCTCGCGGCCCCGATGGCCAAAAGCCAGCGTCGCGCGGGGCGTATGTAAAAAACCGGGTTGCAAGTCCAGGCCCCAATGGCTTGCGTAAAACAGCGGATCCCGTGAAATCGATTCAATCTGCATCGTCGCCGCCTGAAATGTGTCAATCTTGCTCCAGCCCGAGCACCCATCCGATACGGTCAGCCAGCCAAACGACGCGTGCTACGCGTTCAACGGCTTGCGAAAAAATACGACGCGTTCGGTGGGCGCAAAACCCAGCGCGCGGTGCATCTCTTGCGCGGCGAAGTTGGACAGTGCCGTGTCGGAGGCGAACTCCGTACAGCCTTGCTGCAAGCCCCACTGTTCAAGCGCCGTACATAGCCTCCGGGCCACGCCCTGACGGCGAAATGCCGGGGCCACATACAGACCTTCCAGAAACAGCACGGGCGAAGACTGGCAGCCATTCACGTAGTCATCGCGCAAAACTGCTTCGGCAAAAGCGATGCAGGCTGCGCTTCCAGCCACGCTCGGAACAGCGCTCCCGCTCCCCGGAAAAGCCGCATCCGGCACGCGCGCCATGAAAGCAACGCTGCGCGCCCGGCGCTGAAGCAGTTTCTCAATGTCTTGCCTGTGCTGTTGCGCCGACGCATGCGGCCAAAGCGCCTGGCGCAGCGCCAGCCAGTCTTCCACCTCAGGCCCGGCGCATTGAATCAGCATCGGATGACAGTTCATAAATCCTCACGAATCAAAGAGCAGCGGGCCAGTTTATCAAGCGCTTTGTTCCAGTTTCCTGCTGGTTTCTGCCCACCGCTTGCCGCTCCCAGCCGCGCACTGCACAATCGTCCTCTTCCGCTGGCTTTCCTCGCACATCATGGCTTACGTCTCGCTCGCTACCGGAATCCTGCTCGCGGCAGGTCAAGGCAACCGCTTCGATCCAACGGGCGCGCGCAACAAATTGCTCGCGCATCTGCCGCAGGGCGCTCAAGTCGCGCATGAAGCGGCCCGCCGCCTGCTGCTCGTGGTGCCGCGCGTGCTGGCGGTCGTTCGGCCGGGAACGGAGCCGCTGGCGCACGTGCTCCGCGAAGCTGGCTGCGAGGTGGTGGTCGCGCCGCTCGCCACGCGCGGCATGGGCGCCAGCCTCGCCGCCGCCATTCGCGCCTCGCCCGACGCCTCTGGCTGGATCATCGCGCTAGCCGATATGCCCTGTATCGCGCCCGCCAGTATCGCCGCCGTGGCGCAGGCACTCGACCATGGCGCCACACTCGTCGCACCGTTTTATCGTGGCCAGCGCGGCCACCCCGTTGGCGTCGGAGCACCGTATCGGGAAGAATTAACGGCACTGGATGGCGATCGCGGCGCGCGAACCCTCTTCGAGCGCCGCGAGATCCAACGGCTTGAGCTGGACGATTCCGGCATCGTGCGCGATATCGACACGCCCGATGACCTGCATCAGTTTTAAGCGCCGGGCGACATCGACATCGACATCGACATCTCCGCAATGTGTAGCGAATCTTCAATGCAGCCCGGCCTCGTACCAACACATTTGCAACGAATCAACTACGCTTGGCAAAGACCGCACCATCTCTTCAGGAGGTCAATCATGATGCAGCACCTGCATACCAGCCCCATACCCGAGCCGCTAGCCGACCCCACCCGAGACCCGGACAGGGACCCGCTCATTCCGCCCGCACCGGGCCATCACCACAATGAACCTCAGCACCCCGACGGCCCGCCGGACAAAGATCCGGTGAGCCAAAAGCGGATGTCCTAAGCACAGCCAGACGGGTTCCCGTTTGGCCGATGAGCCTTCCGCAGACAAACGTGCGATTCGCCTGGTTCGCACCACCTCATGGAACGATGCCGGGGGATATGTTCCTCACACAGGAGACAAAACAAACTCATAAAAAAGGCATTGAATTGATCCCTTCCAACATCCCGGCGAAAAACACGACACATCAATCCGACACCTTGCCCAGTCACATCACCGGTTCAGGGCATGAGGCTTCCGGAAGGCTTCAAAATCGTCCTGTTCATCTTGTGCTATCGGAAATACCCGGTAAGCCAAACAACCTGGTCCAGCACAGTATTGACCCGAAGCCGTTAGGTCAGGTCACGCAAGTGATGGTGGATGAGCAGGAACTTCAGGCGGAACAAGTGGTTTTGAAGTCATTGCCAGACAACCCGGCTAGCGCTGTGGCGGCAAATAAAACATTTCGTGATTTTTTTCTTCGCACAAATATTTTCCAGTTTCATGCAAAAAATTCAGCCGCATCCTGCCATAAAATGATTGGCGATTTGGTGCAAACTCATCGAGACCCCGTTATATTCAAGGAAGCACTTGAAACAGAACTGAACACAGGGAAGTGGAGGTTTCTGGCTGTAGATTTAAAGTTAAATACATTCAGCGTGGCACACAAGACGGCAATTCTAGATGTTTTTTTCCATCTGGATGACTCCAGATATAAAACAATAGAAATCAAGGGCATTAAAAAGATAGTGGGTTTAAATTTAAATTCACATCCACATTCATATGAACATTTAGAGCTGAAAAATGACGAGTTGAAACTGCAAAAAATGGCTGATTATGTTTTAGATAATACGCTTTTGGCTCGCAAGCTGACGAGCCTTTCCATGGAGATCAGCGGGCATTTTCCAGGAAAAGTAGAGCGTAGCCGTCTTTTTGATTTCTACGGGATACATAAAATGAAAAAAATCGAGCTGATACTGCATAAACTGCCTGGTAGAAACATATGCAATAGATTTTTCGAATCATATTTAACCGGAGTTGATGAATTAAAAATAAAATATCTTTCTAATTTTTCATTTGACGGATATTGTGAACGCGACCATTCATGGCTTGAAAATTTTTATGTATTTAATAACTTTGCCACAAATTGTAAAAATATCATCCTGGATTTTTCGATTCTCGACCTTAAAATTGACTGCCAAATTATAGAACATGCAACTAGCAGTTTTTTACCGATAGACGGACTTGAGAAATTGAAATTCATAGGGGTGGTAGATGACACCGCCAATGAAAGTATCCAGACAGCGATCGAAACAGCGGGAAAGAAAAACGTGATTCTGGAAATTGATCGCTGTTTCAAGAATGACGACGCCAAATAAAGTCAATTCAGCAGCGCTGCGGCACTCAGCCGCAGCGCTTAAAGCCTAATGCAGCAGCAGCGAAGCAAACGCCGCAAGCAGTCGCGCCATATCCGCCGCCTGTAACGCACCCATCGTCGACACCCGGAACAGTTCCGCCGACAAACCGCCCTGTCCCGCATAGATGACAAAGCCACTCGCCTTGAGCGCGTCATGCAATTGCGCATACGTCACGCCCGGCGGCAGGCGGTACGCCCGCAAGACCACCGACGAGGCCGCCACCGGCAACACGCTGTCGATACCGTATTGCGCGAGGCCCACGCGCACCTGTTCGGCTAGCGCGGCGTAACGCGCATGACGCGCCTGCCAGCCCCCTTCATCGGCCAGTTCGCGCAAAGCTTCGACAAGCGCGTAACAGGCATGCACGGCAGGCGTGAAAGGCGTATTGCGCTGTTCCTGCAAACGCACCAGCCGCCCGAGATCCAGATAGAAAACACGGCTCGCCGCCTCGGCCAGCGCGCGGCGGCGCACCAGCGTGAAAGCCACGCCCGGCACGCCATGCAGGCACTTGTTAGCCGTGGCCGCCACCGCGTCGAGCGGGCCGTCCAGGCTAAAACCGATGGCCTCGGCGCCAAAGCTGCTCACGCCATCGAGCAGCAAGCGCACCCCATGCGCCTGACACAGCGCGCTCAAGCCCGGCAGATCATTGAGCCGCCCCGTCGTGGTCTCGTGATGAATCGCGGCTACATGGGTGATGCCCTCATCGGCCTTGAGTGCGGCGGCGATCTGCTCGAGGTCCAGCGGCGCCATCCAGTCGCCGCGCAGCACCTCATGTGCAATCCGGTACTGGCTCGCCATCTGCGAAATGCGCTCGCCGTACACGCCGTTTTCCAGCACCAGGAGTTTGCCGTTTTCCGGCACCAGCGAAGCGATCATGCTTTCCACGGCGGCCGTGCCCGAGCCGGTCAGCAGCGCTACGCTCCATTCAGCCGGGTCTAGCTGATAAACGTCCAGCAAACGGGCGCGGGCTTCGTCCTGCAAAGCGAAAAATTCGCTTTCGCGGTGGCACAAATCAGGTTGCAGCAGGCTGCGGCGCACGCGTTCGCTCAGCGTGACCGGGCCGGGGTTGAGTAACAGTGGGGTCATGGCTTCTCCTGAAGCGCGCCGATGTGGCGCATCAGACGCGCTTTCACTTCCGGCGGGGTGATCGTGGGGCGTGGCAAGCCCTCGGGCGTGCCACAGGCAATCGCTAGCCGGATGAAACGCGGCCCATCCAGCGGCGCAGAGGCGAACAGCGCATCGAGGCCCTCCAGCGTGTCGCTATCCTGGGCACTGGCATAGCCGCAAGCAGCAGCCACGCCAGCGAACGAGACCTGAGGCGAGACCGTCGCCTGGCCGCCGGTCGAATCATGCGCGCCGTTATCGAGCAGCACATGCGTGAGGTTGGGTGGGCCATAAGCGCCCAGCGTGGCGAACACGCCCATACGCATCAGCGCGGCGCCATCGCCATCGAGCGCGACGACGTGCAAGTCGGGACGCGCCAGCGCAAGGCCGAGAGCCAGCGGTGTCACGCAGCCCATCGAACCCACCATATACAGCTGGTTGGGCCGGTCCTCGATGGCGTACAGTTCGCGGCCGCAAAAGCCGGTCGAAGCCAGCACCACGGTGGCTTCAGGCGGCGTATGGCGCATCACGCGCGCCAAGGCCGCTTGACGCGTGGGCAGCGTAGCGGCAGCCCGCGCAACAGAAGCCCGGGCCACCGTGCACGGCACGCGCCGGGGCCGGATCTCCGTCCCCGGGCGCAACGGATAAGGTGCGACGCTGCCCTTTTGCATCAACAAGGCGTAGGGGCGGCCCGTGGCATCCATATGCGCCACGGCGCGATCCAGCGCGGCGTCAATCTCGCGGGCTTCGGTCGGGAACGTTTCCCAGGGAATCTCCATCGTCTCGAGCAGCGCGGGCGTGATCGGCCCCATCAGCGCATGCTGCGGCTCGTCAGCCACGCCAGGCTGGCCACGCCACGTGACGATCAGCAATTGCGGCAAGCGAAACGTCCAGGTCAGCGAAGTCAGCGGGCTCACCGCGTTGCCCAAGCCGGAGTTCTGCATCATCGTCACGCCCCGGCGTCCTGTCGCGCCCAGCGTGACGCCCGCGATCAGCGCCACCGCATCGCCTTCATTGGCGGCCGAGACGTAGTGCAGCGTGGGGTCCTGCAGCACGTAATTGATGAAGGGCGTCAGATAGGAACACGGCACGCCCGCGTACCAGTCGAAGCCGCGCAAACGCGCGGCTTCGACGAACTCGGCCGCCTCGATCATGACGCCGCTCCCGGCGCGCAAGAAGAGGCAGGCGCCTCGGCATCGCCCGCCACACCGCTCGCCAGCGGCGTTTGCGCATGAGCGAAATCGCCCGCGCGGCGGAAATCTTCCAGATCGTTCACGCCACGCCAGTGACCATGCACGTATTGCACCTCGATGGCTTCGCCAGCTTCGATCAGCGCGTTCAGCAGCACCGGCATATCCAGCGTGGCGAAATCCGTGCGCTCGCGCAACGCCGCCAGCACCGTACGCAAGCGCTCAAGGCCCGCGCCGCGCACATTCAGCAAGCCAATCCAGCGCCCGTGCGGCGCCTGGTCCATCGTGGCGGCGCTGGAGCGGGCAGCGGCCGTGGCCGCTAAAGCCGCTGGGCCCGGCGCCGCGCTGGCGACATGGCGCAGCAGCACCCGGTTGCCAAACAGCGCGCGATCATCGGGCGCGGAACACCACGCAAAGTCACGCACGCTCGCATTCGCCTCCTCCGCGGTCGAATCGACGACAACGCTAAACGCCGCCTCGCTTTCGACAAGATCGCGCAGGATGTAGCTGCGAAACAGCAGATCGCCATAAGAAATCACTGTATCGGCCTGCATGCCGTCCAGCGCGCAGGCCAGCGATGCCAGTTCCCCGGTGTTCGCGTAGTCCTCGTTGACGACCAGCCGGATGCCCGCCGTTTCAATCGCATCGGCGCGATAGCCGCCCACCACGGTGATGTCGTTGACCCCCTCGCGCTTGAACGCATCGACCAGCCAGCGCAGCAACGGCTTGCCCGCGACCGGCAGCATCACCTTCGGCCGCTCGGCGGTGACGGCTTCCAGCCCGGCCCCCTGGCTGGCGGCCAGCACCACCGCCGCGCCCGAGGTCTGCGCCTGCGACAGGTAACGCCGCTCGGCCACCGAATACTCCTCGGCATCTTGCAGACGGAAGATTTCGTTGACGGGAGCGATCCGGTCTTCGACATCGACCAGGGTCTGGGTGTCGTGAATCTCGCGGGCCACGGCTTGCATCGCTGAAGCCGAGGCCCGGATCAGGTGGTTCGCCCAGATCACCGTGCTGATACCCGCCTGGCGAAACACCTCGGTCGGCGTGCTGTAGTACTTCGTCGGCACAATCACGAGCGGGCCCCGGCCAGCCCATTCGCGGGCAAACGTGAGGATTTCGTCGGGCCGCGACAGTTTGCTGTGAATCAGGATCGCATCCGCGCCCGCCAGCCGGTAAGCCTCGGCGCGGCGCAAGGCTTCATCCATGCCCCAGCCTGCGATCAGCGCCTCGACCCGGGCCACCAGCGAAAAATTCGCATCGTTTTGCGAATCCTTGCCCGCCTTGATCTTGCCGCAGAATTCGTCGATCTCCGCGAGCGGCTGGCGCTCGCCGTTGATAAAACTGTTGGTCTTGGGAAACTGCTTGTCCTCGATACAGACCCCGGCAATGCCACGTTGCTCGAGCTTGCGCACCAGACGCCGCACATTGTTGAAGTTGCCGTAGCCGGTATCGCCATCCAGCAGGATCGGCAGATCGCTGGCATCGGCCATGAATTCAAGCGTATCCACGACCTGGGTCCAACTGGCTTCGTTGTTATCGCGCACGCCGTATTGCGCCGAAATCGCCAGGCCCGAGCCCCAGATCGCGCGAAACCCGGCCTCCCGCACAATCCGCGCCGACAGGCCGTTATGCGCTTCCATCATGAATTCGAGCTGAGGGCTGGTCAGCATCTCGCGCAAGCGCTGGCTGCGTGACTGGGGAGAAAAAACAGATTCGCGTGGATTCATCGTGTCACTCCGGCAAAGCGGCGCCGCCCAGGCAAGCTTGCGTTGCCCGTCGAAACGGCAGTGAAAAAAATGGACTTGAATGCTTGAGTTCAGGTTTGCACCCAGAGCACAGGTGGCCTGCCAGGCAATCCTGGTTGCGCCGTTGGCGCAGAGGACTTGCCCTAAACCGGGGGACTATAGCGGAAATCGGCCGGGGTTGCCGTATGCCCTGCATGGCACGAAAACACCGCCGCCTCATCGGATAGCGACCATCCCTGCCTCTTTCTCCTCCCTTCCCCACCCCTTCGAGCGCCCGTCCTGCAAGCAGCTTAAGTAAAATTTCGCATCGCCGAATTTCGCTTAAGACATTTTCGCCAGCGTGGGCGCCTTCCGATAATGGCGCCTTTCCAGCACGGCTCGCAGCCTGCGTCGCCCGTCCCGTCAGCCCGCTTCACGGAGCTTCACTTTCATGCTGCTGCACACGCTCTACCTCATTGCGATCACCGCCGAAGCCATGTCTGGCGCACTCGTTGGCATGCGCCGCGGCATGGACCGCTTCGGCCTGTGCCTGGTCGGCGCCGTCACCGCGCTGGGCGGCGGCACGGTGCGCGACGTGTTGCTCGGGCACTATCCGCTCAGCTGGATCTCGCATTCGAATTACGTCTTTATTACAATTGGAGCCGCGTTGCTGGCGGCCGCGATCGCACCATGGCTGCGGTATTTGCAAAAGCTGTTTCTCGCCATCGATGCGCTGGGCCTGATTGCCTTCACGATCATCGGCTGCAATGTCGGCCTCGAGCTTGGGGTCAGCGCGCCTGTTATCGTGCTGGCCGGAGCGATTACCGGTGTGTGTGGTGGCATGTTGCGCGATCTGCTGTGCAACGAAATACCACTGGTGCTGCGGCAAGATCTTTATGCCAGCATCGCCCTGGCGGCAGGCGCGTTGTATCTGTTGCTGCAGCACTGCGGCGTGACGCCCGATACGGCATCGCTCATCGTGCTGGCGAGCGGCTTCAGCATCCGCATGCTGGCCATCCGCCTGCGCTGGCAATTCAAGGTTTTTTCCGCCGCCGATACCGATACCGGTACCGGTGGCGCTCATTAATCATCGGGCGGCCACGCGTCACGGCTGCCTTCTGCCGGGGGCTCTATCCGGATCGCGCGTCTTTCTGTGCCACTCGTGCGCGCGCCGGGTTCCAACATGATCCAGAAAAAGAAACCGCGTCAGGATGCCTACGCCCCTGTCGCCCGCAATCCAACGCTGGTTACCCGCTTGCCGTTGTGGCGCTCGAAGCTGGTGATCTTCCTGATTTTTGCCGCCTTCGCCGCGCTCATCGGACGCGCGTTCTGGGTCCAGGTGGTCAACCAGGATTTCTACGTCGTTCAGGGGCAAAAACGCTACCAGCGCACGCTTGAGCTGGACGCCTCGCGCGGACGCATCGTCGATCGCCACGGCGCGCTGCTGGCCGTAAGCCTGGCGACCTACGAGATCTGGGCCACGCCGAAACTGCTCGATCCCGCCACCTATGCGCCGCTCGCCAAACTGCTCGGCCTGCCGCTGCCGGAACTGCGGCGGCGTCTGGGCGGAGAGCGTTCGTTCGTGCTGCTCAAGCGTCAGGTGGACGCCGATACCGCCGCCGCCATCGACAAGCTCGATCGCGCGGGCATCACGCGCATTGCCGATTCCAAACGCTTTTATCCAGAAGGCGAATCCGCCGCGCACGTGGTCGGCTTCACCGATATCGAAGACAAGGGCCAGGAAGGCGTTGAACTGGCCGCCAACGAGCAGCTCAGCGGCACGCCCGGCCAGCGCGAGGTGATCCGCGACCGCCTGGGCCGCGTGGTGCTCGAAACCCGGCCGCAGGTGCCCGCGCTCAATGGCGCGACGATCCACCTGAGCATCGACCGCCGGGTGCAGCAACTGGCGTATTCGCAGCTCAAAGCCGCGATTGCCAAACATGGCGCCGAAGCCGGCAGCGTCGTCGTGCTCGACGCGCGCAATGGCGAGATTCTCGCGCTGGCGAACTATCCCAGCTTTGATCCGAACGACCGGGGCCGGTTAACGGGAAAGCAGTTGCGCAATCGCGCGGTGGTCGACACGTTCGAACCAGGCTCGACGATCAAGCCGGTGGTCATCGGGCTCGCGCTCGATAGCGGTAAGATCCGGCCGCAAACGATGATCGATACCGCTCCGGGCACCTACAAGATCGGGCCGAACGTGATCCATGACACCTCCGATCACGGCCGCATCACCGTGGCCGAAGCGCTGCAAAAATCGAGCAATATCGCGCTCGCCAAAATCGCCCTGAACCTGCCGGCCAAAACGATCTGGAACAAATACCAGGATTACGGCCTGGGCCGCGCCCCGGAGCTCACCTTCCCCGGCGTCGCCTCCGGCCGGGTGCGCGCCTGGCAAAGCTGGCGCCCCATCGAGCAGGCCACGATGTCCTACGGCTACGGCCTCTCGACCTCACTGTTGCAAATCGCCCAGGCTTATACCGCCTATGCCGGTGATGGCACGATGCATCCCGCGCACCTGCTGCTCGACGCCGACGCGGCCGCAGCGAGCACAGCAAGCGCGGCAAGCGCAGCGGACAGCGCCAGCGCCACAGCAGACACGGCCACAGCCCCAGGCCGCAGCGTGACCTCCCCCGCGACGGCCGCGGCGCTGCGGGCGATGCTCGAAGCCGCGGTCGGGCCGGGTGGAACCGGACGCGCGGCGAGTGTCGCAGGCTATCGCGTCGGCGGTAAAACCGGCACCGCACGCAAACAGATCGGCTCCACCTATGCCAAGAACCGCTATCGCGCGCTCTTCGTCGGCATGGCGCCGATGAGCCATCCGCAAATCATCGTCGCGGTCATGATTGATGACCCAGCAGGACGCGCATTTTATGGCGGCACGGTCGCAGGCCCGGTGTTTAGCGCAGTGACCGGCGGCACGTTGCAACTGCTGGGCGTGCCGCCCGACGCTCAGGGTCGCTAAACGATCCAGCGCGCATTACTTTTTGCTGTCATCGCTGTCATCGCTGTCATGTATCGTGCATGCATTCAATAACGATCTGCATGCATGATTGATGCCGCCGCAGCAACTTTGCGAAGGCCTTGCTAGACTACGGGCGCGCTCCACCCCGGCGCATCCGGCATCCCCAGCCTCACTTGCAGGTCTGGTTCAAAAAAGAGGAAAACCATGACAAAGACAAACCGTACCCTAACCACGGCAGCCGGCGCCGTAGTCGGCGACAGCCAGAATTCGGAAACCGTCGGCCCACGCGGCCCGATCGTATTGCAGGATTTCTGGCTCATCGAAAAACTCGCGCATTTCGACCGCGAAGTCATCCCCGAGCGCCGCGTGCACGCCAAAGGCTCAGGCGCCTTCGGCACGCTCACCATCACTCATGACATCACGCGCTACAGCAAAGCCAAGGTGTTCGAACCCGGCAAGGTCACCCCGACGTTCATGCGTTTTTCGACGGTCGCGGGGGAGCGTGGCGCAGCCGACGCCGAACGCGATGTCCGTGGCTTTTCGATCAAGTTTTATACCGAAGAAGGCAACTGGGACCTGGTGGGCAATAACACACCCGTCTTTTTTATCCGCGATCCGCTGAAGTTTCCCGATTTCATTCATACGCAAAAGCGCCACCCGCAAACCAACCTGCGCGATGCGACGGCGATGTGGGATTTCTGGTCGCGCACTCCGGAATCGCTGCACCAGGTCACGATCCTCATGAGCGACCGGGGCCTGCCTAAAAATCACCGGCAAATGCATGGCTTTGGTTCGCATACGTTTTCGCTGATCAACGCGCAAAACGAGCGCTTTTACGTGAAGTTTCACTTCAAGTCGAAACAGGGCATCGAAAACTACACCAATGCCGAAGCCGCCGCCATCGTGGGCCAAGACCGCGAAAGCGCGCAGCGCGACCTGTTCGAGCACATCGCCAAAAAGGACTTCCCGCAATGGCGCTTTTGCATTCAGGTCATGACCGAAGCCGATGCCCATGCTCGCAAGGAAAACCCCTTCGACATCACCAAGGTGTGGTCGCACAAAGAGTTTCCGTTGATCGACGTGGGTGTGCTGGAGCTCAACCGGAACCCTGAAAACTATTTTGCCGATGTCGAGCAAGCGGCATTCTCGCCCGCCAATATCGTGCCGGGGATTGGCTTTTCGCCTGACCGGCTGCTGCAGGGACGGCTTTTTTCTTATGCCGACACCCAGCGCTACCGCCTCGGCATCAATCACCATCAGATTCCCGTGAATGCGGCACGCTGCCCCGTGCATAGCTACCACCGCGATGGCGCGATGCGAACCGATGGCAACCTCGGCAGTACGATCAACTATGAGCCGAACCGGGAAGGCGAATTCCAGGAAGATCCCTCTGTGAAAGAGCCACCACTGGCCGTGGAAGGCGCTATCGCACGCTACGATCATCACGAAGACGGCGATTATTTCACCTATCCCCGTGCACTGTATGCGCTGTTCGATGCGGCACAACGTGAACGTCTTTATCAAAACATTGCCACCGCCATGGGCGGGGTGCCACAAGATGTCGTCGAGCGACAGCTCGCGCTGTTCGACCAGGTGGATGCCAGTTATGGCAATGGCGTGCGCCAGGCGTTGGGCTTGCCGGGCATATAAGCCCTGGCATTGAATCTTCAAACGCCGGGCTAGCTGTTTGGACATGAAAAAATGCCGGTTGCGAAAGTTATTTCGCAACCGGCATTTTCCATGGCGTTCAAACAACTGCATGCGAATGCTTGAGCCGTTAACGTTCGCTATGCACAATAGATCATCGCGGTATCGCCAGACTCATTTAATTCATGACCTTATGGGGTTTGAGTCAAAGACGTCTTGCTCATGCCAGCTTTCTTTGCCGCTGTCTTCTTTGCCGCCGTCTTCTTTGCCGCCGTCTTCTTTGCCGCTGTCTTCTTTGCCGCTGTCTTCTTTGCTGCTGTCTTCTTTGCTGCTGTCTTCTTTGCTGCTGTCTTCTTTGCCGCTGTCTTCTTTGCCGCTGTCTTCTTTGCTGCGATCTTGTCTACGGCTGCCTTTTTCTCTGCCACGCGCTTTTTCTTTGGCTGTTTTGCAGCGGAATGCGGTGTGGCCACGGCACCGGAACTCGCGGCTTTCTTTGCGTTGCGCTTATGCACCGCTGCTTTTTTACCGGACGCTTTAGCGGAAACAACCGAAGCAGTCGCCCCAGCACCATTAATCAGAAAAACCGTCCGGTCTTTCGCCTGCTTGATCCATTCGGGTGGACGAGCATGGCCGCTCCAGGTCGCGCCGGTTTTCGGATCGCGGTACTTGGGTGGCAACTTGCCCTTCGCGTGAACGACTTTTGCACCTTTCGGCTTTTGCGCGCGGCCCTTGCGTGTGCCAACGGCAGCATGCGCATCAATATCCGCAGTCGTCAAACCGTGTCGCTCCATCAACGCGCGGATATCGTTGAGTACGCTAGAAGCCTGTTTGGCAATAATCGATTCGGCCTGTTGCTGCAACTTCCTGATACGACTCTGGATTTGATCAAGCACGCTCACGGTGAACCTCCTTAAAAAATGACCGAAACATCAGGCCTGTCAGACCTCTTACATACAGGCCACCGATATCTCAATATTTGGGCATTTTCAGGATAACCTGGGCAAGCAGATTTAAGAAACATGAAAACAAAAGAAAAACGCCGTGTTACCTGGCTGGATTCGTGAACGCACAGATAACACGGCATCTGTTTTGCAACGCGATTGCGAAATACTTCGGCGATGGGACTTCAGGTTTTCCGGTTTTAGCTCGACGTCTATCGGGATCGTTTCAGAAAACAAAAAAGAAAAAAGGAAGGAAACACATTCACACGTCCGATGCCAAGTTCCCACACGACATTTGCCTCATAGGTTCATGTTTTTTCCGCGATGTTTATATCGATAAATTTGCAAATCTCAAATTGAATTTTTAAGCAAGTCTTTTTCTTAAAACGTCCTAATATTCTGACGTACAATCTGCGCGAACCGTATAGCCGTTATCGGTTTTTGCAGCAGGTTACGAATACATACGAAAGTAAAAATTGTTTTCGCCGGATGTTGAGGATGACCCAATCCTGGGCTGATACAACACGCGTCTTTGGCATCGCAGGCGTCATCCCGCTGTTGGCTTGGGTTGAGTTGGGCTGATCTGATGAAGAGATATTTAAACGCATACACGCTACTTCGAAAATTCATCCCTGGGATGAATGCGAAGGCCATTTTCCGCAGATGGCGGATTCTGCTGTATTCCACAATCTATCCACGCGCAGCATGGTTCTGGTTTCAGGCGTTAAGCACGCAATCGTTATTGGTGGATCTCGCTATTCGCAACCGGCGCTTTGCAGAAAAGCCATTCCATCGTTTTGGCCAGGCGAACATGCCGGCCCGCAATCGGGCAAGGCTGATTTCCGGGCATTATGCGGCCGTGGAGCAGATGCTGGGCCGAGCGCTCACGGAGCGCATTTATCTGCAGGGTGAATCGGTTTTCCTGGCGTCGACGCCTGCATACAGGATCGTTCTGCGCGAACCCATGCGATGCTGGCGGGAAGGCTTGCTGACAATGGCGTGGATGGACCAGCAGACTGGGATCGATCTTGCCTGGGCCACGGTCAGTATTGAGCCCTCGGCAAAGACACGTTCGTGGACGCTTTTGATTGGCGGCCTACAAGGGCCCGCCGGAGTGGATCGGGATGCGGTCCGTGACGCGACGAAAGCGTGTCATGGCCTTCGTCCTAAAGCCGCCGTGATGGAAGCGCTTTGCGAGTTGTGCCGTTTACTCCGCATCCCGGTGCTCGCGGCTGTGGCGAAACACTCGCACGTCTCAAACATCCGTGACAAAGGCTTTTACGCTGATTACGACGCCTTCTGGCGTGAGCTGGGTGGCGTGGAATCGGGCGATCGTTTCATCCTGCCCTGCGCCATGCATCATCGGGAAATCAGCGATGTACCGTCTAACCGGCGGGCCGCGTTCCGGCGAAAACAGGCTTTGATCGCGGAGATCTTAAAGCAGATTCAGGCAAGCCTGAGCCAGGAACCGTCGGGAAGAAGACGCATCACGGAGCCGGTGACTGACGGCCAGAATGCCGGGCATTTATCGACCGGCGAACTCCACGATGAACCTAAACCAGGCCGGCAAGAACCCACGGCACCGGCTTTCTGCATCGACCTGGTTTATTAAGGGAGCGTTAAGGAAGGGGGCTGACGGGCGACAGAAGTTGTCCGCATGCCCCCTCACCTCGCAAAACTTCACCAGCGCATCGATGCCCGTATGCCACCGGCAGCCGATACCGCGATATCACGATGCCACGATGCCGCGATGCCGCGATACTGGCGCCCCCTAGCGGGCATTCAATCTCCCCAGTTTCGCTTGCTTCGTTCCGGTCCGCCGTTCGTCCAGCGCGAAATACAGCAACATCCCGCCTGCCACCAGCAGCAACGCCAGCAGATACAAGCCGTTATCCATGCGCCCCGTTGCCGTTTTGATCAAACCGATCAGCGTCGGACTAAAAAAACTGCCGAGCTGTCCCAGACTGCTAATCAGCGCAATGCCCACCGCAGCGCCCGTGCCCGACAAATAATCTTGCGGAATCGACCAGAACACCGGCAAGGAGCCAAATGTCAGCATCACGGCGAGACTCAGCAGCACCATCGTCACAGGCAGGCTAGCCGTCACAGACCCAAGGGCGAAAAACACCAGACCTGCTCCCACCGTGCACGCGGCATAGTGACCGCGCCGCTCCTGATGGCGATCCGAGTGACGCGAGATCAGCACGATGCCCAACGCGCCGAGACCATACGGAATCGCGCTATACAGCCCCACCTGAAACACGCCCGTCACGCCGGCACTTTTAATCATCGCGGGCAACCAGAAGCTGAGCGCCATCGTGCCGCAATTCAGCGTGAAGTACACCACTGCCAGCAGATAGACCCGGGGATTGCGCAAAGCCTCAGCAAATGAACCCGAGACGGCATGGCGGCGCGCCGCCTGGTCGTCTGCCAGCACTTGCTGCAGACGGGCTTTTTCCGCGTCGGACAGCCAGCGGGCACTGGACGGATGGTCTTGCAGCAGCCACCACGCCGCCGCCCCTAACAAGGCAGCAGGCAAACCTTCGATGATGAACATCCATTGCCATCCCGCCAGCCCAAACAGGCCTGCGGCGTATTCCATGATCGTGCCGGACACGATCCCGCCGAGCACGCCAGCCACGGCCACCGCGACAAAAAGCCAGGAGGTGACCGTCGCCCGCCGCGATGCAGGAAACCAGTAGGTCAGATACAAAATGATGCCGGGGAAGAATCCGGCTTCGAAAACGCCCAGCAAAAAACGCAGCAGATAAAGCATCGACGGCGTTTTAACAAAGGCGATCGATGCCGAAATCAGCCCCCAGCCCACCATGATGCGAATGAAGGTGCGGCGCGCGCCGATTCGTTGCAGCAGTAAATTGCTCGGCACCTCGAAAAGAACGTAGCCCAGAAAAAACACACCCGCCCCCAAGCCATAGACCGCATCGCTAAAGCCAAGGTCACCCTTCATCTGCAATTGCGCAAAACCAATGTTGATGCGGTCGAGAAACGCGACGATGTACGCGACGAAGAGAAACGGCACGATCCGGAGCGTCACCTTGCGGTAAAGCGCGTGATCGTCCAGTTGGGGCGGTGAGGGGCGGCGTGGGGAGGTGGAGCGAGGCGATCGGGCTGACATGGGGAGGTCTCTCTCTTTAGCGGAATCAATCCGGTGGGCAGGACTTTCTTTGAGTCCGTGCCTTGGTGTGGTGAATGATGGGTAACGAGTAGTGGAGGAGTGGGTAATGAGCAGTGGGTAATGAGCAGTGGGTAATAAGCAGTGGGCAATAGACAACGGGTAAAAAGGTGGAGCATGAGGGGGATGGGTCACGCCTTAAAGGCGAGTACCGAATACGGAGTACCGACCCCCTCCCCCTGGCGCCCGCCAATCACTAACGGCTAATCACTGATGGCTGGAAAGGCTCGGCTGCGGCACGCTGTCGCTCGCGGCGCGCAACGCCGCCTCGCAACGCACCGGGTCACCCACCTCCTCGAAAAGCAACAATGCAAGCCGCGCCAGCATCAGGCTTTCGCGCTCGCGTCCAACCGCGCTGATCGCCTCGCAGCAGGCGCCATACAACATATCGCGTTCATCATCGTTAAGCGTAGGCATGGGGGGTCTCCGGTTGAACAGGTTTGAGCCGGGATGCTGGCCCATAGCCGCAGGCCTGGGCCAACGCGGCCTCTACCTGCGAAACAGTGGGGGCATACCACAGCGCGCACAGATGGCCATCAGGGCGAATCAGCCAGGCATCGCCGCGACAGACACCATAATCCCTCGACAACACCTGCCCCGTATCGACAATGAAGCGGCTCGCACCGGCAATCGCCCTGCCATGCGGCTCACCTGGGTGTAGCCAGACCTGCACCACCTGCAACGGCACGGCGAGCACATCATCGAACACGAAGCCGTGGTCTGGCGCATCGCCAAAAACCATTAACGTAAAATAAGCGCCCAGTGTATCCGATAAAAATGCCTCATCGCGGATGCCCGACACCGGCACATCCGGCATGACCTGGCCGGGTGCCAAACGCGGCACCGCCGAGGCCGGATCGATCCGGTCACGTGGCTCACCCTGATAGGACAGCGGCGAATCGACATACTGGATCGCGCTGGTTTGCCGTGGATTGACGAGTTTGGCAATCTGCCGATGCTGCCCCGCCAGCGACAGCGCCGCTTCACGCATCAGCGCATAACCCCGTGAGGGAGGCGCCATGAATTCGGTGCTGCGCTTCGCGCTCGCCGCATTCACGTGAAAAGCCTGCACCCGCTCACTCGAATAACTGTCGAGCAAGGCGTCAGCGCCCCACCCCTGAATCACCGCCACGAGCTTCCACGTCAGATTGTCCACATCGTCGAAGCCCGAATTGAGCCCGCGTACGCCGAAGATCGGCATCGCATGGGCCGCGTTGCCCGCAAACAGGATGCGGCCATGACGGTAGTGCTCCAGCGACATCGCACCCGCTCGATAAGCACTCGTCCAGACCAGCTTCCAGGGCCGGTGCGCATGGCCTGTCATCGCCAGTTGGCGTTCGATATAAGGGGTGACTGCTTCGGGTGTCAGGGCCGCGTCGATATCGGTATCGTCAGGCACCTGGTAATCCAGGCGCCACAGGTTGTCCGGCTGGCAATGCATCAGCATGGTCCAGCCGGGGTTCGAAGGCGGATCGAACCAGGCGCGGCGCTCCACCGGGTCAGGCAGATCGGCTTCGATATCGACAATCACGTACTTGCCTTCGTAAGCCGTGCCGCTCAGCGCCAGCCCCAGTGCTTTGCGCACGAAACTCTGTCCCCCATCGCAGGCCGCCAGCCATGCGGCCTCCAGCGTGTAGGAGGTGCCGTTCTGGCACACCTCCAGCACCACGCCATCGGGTTTTTGCGTCAGCGCGGTAACCTTCGTGCCCCAGCGGATCTCGACCTTGTCCGCGTAGTGCCGGGTGATTTCATCGACCAGAAACTGCTCGATGTAGTACTGCTGCAAGTTGATCATCGGCGGCAGTTTTTGCGTGTCGTCGTGAGGCATCCTGAAGCAGAACACTTCATCTTGCTGATAAAAACTGCGCCCCGCGGCCCATGCCAGACCTTTTGCCAGCACCACGTCCAGCACGCCCAGGCGCTCGAGGATTTGCAGGCTGCGGCGCGAAATGCAGGCCGCGCGGCTGCCCATGCAAACCGTATCGTCGGCTTCAAGCACCACCGACGCCACGCCCTGGCGCGCCAGGCCAAGCGCTAACGCCAGCCCAACCGGGCCGCCGCCGGCAATCGCCACGGTATGCGGGCACTCGCGCTGTTCATGGCCGCCCTCAAGCGCGGGCAACGGCGAAGTAAACCGTTCGTAGCGAAACGGCCCAATGGCTTCGATCATAGGTGTCTCCTTACAGATTCAAACCGTCTCAGCGCAGATGCGTGCCAATCCAGTCATGGAAGGTGTCGGCGCTCAGCCGCACCAGGTCGGGCTGTCCCGACAGGTAATGGTTGCCGCCCTTGACTGCGACTTCCGTCAGCCGCCCGGGCGCAGCGGCACGCCAGGCCGCCGCGGTGCTGGGGAAGGTCGAGCCGTCAGCGGTATGGGTCATCAGCAACACAGGAACCTGAGTGCGCGCGAGATTGTCCGGGCCATCGGCCAGCGAACGCGATGACCATTGCGACAACCATGAACGCAGCGTGTTAAAGCGCCCCATTGCGTTGGCGGCATAGTTGACCGTGCGCGGATCGCCCCAGATCGAGCCTGCGGCGCGATCGTTGGCATCGAGCGTGAGGTCGAGAAAGCGCGGGTCCGCATGCGTGCGGTAGACGAGAAACGTCTGGTCTTGCGGCCCTTGCGGCGTGGCACGCAACAGACGCAAGCGCTGCAGCACCCATTGTTCGATGCGTTCGCGGCGTGCGCGCTGCGCGGCGCGAAAAGCGCTGACGAACTCGGCGGTAAACGGCGTACTCAAGCTGCGATACAGGTCCCATTGCGGATCCGTGGCGAGTGGATCGTCTTCGTCGATCACGGAAGGATCGAGCCACTGCTCGATGAGACGCGCGCGTCCCGCATGGGCCGCCGACAGAATCAGCGCATCGGCCGCCGGCAAATCCTGCGCGACCAGATGCGTTGGCAGACCATCGGCAAAATGGGTTGCGCTCAACTGTTCGGCTTGCGCCTGATAAAAACTGCACAGCGCCGCCCCGCCCGAGTTACCGATCAACACGATCTTGCGATAACCCTGTTCGCGTAGCCACGCAACGCCCGCGCCTAAATCCTGGATGACCTGCTCCATGAGCAGCATGGCGTCGTTGCCCGCGTAGCGCGAGTTGAGCCCCAGGCAGGCAATGCCGCGCTCCGCTAGCGGCTGCAGCAGGTAATGCCCCATGAAATTGCTGGTTGGATGCATCACCAGCGCAGCCACCGCATGGTTGTCATCCTTGGGCGCGGCAAGCGCGCCATAAATACGGGGCCGTAAATTCTGCAAGCCCGACTGGCTTTCCATCGTCGCACCAGGCCGCACGTCGATCGCTACAAGGCGCAATGGGCACATTTCATGTTGCGCAATCATGCGTTGTGTCATGTCGCGCTCGTCTGGATGGCATGTTTTTCTTCGGTCCACGCATTGAGCAAGGCATGTGCCTCGCTGGCGTGCTCCTGCATCACCTGGGTACTGACGGTGGGTGTCGTCAGCTCAAGCCGGAAACCATTGGGATCGAAGAAATAGATGGATTCGATGATGTGGTGATCGGTGACACCCAGCACCTCGACCCCGTTGGCCTGCAAATGCGCTTTCATCTCGCGCAACTGCTCGGGAGAATCGACGCGCAACGCAATGTGATTCACCCAGGCGGGGGTATTGGGCGAGGGCTCAGCCATGACGTCATCGCCCAGATCAAAGAAGGCGATATACGCACCATCCGCCATTTCAAAGAAGATGTGGACATAGGGGCAATACTCGCCCGTACTGGGCACGTAATCATTGCGAATCAGGTGCACCAGCGGCAAACCCAGAATGTCTTCGTAGAAATGCCGGGTTTGCTCGGCATCGCGGCAACGCCACGCGAAATGATGCAGGCCTTGAACTACGCCAGCGAGGGACAGGGGAACGGACATCAGTGCCTCCAGAAACACCGCGCGTTTTAAATTAGGAGTCTGACAAAGCGCGGCGATATGGAGCGTTAGTCTAGGAAGACTGCGTCAAACTGTCTGTCCCCTTCCGTGAGGACATGGGCCGTTTTGGACCTCAGTGCTTACCCTGAGATGAAGCCGCGGCAAGACACGCGGTGAGCTCCGCCTGCCCGGGCTCTGCCGCTCCGAGCAGGGCCACCAGCGCCACCAGTTCGCTTTGCCGGGCAATGCCCAGCTTGGCGAAGCTGCGTTTTTTATAGGTGATGACGCTAGACGGCGCGAGCGCCAGCATGGCCGCAACGGCTTTGGCGGTCGCGCCGCAGCCCAGGCGCCAGGTGACGGCTTTTTCGCGCTCCGATAAAAGCGTGCGCCAGCGCCGCAGCAGTTCCGGCTCGGCATAGCTAGCCGCCGGCTGCGCCATGAGACGGCAATG
Source organism: Paraburkholderia hayleyella (assembly GCF_009455685.1). Lineage (NCBI taxonomy): Bacteria > Pseudomonadati > Pseudomonadota > Betaproteobacteria > Burkholderiales > Burkholderiaceae > Paraburkholderia > Paraburkholderia hayleyella. The sequence goes on along the minus strand of NZ_QPES01000002.1, from coordinate 319,664 downwards.
CGTCTCGATCAAGGCGCCGAGAAAACCGCCGAGTGCGGTAATCGTGGTTTTTTCATGGGCCAGGAAGCACCCCATCTGCGTTGACTTATACAGATTCAGGAACAAAATCGCATCCGGCCCTGGCACGATAACGGACAGCTTGTCGGCAATCGCGGGCCGGGTGAAAAAACGCTCGAGGTAGTCGGTGTTAGCGAGTGCGTCAATGGGCGAAGAACACACCATCACGCTGCCGCATGACGAGTAAGGCAAAGCGGTGTGTTCGCGGACGAGCGGATCTTGCAGAAAATAACCCGCGACGTAGGCTTCGGTCAGCCGCAGCACATCCGACTGGGCCTCGAGGCTCGCAGTGGCTGCAATCGTCGCATGCCGGCCCGTCACGCGCACCAGCGTGCAATGGGCTAGCGCAACCACCGGGTTCAGGGCCGAGAGCAGCGTGGCGCAAAACATCTCGGTGCCCGCGGCGCGCAAGCTATCGGTAAACAACGCCAGGCTAACCGTAGGCGCGGGAGCCGAAAGTGAAACTGACGATGGAATCGGCATGGGGAAGTGAGGTAAAGCGGACAGCAAACGTCATTCATTGAAGCACAATTGCCGTCCGCCCCGGCACCAGGCAAAACAGCATACGGCTGTGATAAACCCTGCGTAAGCGGGCCGGCCCGGGTTTCACCCGGCCACCGGCCGCTCATCGGCCATCGGCTCAAACCCGCTCCAGCGCCAGCGCAATTCCTTGCCCCACGCCAATGCACATCGTACAGAGTGCAAAACGGCCACCGCTGCGTTGCAACTGGTACATCGCCGTGCCGACGAGACGCGCGCCGCTCATCCCAAGCGGATGGCCCAGCGCAATCGCTCCGCCATTCGGATTGACCCGCGCATCGTCGTCCGCCACGCCCAGTGCGCGCAGCACCGCCAGGCCCTGCGCGGCGAAAGCCTCGTTCAGCTCGATCACGTCGAACTGCTCAAGCGTCATGTTGAGCCGCGCCAGCAGCCTTTGCGTCGCGGGTGCCGGACCGATGCCCATCACGCGCGGCGCCACGCCCGCGCATGCCATGCCCAGCACGCGTGCCCGGGGAGTCAGGCCAAAGCGCGTGGCGGCCGCCTCGCTCGCCAGCAGCAAGGCCGCGGCGCCATCGTTGACACCCGAGGCGTTGCCCGCCGTCACGCTACCGTCGGGATGCACCACGCCCTTGAGTTTGGCCAGGGCTTCAGGCGTGGTCGCGCGCAAATGCTCATCATGTTCGAACACCAGCGGCTCGCCTTTTTTCTGCGGCAGCATCACGGGCACGATCTCCTGCCCGAGCAGGCCATCGCGCTGCGCCCGTGCCGCTTTTTGCTGGCTGCGCCATGCAAAGGCATCCTGATCGGCGCGGCTGATCTGATAATCGAGCGCGACGTTTTCAGCCGTTTGCGGCATCGAATCAACCCCGTATTTCTGCTGCATCAGCGGGTTAATAAAGCGCCAGCCAATCGTTGTGTCGAAAATTTCCGCCTGGCGCGAGAACGCGCTCGCCGCCTTGCCCATCACGAACGGCGCACGGCTCATGCTCTCCACGCCACCCGCCACCATCAGCGCCGCCTCGCCCGAGCGGATCGCCCGTGCGGCTTGCCCCACCGCATCCATGCCGGAGCCGCACAGACGGTTCACCGTCGCACCCGGCACGCTGTACGGCAAGCCCGCCAGCAGCAGCGCCATGCGCGCGACGTTGCGATTGTCCTCGCCCGCCTGGTTGGCACAGCCGTAGATCACGTCGTCAAGCGCACTCCAGTCGAGTGCCGGGTTGCGTGTCATCAGGGCCTTGAGCGGCAGCGCGCCCAGATCATCAGCGCGCAGCGACGACAGCGCGCCCGCGTAACGGCCAATCGGCGTGCGGATCGCATCGCACAGGAAAGCTTCGGTCATGGGATGTCTCCAGTGACGAATGACGCAGCCCGCCTCGAACCGGGGGGCCCATGCAGCATTCGTGTAAGGGGCGAGAAAGTGTCTCTGGCGCCGCCGGTAAGCCCGCCGCGCCGTACAGAAGACAGAAGGCGCGATGCCAGCGAGGGCGGAAAAAGAGAAAAGAGAAAGCGGATGCCGCTAGCGCGCCGATGTGTTCTTTAAGAGAACCAACCGTCCGCTATCGGACATTTAGCCGCGATGATAGGTCTGCGCCAGAAAACGTGTCAAGCCGATGCCGACACAGGAAACACCCAGCCCCGCCCATCCGGGCGGAGCCGGTAAGGGGGGCCGGTTCCCGCGGGTTAGCTCACGCTGATCCGCTCGTCTTCGATATAACTGCGAATCACCTCCGCGAACGAACGGTCGCCCACGAGGCCGAGTTGCTGCGCGCGCGAGGTATCCCACTGCCCCGGCCAGCTACCCACGATTTTTTCGACGCGGGCATCCGCTTGCCATTCGATGCGCGCAGCCACGGCCTCACCCGCCACCTCGCGCAGCGCCGCGATCATTTCATCGACACTGACCGACAAGCCCGGCAAGTTCACAACCCGTTGAATTCCCAGCGCGGCGGCGTCGATTTCGCAGCCCGCGATCAGGCATGCGATCGCCTTGCGCGGCGACAGCAACCACAAACGCGTGCTGCCCGCCACAGGGCACACCGCAGTCACTCCATTAAGCGGCTCGCGGATAATGCCGCTGGCAAACGACGAGGCCGCGGCATTGGGCTTACCGGGACGCACGCTGATGGTTGGCAGCCGCAGCACCCGGCCATCGACGAAGCCGCGCCGCGCGTAATCGTTCAGCAACAATTCGGCGACGGCCTTTTGCATGCCATAAGACGATTGCGGGTTCAGCGCCGTATCGTCTTGCACCACGGCTGGCAGCGTTCCGCCGTACACCGCGACGGAGCTCGTGAACACCACACGCGGCTGATGCCCCAGCGTGCGGCAGGTTTCAAGCAGCAAACGTGAGGCATCCAGATTAATGCGCATGCCAAGTTCAAAATCGGCTTCCGCCTGGCCGCTGACCACCGCAGCGAGATGGAAAATGGTATGGGTCTGGGTGTCGATCACGCGTTCGAGTGTCGCGCGCTCCGCGATATCGCCCACTTCGACACGTACCCGCGCCTCGTGCTCAAAACCGGTCGCGGCCACGACATCGAGCAGCACCAGTTCGCTAATGGATTCGGGCTGGCCGTTGGGGCCCTTGAGCTGTCCACGGTTCAGCAGTTCGCGCGCCAGGCGCTGGCCCAGGAAACCTGCGCCGCCAGTAATCAGTACTTTCATGATGGGAAACGTTGTGCAAAAAGAAGAAACGGAAGACGGGCTGTCTGCCCGGACTCAACCTGCGCTTTAACGTGCCGGCGCGGCCAGCCAGGGTTTGAGCCAGCCAAGGCCCGCCGAGGTCTGCGCCCGGGGACGGTATTCGCAGCCAATCCAGCCGTCATAGCCCAGCGTGTCGATGAGATCGAACAGGTACGGGTAATTCAGCTCGCCGGTATCGGGCTCATGGCGCTCGGGAACCCCCGCGATCTGGATATGACCGATGCCTGGCATGTCGCGCTTGAGCTTGACTGCCAGATCGCCTTCGACAATCTGGCAGTGATAGCAGTCGAATTGCACTTTCAGGTTGGGCGCGCCCACTTCGGCGCAAATCGCTTGCGCGTCATCCTGACGATTAAGAAAGAAACCGGGAATATCGCGCGTGTTGATGGGCTCGATGACGATGGTCACGCCTTCGCCCTGAGCCGCCTTGGCCGCATACGCAAGACGGCTGAGATACACCTGGCGTTGCAACTCATGCGGCAGTTCCGGCACGGCGAGGCCGGCCATCACATGAAGCGTGCGGTTGCCCAGCACCTGGGTATAAGCCAGCGCGGTCTCCACGCTACGTTTGAACTCGTCGTCACGTCCTGGCAGCGAGGCGATGCCGCGCTCGCCCGCCGCCCAGTCGCCTGGCGGCGCATTGAACAGCGCCTGGGTCAGGCCATGCGCGTCGAGCCGCGCCTTGATTTCAGCCGCGGGGAAATCATAGGGAAAAAGAAATTCGACCGCCTGAAAACCATCGCCCGCCGCCGCGGCAAAACGGTCGAGAAAGGCGTGTTCGGTGTACATCATGGTCAGGTTTGCTGCGAAGCGAGGCATGAAAAGCGCTCCTTTGATTCGTCAAGCTGGGGTAATAGTGAGCGAGGGCTGGCGAGCAGGCACCCTGGCAGATTAACGGTTTAATGGTTTAACGGTTCACCAGCTTTGCAGGGGTCAGCCAGACGGCGATCGCGCCCATCACCAGCATCGCCGACAGCACGTACATGCCCGATGCGGTGCTGTGCGTGAGGTCTTTCAGATAGCCGATCATGTACGGGCTGGCAAAGCCCGCCAGGTTGCCGATCGAATTGATGATCGCAATCCCGGCGGCGGCGCTCGCCCCTGACATGAACGCGGTCGGCAACGACCAGAACAGCGGTGCGCAGGTCAGCACGCCAGCCGCCGCCAGCGACAGAAACACAATCGAGACCACCGTGTTATCCGCGAACGAAGCCGCGGCAGAAAAACCGATGGCGCCACACAACGAAGGCAGGATCAGGTGCCAGCGGCGCTCACGACGCTTGTCCGAGCTGTGGCCCATCAAGTTCATCACGACAATCGCGCACAGGAACGGAATCGCGCTCAGCAGACCAATTTCAAAGGCCCCGCTGACACCGGTCGATTTCACCAGCGTCGGCATCCAGAACGTCAGCCCGTACTGCCCCGTGACAAAAGCAAAGTAAATCAGCGACATCCACCAGGTGCGTGGATCGCGGAACACCGCGGCCACGGAATGCGTCTTGCTTTTTTCCAGCTGCTGCGCATCGATCGCATCGGTCAGCAGCTTTTTCTCATGGGCGTTGAGCCACTTCGCGCTGGCGATGTTGTTGTCGAGATAAAGGATCGTGGCAATCCCGATCGCAATCGCCGGTACGGCTTCGATCACGAACATCCACTGCCAGCCCGCGAAACCGTGGTCCCCGTGGAAGACCTGCATGATCCAGCCCGAAAGCGGATTGCCAAAGATGCCGGACACCGGAATCGCCGACATAAACACCGCGATGATCTTCGCGCGCCGGTGCGAGGGAAACCAGTACGTCAGATACAGGATCACGCCCGGATAAAACCCCGCCTCGGCTACGCCCAGCAAAAAACGCAGCGTATAAAACTGCGCGGGGGTTTTGACGAAGACAAACAGCGCCGACAGAATGCCCCACGTAATCATGATGCGGGCAATCCAGATCCGTGCGCCGATCTTGTGCATCAGGATATTGCTAGGCAATTCGAACAGAAAATAGCCGATAAAAAATACCCCGGCGCCAAGGCCAAAAACGGTCTCGCTAAACGCGAGGTCTTGCGACATCTGCAGTTTGGCGAAACCCACATTTACGCGATCAAGATAAGCGACCACGTAGCACAGCATCAGGAACGGCACGATGCGCCAGAAGACCTTGCGGTAGGTACGCTCCACTTCGGCGCTGCCCGGCTTGCCAGAGGCGTCAGCCATGGAACGGCGCGCGGCCGTCGGGTTGGAACTCATGGGTTTCTCCTTTACTTCACGTCGTTTCATTTCAGGAATGCGGGCCCGGCCAGGACGCCATGCATGCGACCCGCCGGGTCTTGCCTGCGCCAGGCGGCAAGCGGCAGCGCCGCCCACTCATCTGCGCTGGAATGCTGTCACCTGTCGCGCCCTACCAGCGCGCGCCGAACACCGTGCGCAGCTCATCGAGCGCGGCGGTATCGAGCGGCGTGGGGCGGGGGTCCGACATGAGCCACAGGCGCGCGGTTTCTTCGAGTTCTTCGAGCGCGTAAGACGCGTGCGCCACCGAACGCTCCCACACCACCGGCCCGAGCCGCTCCAGTAGCACGGCGCGCACCGTGTCCGCGAGGGCTGCGATCTGTTGCGCGACATCCGGATCGCCCGGCCGCCGATAGCGGATCAGCGGCACGTGGCCGACTTTCATTACGTAGTACGGCGTGAGCGGCGGCACGACATCGGCTTCGCTCCAGACACCCGCGAGCGTCAGCGCCACGAGATGAGTCGAATGCGTATGCACGATGCCTTGCGCCGTGGCATTGCGAGCGTAGATAGCGCGATGCAGCGCGAGGGTTTTCGAGGCTTTGCCGCCCGACACCGGCTGGCCGTCCAGATCGACCTTGGCAATCCCGGCGGGGTCCAGCCGACCGAGACAGGCATCGGTGGGTGTAATCAGCCAGCCATCGGCCAGCCGGGCGCTGATGTTGCCTGCACTGCCCACCGTGTAACCGCGCTGGTACAGGCTGGCACCGGTGAGGCAAATCTCTTCGCGCAGTCTGGCTTCGTCGCGCTTGAAAGTCATGGAGGTCATGGCGCTCATGCGTGCTCCGCTGCGTTGAGTGGGCTCAGGCCATCGAGCTGGCGCAGCGCCTTGGCGAAGAAATCCGGCGTGCCGAAATTGCCCGATTTCAGAGCCAGCGCCAACGGTTGCGCATCGAGCGTGGCCGTGGCGGGCACGCCAGGGTCAATCTGCGCGCCGATGCGCAAGGTGTGGATCTCCAGCGCCTGCACGACCGCACCAGAAGTCTCGCCGCCCGCCACGACGAACTTGCGTACGCCCAGTTCGCGCAAACCACGGGCAATCGCTGCCAGCAGGGTTTCGACCAGATGTCCCGCCTCGCTCGCGCCGAGTTCGCGCTGCACCGCCTTGACTTCATCGGGCGTGGCCGTGGCATACACCAGAACAGGCTGCGGTTGGGCCGCTTCCAGGTGCTCGCGGGCAAAGGCCAGCGCCTGCTCCACCACCGGCTCGCCGCGTGCCGCCGCGAGAGGATCGAGACGGAATGCCGGACGGCTCGCACGCCATTCGGCGACCTGAGCGTTGGTCGCTTTCGACGCACTCCCCGCCAGCACCGCCGACAAGCCTTCGACCGATGGCAAACCCGCCGCATCGATGCGCGCGGCGAGTACTCCGGCGCGGCGGAAATTCTCCGGCAACCCGAGGGCCACGCCCGAGCCCCCCGTCACCAGCGGCATTCCCGCGCAGGCTTCGCCCAGCGTGCATAAATCAGCGTCCGACAACGCATCGGCCAGCGCCATGCGCACGCCTTCAGCGCGTAATACGGCGAAGCGCTCGCGCACAGCCGCCGCGCCCCGTGCGACCTGGTCATAACGCACCAGCCCGACCTTCGAGGGCGTCTGACGTTGCAGCACACGCACGAGGTTAGCGTCGGTCATCGGCGTCAGCGGATGGTTTTCCATACCCGATTCGTTCAGCAGCGCATCGCCCACAAACAGGTGGCCACGATAAAGCGTCCGGCCATTCTCGGGAAAAGCGGGGCAGGCAATCGTGAAAGACACGTCAGCACAACCCGTAGCGCTAGCAGTAGCAGCGGCAGTGCCAATAGCGGCGGCATTCGTCGCTGTCGCTGTCCCCGCCAGCGGCTCGCGCGCTAGCGCGTCAAGCAAGGCGTCGGTCACGGGGCCGATGTTGCCCGCATCGGTCGAATCGAACGTCGAGCAGTATTTGAAGAAAATCTGCCGGCAGCCTTGTGCCCGCAGCCACGCCAGCGCCTCGAGCGCTTGTGCGACAGCCTCGCTGGCAGGCAACGTGCGGGACTTGAGCGCGACAACCAGCGCGTCGGCCACAACAGCCTCAGCCGTAGCGGGCACGCCGATGGTCTGTACCGTGCGCATGCCGCCGCGCACCAGCATGTTGGCGAGATCGGTCGCGCCCGTGAAATCGTCTGCGATGCAGCCGAGCAGCGGCCGGTTCAGGGAGTCATTCATATTCATCTCGTTCGGTTTCCTGCTATTGATCCCGATGCGCTTCTGGCACATCAATGCCGGGGAAAATCTTGATCACGGCGGAGTCATCCTCGCCCCCATGGCCTGCTGTCGAAGCCATCATGAACATCTGGTGCGCGGCGGCGGATAACGGCAGCGGAAACTTCGACGCTCGCGCGGTATCGAGCACGAGCCCGAGATCCTTGACGAAGATATCGACCGCCGAAAGCGGCGTGTAATCGCCCTGCAGAATGTGCGGCACACGGTTTTCAAACATCCACGAATTGCCCGCGCTGTGCGTGATGACTTCGTAAAGCGCAGCGGGATCGACCCCTTCGCGCAAACCCAGTGCCATCGCTTCCGCTGCTGCCGCGATATGCACGCCCGCCAGCAACTGGTTCACGATCTTCACCTTGGAGCCCAGGCCATGCGCCAGGCCAAGCCGGTACACTTTGCCCGCCATCGCCTCAAGCACGTCCTCACAGGCGGCATACGCCGCCGCCGGGCCGGAGGTCATCATCGTCATCGCGCCACTCGCGGCCCGGGCCGCGCCACCGGACACCGGGGCATCGAGCATCTGCAAACCCAGCGCTTCCAGCCGGGCACCCAGCGCATGAGCGAAAGCGGGCGCCACCGTCGCGCTGGCCAGCACCACGCCGCCGCGCGGCATCGTCGCTGCCGCGCCTTGCGCGCCAAACAGCACGGTTTCGGTTTGCGCTGCGTTGACCACCAGCGTCACCACCACCTCGCAGTGCGCGCCCAGCTCCGCAGGGCTGGCACAAGCGATGCCGCCTTCCGCCGCAAAGCCCTGCAACAGCGCCTCGCGCACATCGCACGCATGCACTCGAAAACCCGCGCGCAACAACGACCGCGCCACGCCCAGGCCCATCGCACCCAGACCAATGACTCCGACATTTCTCGACATGCCCGATCCCCTATTCCTTTCACAGTTCGATTTTTCAGCGCGGTTTCAACCCCGCCGCAAGCACCCGGTTGTTTGCCGCTTCAGCCGAGGCCCGCTTCGCCCAAGCGCCGCGCCGCGTTGTACAGATGCGTACAGGCTGCGTGGCGCGCGGCGTTTGGATCGCGGGCGCGGATGGCCTCGACCAGCGCGGCGTGTTCATCCCGAACCTGATGCGACAAGTCATCGCGCAACGCCTCATGACGACGTGTGACAGTCATGCCTGCTTCCAGATACTGGTGCAGGAATGTCAGCGTCTTAAGAAAGTACGGGTTGCCTGTGGCCGCAGCGATAGCGCGGTGAAACGCCACGTCCTCGGCCACTCCATCGCGCCCCTGCGCCACCGCCTCATCAATCCTGGCCAAGGCGCGCTCGATGGCACGCAAGCTGGTTTTGTTGTGCCGTAATGCCGCCTCGGAGGCGACCTCGGCTTCGATCGCCCGACGCAACGCCAGAATGTGCAGCACCGAGCCCGCTGTGGCGGCTTCCGCCGAATCAATCCGCAAGGGCCGCGCCGCCCCACGCCCCAGCACGAACACGCCACTGCCCTGGCGCGGCTCGACGACACCTTCGTTTTTCAGGCGTGAGATGGCTTCGCGGATCACCGTGCGGCTGACCCCGAACTGCTGTGCCAGCACGGCCTCAGTCGGCAATTTGCCGCCGCTGGCAAACGTGCCTTTGTCAATTTGCTCAAGCAGTTGCTGCGCCACGGTGTCACTCAGCGCCCGTGCGGGAATTTTCTCGAACATACGACCCTGACTAGTCATGTAATCGGGTCATCATACAAATTTGACTTAAAAGCCGCCTATCGGGTCTAACCCTGGGAGCCAGCATGGACACATGAAAAAGGCGTGACGCGCATCGCCCTGGATTGGGCTGGGCTAACGCCACGGCCGTTTATGGAATCACACCGAACCTGTCATGGCCGTGTTTAGCGCACGCGCTCATCGTTCGAGAAAAGCCTGCCGGGCAGGGCCGCCAGGCGAGGCTGGGGATGGAGGTGATTCAGTGCGAGGAAGCGCCGCGCACGGCCGCAACAAACGCCGCGCCAGCAATGGCGAGTTCGCCCGAGTTATCAATCGCGGTGAAGGGCGTGTCATCAGGCAAGGTGAACGGCACACGACGTGCCAGCCGCTCAGCAACCTGTCCCGCCGTTTCTCGCTGGCGCGTGCCCAAACGGGCCGCCAAAACAGCCGGCGCGGCCTCCACATGCACGACTTCGGCTTGCGGATAGCGTGCGAGCACTTGCGGTAAATAAGCCCGCGAGCCGTTCACCACGACCCGCAAGCCGCGCGCCAGCCAACTGTCGAGTTCAACGCCGATGCCATAGCGCAAGGCGTGGCTCGCCCATTCGAGCGCAAAGAGACCTCGTGCCGAACGCAGGGCAAACTCGTCCGCACTCAACACAATGTGGTTTTCACCCTCACGACTCGCGCGGGTGATGTAACGATGCGCGAACACGACGGGCACGATGGGCTCGGACAGGGAACCGGACGGCTGTCCCAACTGCTGCCGGGCAAACTGGATCAGCGCATCCTTGCCTGCCCCCGACGGCCCGATCACGTACACCAGACGGCCCATACAGGGCGTTGCAATGACAGTGGAAGCAGGAGCAGAGGCAGCCACCAAAACCGGCGAATGGGACATCGAATCACGCAGCCTTTAATCTCAAAATAGTCATGGTGGAAGCCGGGAACGGACCACCGCGCCACCGTCGGCGGCCCATCCTAGCATGCCTCGTACATCATCTAGCGACACTGGACCATAGAGCCTTTCCTCGCCTGCCATTTATCTCAATATTGTCATCCTGGCTTTTTGAACTGTTAAGCTAGGCCCCGCTGCCTGACGGGGAAACCTGATGGGGAAAGCCGCCGGACGAAAGCCTGAAAGGCAGAGGCGGCGATTGATGGCAGCGTTTTAAACCAGACCGCCCAGTCATTCTTCGCGCAGGACAACGTTCCACAACAACGGCACCGCATGCGTGATGAAGCACAACCACCCAGGAGTAAAAACAGTGAAAAAACTGCTCGCAGCTTTAACGGTTGCCCTGCTCGCCACCGTCTCAATCGGCGCCCATGCAAAAGACTGGTCGACCATCCGTTTTGGCGTGGATGCAAGCTATCCACCGTTCGAATCGAAAGGCCCCGACGGCAAGCTGATCGGCTTTGACATTGATCTCGGCAACGAGATCTGCGCACGTCTGAAAGCCAAATGCGTGTGGGTCGAAAACGATTTCGACGGCCTGATCCCCGGCCTCAAGGCCAAGAAGTTCGACGGCGTGCTGTCGTCGCTGACCATCACGCCACAGCGTGCGGAGCAGGTCAGCTTCTCGGCCAAACTGTTCGACACCCCGACGCGCCTCGTGGCCAAGAAGGGCTCGACATTGCAACCGACGCCGGAAAGCATGACGGGTAAATCAGTGGGCGTGGAGCAAGGCACGATTCAGGAAACTTACGCCAAGGCTCATTGGCAGCCGAAGGGCGCGAAGGTCGTGCCTTATCAGAACCAGGACCAGGTTTATGCCGATCTGGTTTCAGGCCGCCTGGACGCTGCGCTGCAAGATGAAGTGCAAGCGGATATTGGCTTTCTGAAGACCTCGCGCGGCGCGGGCTTCCAGTTTGCCGGCAAGGCCATTCCGAGCGGTGCGGCCGCGATCGGCTTGCGCAAGGAAGATACCGACCTGAAAGCCAGCATTGACGGCGCCATCGCGTCGATGCTGAAAGACGGCACGTACAAAAAGCTCGAAAAGAAATACTTCGACTTTGATATATACGGCGATTAATACCCCTGCCGTCATGCCGTGAAATAGTCCAATAGTGCATCATGAAACGCGGGGCATTCGCACAGCACCAGGCTGGGAATGCCCCGCATTTTTTTACACGTGCGGAGTTTGATGTATCGCTTCAGTCAATGATTACGGCCTGACCTCAGGAAGAGATTCAGTCCCGTGCGCGAAAAAAATAACAGTAAAAAGACGCGTTATCCCAGCCAGGCTTGTTGCCGGGCCACGGGCCTGACGCTGAAGCGCCATACCGGCCGCCCCCTGGCTGCCCCCTTTCCGGCTCCGCATAGGCATAAAAACGCAGATCGGCTAAGATCGGACACGCTGCATTCCACTTTCGCGCGCCCCGCCGCATACCGGACAAACGGTATCCACCGACGTGTGCCTTTATTGACTGAACGCTCATCTTTCAGCGCCTGACAGCACAGCGCATCAAGACTCATGCACATCCAGACCCATCCCCTCCTCTCTCCCTCGCTCGGCACCGAGCGTCATTTGAGCAGTTTCCATTACGGCCCCAAGGGCGGGCCCAAGGTCTATATCCAGGCCTCGCTGCATGCCGATGAGTTGCCCGGCATGCTGGTCGCGTGGGCCTTGCGCCGCAAGCTCGCCGCGCTCGAAGCCGCAGGCAGGCTGTCCGGCGAAATCGTGATCGTGCCCGTGGCTAATCCCGTGGGCCTGAACCAGCATGTGCTGGGCCAGTTACTCGGGCGCTTCGAAACCCAGAGCGGCCAGAATTTCAACCGGAACTTCCACGATCTGGCCGCGCTCATCGAGCCCGACATCGAAGCCCAGCTCAGCAGCGACAGCGAACACAATCGCCAGGTGATTCGCACGGCACTTGGCGCGGCGCTCGCCGCGCAAACGCCTGAGTCCGAACTGGCTTCGCTGCGCCTGGCCTTGCAACGTCTGTCGTTCGATGCCGATATCGTGCTGGATTTGCATTGCGACTGGGATGCCGCGATGCATCTCTACACCCATCCCGATCTCTGGCCCGCCGTCGAGCCGCTCGCGCGTTATCTGGACGCCCGGGCCTCGTTGCTGGCGCTGAACTCGGTGGGCAATCCCTTTGATGAAATCCACAGCTTTTGCTGGTCTGAATTGCGCCAACGCTATGGCACGCGTTTTCCGGTTCCGGACGGCTCGATTTCAGTCACGGTCGAACTACGCAGTCAGCGCGATGTGTCCTATGAATTCGCCGAACACGATGCGCAAGCGATCATCGAATACCTGACCCAGCGCGAAATCATCAGCGGTATTCCCGCGGCGCTGCCCAATCTGGCGTTCGCGGCCACACCGCTCGCGGGCGTCGAGCTGCTGAGCGCGCCATGCAGTGGCGTACTGGTGTTTCGTGCGCCGCTTGGGGTGTGGCTCGAAGCGGGCGAGGCCATCGCCGATATCGTCGATCCGTTGACGAATCAAGTGGTCACGTTGAGCACCCGCGTCGCGGGCGTGATGTATGCACGGCATATCGCGCGCCTCGCTACGACAGGCATGGAAGTGGCGCGTATCGCCGGCGCCCGGGCGTTTCGCACGGGGTCTTTGCTCTCGCCCTGAGCAGTTTGCCTGAACAATTTGCCTGAGCGGTTTGCCTGAGCGGTTTGCCGCGCAGGTTCAGATTCCCATGAACATGGGAGCACAACCTTACGGGGTGCGGCTATCTGGCCGTACCCCGTAAAGAGGCATCTGGTACGCTGCGCGTTCTCCTTTTTGTCTGAACGTCAAATCGTCAAAGCCATGGATATCCCCTTCAACGAACGTGGTGTTTCTGTGACGCGCAATGCGCTTTCCGCTGCAGGCCAGGTTTTTCCACTACGCGAGATTCAGGACGTGCGCGTCGTCACCGTGGACAAAAACAAAATCCTGCCCTGGCTGCTCACGCTCGCCGGAGTTGCACTCGCCATCGCGGGTGGCATCTTCGGCTCGGCAGCCGGTCTTGTCTGCGGCATCATGCTGGTCGTGGTGGGCTGGTTATCGTGGCGCACACAAGATGTGATGCACTACCTGCTGGTCAAAACCACCGACACCGAGCGCGAGGCGCTCTCTAGCCTGGATCGGGAATTCGTCGAACGGGTCGGACGCGCCGTGAACACAGCGCAGCTCGCCCGGAACGCCAGCACAGCAGGCCTCTAAACCCGTTCCCAATCCGCTTGCCGCGCCAGGGTTCCTGTCACGAGGGATCCGGCACGGTTCATCTGCCGCCCCGATTTTTGACAGATTTTTACAATTTTGCCTAATCAGGCGAGTAGAGTGCCTATTTCTGTTACCCGCGCTTCCCTTAGGCGGGCTTCGCCAGCACCTTCGGTTTAACGTCTGCCTATTCGTAGCCAGCCGCTCCGCTCACGATGCCCATCCCTTGCAGGAGCGCTCTTTCGTGAAGTGCCATTATGTTTCCCTCTTTCCTGCGTCGCCGCCTGGCTGCCCTCGCCACACCGGTATTCGCCACACTCGCGGCTATCACCGTTCTTGGCGGCTGTGCCACCCACATCATCCCGCCGGTGCCGCCCGCGGCCAAAGCCGTACTGATCGACGAGGGCAAGGATGGCTTGCTGATTCCATTGCATGTCGAACGCGCCGATCAAGGCCATGCGCGTCTGGGTGTGCCGGTCCAGCTTGACGGCAAGGCGGTCTATCTGGCGCTCGACACGGGCACACAAGGCGTGCGCGTGCTGTCCAAGGCGCTGCCGCAAGGCTATTCCTCCAAGGGCCCAACGATCACGCTCAATCTCGCCAACGGCGCGAAGGTATCGGGCCCCACCGCCACGCTGCCGTTCAGCCTTTTCGGCACGCAACCGGTCAACATCACCGCCCAGACCGTCACCGACGTCGATTGCCAGCCCAACTTCAGGCGCTGCTTTGCGATGGATGGCTACACCGGTGAGTTTGGCTTCGCCTTTTCGGGGCTGCTCGGCATCGGCCTGCAACAGGATGATGACGCCTGCTGCAACGCCCCCTTCGCCGCACTTCCCGCCGATATCGGCAAACGCTACCTCGTCCATCCGAGCTTTACCAAGCCGTACCTCGTGCTAAGCCCGTCCGCCAAACTCACCAGCCGCTTCACGATGGTGCCGTTGCCCATGTCCGCGCAAGGCGTTGCGCAATGGCCGGAAGGTTGCGCTCAGGTTTCCAGCAAGATGCGGTTTTGCGCACCGGTGGTTTTTGCCACGGGCGGCACCGAAATGATCCGTATCGAAACCGACAAAGCACCCAGCTGGCTGGGCGAAAACGACGTCGGCAACGTGCTGGGACAAGGCAATTACGACACGGCGGTAGGTGTCGGCACATGGGTGCATCGCTTTAATGGTGCGCAAGTCACGATCGTGAAGGCGGCGCCAGGCCGCAACCGGATCGTGGTTGGCTTATCCGCGCTGCAAAACATCGATTTGCTATTCGATTTGCAACGCAATCAGATGGGCGTGTATTCCGCCAAAAGTGTCGAGGAATTTGGTCTTTGACCGGTTGATGCGACGGCGCTACTTGCGCCACGCACGCTGCAAGATAAACGCCAGGCCCGCTGCGGTTCAGTTCACTGTGAACCGCAGCGGGCCTGGCGTTTTTTCATCCAGCAGATTCAACGCGCAAAGTATGCTTTTACCGCGTCGATGAAGGTGTCGATATCGGCGCGCGACACATCCCGGTGCGTCACGAAACGCGAGGCGTACAACACCTGGGTGAGAATGCCCCGTGCCTTGAGCCAGGCTTCGAGTTCGGCGCAATCCGCCTGCGGAAACTGGGCGAACACCATATTGGTCGCCTGCGACAACAACGTCACCTGTTCGATTTGCGCGAGCCCGCGCGCCAGATGCGCGGCGTTGTCATGATCTTCGGCGAGCCGCTCGAAATGATGCTCAAAGGCATAAAGACACGCGGCGGCAAGCAGACCCGACTGACGCATGCCTCCGCCCAGCATCTTGCGCCAGCGGTGCGCCTGTAACAGCAACGCCCGGCTTCCCACCAGCACCGAGCCTACCGGCGCTCCCAGGCCTTTCGAAAAACAGATCGACACGGAATCAAACGGTGCACACAGCGCCGCCAGCGGCTGGCCTAAAGCCACCGCGGCGTTACAGACGCGCGCGCCGTCGAGGTGAGTCGCCAGCCCACGCTCATGCGCAAGCTGCAACGCCTGGCCCACATAAGCAGGTGCGAGCACCTTGCCTCCGATGGTGTTTTCGAGCGCGAGCAAACGGGTCCGGGCGAAATGGTCGTCGAGCGGTTTGATCGCTGCGGCGATCTTGTCCAGCGGCAACGAACCATCGGGGGCATTTTCCAGCGGCTGGGGCTGAATACTGCCCAGCACCGCCGCGCCACCTCCTTCGTAGCGATAGGTGTGAGCCGACTGGCCGACGATGTATTCATCGCCACGCGCGCAATGCGCCATCAGCGCGGCGAGATTGCATTGCGTGCCGCTCGGGAAGTAGAGGCCCGCCTCGTGCCCCGCCCGCTCAGCCACTACGGCCTGCAAACGAGCGACGGCCGGATCGTCGCCCCACACGTCATCGCCCACCTCCGCCGCGGCCATGACGGCCAGCATCGCTTGAGAGGGACGGGTCACGGTGTCGCTGCGCAGATCAATCATTGCGGGGTTCCTGTGGAAACGGTCGGTAAGCCAGCGGAGCTGGATGGGTTCTGTCGTGGCAAGTAAGGGCAACGGCCAGGAAATATGAGAATGAGATGGCTGGACAACGACCGAAAATGGTACAGGCTAAGCCCGGGGTTCGGTTAAAAACACAATACGCACACACAGGCCACCAGGCCACTCCCGTCGTCCTTCCTGCCACAAGACACCGGCTATGGACACCGGCTATGCCGGGAACTCCTGCTGTCAGAACGGTTACTTAACGCGGCAACTCCGTGCGATTTGAGAGCGCACGCAAATCAAAATCATTTTATGTCCGGGTTTTCATGGCCATTGCAAGCGAAAGAGTGATTAGCTTGTGGTCCATGACAGACAACGCAGCCGCGCTATCGCGCGTGATGCCCGGTTATTGGCTTAATCAAGGTTTCGAATGTTAAACAGAAAAAATAATTCCAACGGGTTTCGGTACCATCCTTATGTTCGCCCCTCATCCAGGACGCCTCATTCGCCAAGCGAAATCGCACCCTCAACCGAATTGTCGCCGCGGACCAGCACGAATCATGGACCGTCGAAACCATGGCATACCGGGTTGATGGCGAAAGGCATGTTAGAGATGGCTCCCCCGATCGAGCCGCGCCATCCAGCGCACAAGCAGCCGCGCGTAAAAAAAACGGAGCAGCCAGATGCCCAAATATCATCCGTCCTCTGCGAACTCGCCAATCTAGATTCCGAGGCACGGACTCCAACCGGAAAGCAAAAACAGCCGGCACACTCAAGCGCTAACGCCACCTCTTCGTCCTTTAACCTCCCTGATTTGAGATGTGCCGACGAAACCCTATCGCCACTGCTTTTGTCAGGCTTATCGCCTCTTAAAGGCACGCAGTGTGATAGCGCGCCGGACGAGCACTTCGTTTACCTCACGCCTCACATCCGGATAGCGAAATTCAATCTCGATGGTAAGAATGCCAGGGACGATGGCCCGAACAAGCCGCAAGACACGGAATTGCCCTCATACACGTCAACGCCAACGCCATCAGAGCAAAGCGACGTGTTCGACGAAGCCGTACTCGACTGGCTGCTGGCACCATTCAAGGTTCCGGATCTGGGCGATTTGCTACCAGAGCTTGACCGGCAAGGTTTTGAGTCGTAGGCGGGCGGCTAAGCCCAAGCCTTGTCCGGATAGGGATGAACCTCTCGATCTATGGCCCGATGCCATGACGGGCCATTAGCCTCAGGCGCAAACGCTCACATCAAACGCCCATAAAAAACGCTGACCCATTTGGGTCAGCGTTTTCGCCCTGAACAGCGTCAGCTTTTGGCCTAGTGACCGAAATAAACCGACTGGGCTGGCCGGACCGTCGCAGGCGTCATCGCGCCCGACTGGGACCGTCCTGCGGCGGGAGCGCCGTAACCGCTGTTGGCGAGCGGTGCCGCACCGTTTTGCAGGGAGACGCGCTGTTCAGCGGCCTGGATGCCCGAGGGGTAATCGAGGCGGTCCGAGTTGGGCTTGTAACCTGCCTGTTCAAGCTGCACCAGTTCGGCGCGCACTTGCGCCCGGGTGAGCGGCTGGTTCTGGCTGGATTGGGCAAACGAGGCAACGGGCAAGGCAACAAGGGCAGCCAGAGTCACAGCAGAAATAAGCGATTTCATGATGAATTAGCTCCAGATGATGTTTTTTATCGCCGTTGAACCGAATGTCCCGCAGCGGTTACCTAGAAGTCTAGGCAACGAAGACCGTCGTAGAAACCCCTATTTGAACCACAATCTTTCTCTAAAAACACACTAATCATTAAGCTCATACGAATAATCCGCAGTTATTGTTGCAAAAAATAGAATTTGAACTGGAGAGAGATGAGCTTCCTCGCCCGCCCGCCTCATACCGCGCGCACCATTGCTGCGATTGCGATTGGCAATACGCTCGAATGGTTCGATCTGGCCATTTACGCGTTTTTCGCGGTGTATATCGCCGGGAATTTTTTCCCCATGGCCGACGAAACGACCTCGCTATTGCTGACCTTCGGCTCGTTTGGCGCGTCCTATCTAATGCGTCCGCTGGGCGGGCTGATATTGGGCAGCTATGCGGACCGGCATGGCCGCAAGGCCGCCCTGCTTTTGTCGCTATGGCTAATGAGCGCCGGCACGGCATTGATTGCGCTACTGCCCAACTATCACGTAATTGGACTGGCGGCCCCCATCGGGCTGTTCTGCGCGCGGCTGATTCAGGGGTTTTCGAGCGGTGGTGAATTTGGCGCGTGCACCGCGATGCTCTTTGAGCAAGCGCCGAACAAACGCGGCCTGCATGCAAGCTGGCAGTTTTCCACCCAGGGGCTCGGTTCGCTCGGTGCGGCGCTCATGGGCTTCGCCCTGAGCCATTGGCTCACGCCTCATGCACTGATGGCGTGGGGCTGGCGCATTCCTTTTGCCGTGGGCTCACTGCTAGGACCGGTGGGCTGGTATCTGCGCCGTACGCTTCATGACGCCCCGGCTTTTATCCAGGCGCCTCGCGCCGCGGCACCGGTGCGTGAAGTATTGGGCCATTACAGGCCGCGGCTGGCCATCGTCGCCGGGCTGCTCAGCGTAACGACCACGCTCGCCTACCTGCTGCAGTACATGCCGACGTTTGCGCTGCGCACGCTGCATCTGAGCGCCGCAACCGGATTTGCCGCGGCCATCGTGCCGGGCGCGCTCTCGACGTTGCTCACACCGCTAGGCGGCTGGCTGTCCGATCGCCTCGGCCCCGTGCGGCAAATGAGTGTCGCCGCGATGCTGTGTCTGGTGAGCGCCTGGCCTGCCTTCACCTATGCCGCAGCACATCCGTCAGCGCGTTCGTTATTTTTACTGGTGACCTGGCTTGGGCTGATCAAGGCGCTGTACTCAGGCGCGCTGCCCCTCGTGCTCGCCGCGCTCTTTCCCATGCCATTGCGCGCGACCGGAATCGCGCTGGGCTACAACGTGGGGGTGATGGTATTCGGTGCATCCGCACCCGCGATTGTGGTGTGGCTGGCCAGCGTCACCGGCCAGCCCGGTGCCCCTGGACTTTATGTGATGCTGACGGCGGCGATCAGCCTCAGCGCGCTCGCGGGGCTCGCCGGGTTCGACAATGGACGACACCAAACGTCTAAAGCCGATGCCCAGCCAGCCTGAACGCAGCGTTGCGTTGCGTTGCGTTAGGCCCTCAGGACCAGTTCGCGTGGAAGCTGCCGGGTTTATCGATCCGCTCAAACGTATGGGCACCAAAATAATCGCGCTGTGCCTGGATCAGGTTGGCAGGGACACGCGCTGAGCGATAGCCATCGAAATACGCCACCGCCGAGGCCAATGCCGGCACCGGTACGCCTGCTGCCACGGCAGCGATCACCACGTCGCGCAGCGCAGCCTGGTAATTCGCTGCGATATCGGCAAAGTACGGATCAAGCAGCAGATTGGCGAGCGCCGGATCTTGCGCATAGGCTTCGGTGATCTTCTGCAAAAAACGCGCGCGAATAATGCACCCGGCACGGAAAATTTTGGCAATCGTGCCGTAATCGAGATCCCAGCCATATTCTTTCGACGCCTCGCTCAGTTGGGCAAACCCCTGGGCATAGGAAATCACCTTGCCAAAGTACAGCGCCCGCCGCAC